>CAZNGF010000040.1:0-25760 GCA_964572855.1 uncultured Thermotogae bacterium | reverse complement strand
AACGACTTCACCAACCGCAACACCACCTTCATGACCTGGAACCTGCTGCACCTGGCCCGCATGGTCAAGGACGCCGGTGGCTTCCCCGCGCACGGCAACCAACGCTCTGAGTGGGAGGCGGGCTGTCGCTTTGACCATCCCAATCCCGAATACCGATGAGCGAGGGGACCCCGCACGGGGGCAGGTGACGGGTCAGCGTAGGCCGCGGCCGCGGTGTTGACACGGCTTGACGTTTCTCGATCTGGCGCGTTCTGGGCGAGAGCCGATTCCCCAGATCCCTTACGGCGAATCCGGGTGGACAAAAGGGCGCGCCGGATTGAGCCGGCGCGCCCTCGTTATGGGCTCAAACGGCTTCCATCATGAGCAGCTTCGGGTTTTCCAGCAGGCGCTTGACCTCCTGGGCGAAGGCCGCGCCCACGTGGCCGTCGATGATGCGGTGGTCGAACGAGAGCGAGAGCAGCATGACGTCGCGCGGCACGATCTGGTCGTCCAGCACGACGGGGCGGCGCTTGATCTCGTGCACCCCCATGATGGCCAGCTCGGGGTAGTTGACCACGGGCGTGGCAAACAGCCCGCCCTGGGCGCCCAGGCTCGTGATCGTGAACGTGCTGCCGCGCAGGTCCTCGGGCGCGCTCTTGCCGTCGCGCGCGTCCAGCGCGAGCCGCTCGATCTCGCGGGCCAGCTCCAGGATCGAGCGCCGGTCCGCGGCCTTGACCACGGGCACGATCAGCCCGGCCTCGGTGGCGGCGGCCATCCCGACGTTGTAGTACTTCTTCAACACGATTTCCTGGGAACCCTCGTCGTAGGCCGCGTTCAGGTAAGGGTGCTTCTTGAGCCCGGCCACGCAGGCCTTGACGATGAAGGGCAGGTAGGTGAGCCTCGCGTCCTGCTCGGCGGCCAGGGGTTTGAGCTCGCCCCGCAGCCGGACGAGTTCGGTGACGTCGACCTCGTCCACGTAGGTGAAGGCCGCCACGTGATCGCGCGCTTGCTCCATGTGCTGGGCGATCACCTTGCGCACGCCGCGCACGGGCAGGCGTTCTTCCTCCGTGCCCGACTCGATTCTCGTGGGCTGGGGGGCCGCCTTCTCGGTCGTGCCGGCGGGCGCTTCCTCGCGCGCGGGCTCGGCACCGCCGTCGGCGAAACGCTGAATGTCGTCCTTGGTCACGCGGCCGTTGGGCCCCGTGCCCTCGACCTGGTTGATGTCAACACCCAGCTCGCGGGCCACCCGGCGCGTGGCCGGCGTGGCCAGCACGCGGCCTTGGGGGGCTTGGGCCGTTTGGGTCCCAGCCTCCTGGCCGTCCGAGGCCTTGGGTTCGGGCTTGGCGGGTGCCTCTTCTTTTGGCTTTTCCTCCTGCTTGGAGGCCGCGCCGGCGCCGTTGCCGGACGGGGCGCTCTCGCCTTCCTCGCCGAAGACGACGATCACCGAGCCCACCTCGACCACGTCGCCTTCCGAGGCGTTCAACTTGAGGATCTTTCCCTGGCGCGGCGAGGTGATCTCGACCGTGGCCTTGTCGGTCATGACCTCGAAGATGGGCTGGTCCTCCTCGACCACGTCGCCTTCCGAGACGAGCCAGGAGACGATCTCGCCCTCGTGGATGCCCTCGCCCACGTCGGGCAGTTTGAACTCAAAAGCCATTCAATCCTCCTTCGATCTGCTTCCGGGGGAAGCGGGAAGGCGGGCCATCGGGGTTTTCGGCCGGGCCGTGCCGCCTTCCGACGTCCCCATCATATCAATTGGGATCAGAAATGCACCACGCGCTCGACCGCCGCCAGCACGCGCGCCGGGTCCGGCAGATAGAGGGGTTCGAGCGTGTAGGGGAACGGCGTGTCGTAGCCGGTCACGCGCACGACCGGTGCTTCCAGGGACTCGATGGCTTCCTCGGCCACCAGCGCGCTGATCTCGCCGGCGAAGCCGCCCGTGCGCGGGGCCTCGTGCACGATCACGAGCCGGCCGGTCTTGCGCACCGAGGACAGAATCGCCGCCTCGTCCAGCGGGACGATCGAGCGCAGGTCGAGCACCTCGCAGTCGATGCCCTTTCCTTCGGCTTCCTCGGCGGCCTCGAGGCAGACGGGAATCATGGCGCCGTAGGCCACCAGCGTGACGTCCCTTCCCGCGCGGCGCACGGCGGCCTCGCCGATGGGGACGGTGTAGTGCCCCTCGGGCACCTCGCCCTTGACCGAGCGGTAGAGCCGCTTGGGCTCCATGAAGATCACGGGGTCCTGGCCTTCGATCGCACTCAACAGCAGCCCCTTGGCCTCGTAGGCCGTCGAGGGGATCACGACTTTCAAACCCGGCGTGTGGGCGAAGTAGGCCTCGCCGCTCTGGGAGTGGTACGCCCCGCCGCGGATGCCGCCGCCGTAGGGCGTGCGGATCACGACCGGGCAGCAGTACTCGCCGCCCGAGCGGTAGCGGAACTTGGCCAGCTCGTTCACGATCTGGTCGAAGGCCGGGAAGATGAAGTCCTGGAACTGGATCTCGGGCACGGGCTTGAGCCCGTAGAGCGCCATACCGATGGCCATGCCCACGATGCCGGACTCGGCCAGCGGCGTGTCGATCACGCGTTCCTCGCCGAACTCTTCGTACAGCCCCTCGGTGGCGCGGAACACCCCGCCGTTGACCCCGACGTCCTCGCCCAGCACGAGCACGTTCCCGTCCGCACGCATCGCGGTGCGGAGCGCGTCGTTGACGGCTTGTACGATGGTCAGCGTGGGCATACGATTGTCGATTCCAAGGCGAATGCGCTCATGATAGCTCGGCGGCCGGGACGGGGCAAACGCGCCCGGGGCCCGCTTGGGTCCCGCAGGGGGCGGACCCGTGTCGTTGACACGGCGGGGCGAATGTTGTATGATTGGGCTCATAAGCGAAACGCAAGGTGGTCAACAGCCAAATCCATAAGACGGATTTCCAGTTTCACCGGACAATGACGCTTTTGCTTGCCATGGTGGCCCCGTTTTGCGAAAACAAACGGCCACCCAGGCGGGATTGGGTGGCCGTTGGAGGAATCTCCACAGTCTGAAGGCCGTAGATCCAGCCTTCAGCACATTAACGTGCCTACAGTGTAGCACTCCTCCGCGGCCACTGTCAACCCTTCGTTGCGCGTTTCCCCGCCCCTTTCCCTCAAGCGGCCTTCCCCGCGAGCAATGCCCGGCTCTGCGCCCCTCGTGACGCTTGCAGCGGACGTTGACAGCGCGCAAGATGGGGGCGTATATATGGGGCGCACGCACCGCGCCGTGCGCCTCGCAAGGAGGTCCGCGCCCGCACCATGAAATCCCGTTTGAGTCAACCGTCTGCGCGCGCCTTGCGCACCCTGCTGTTGGCCGCTCTGTGCGTGTGGGCGCTGTCGGGGCCGGGCTGGGCGCAGGCCGATCCGCCCGCCAAGACCGATCCGCTGGACCTCAACTCCGCCACCGGCTGCATGGAAGGGCTCTACGCGCCCGACCAGCCCGAGGCCGAACGCACCGTCCCGGCCGAGGCCGTGCTGGAGTCGCTGCGGCTGGGCCACTGTCTGCGCCTGGAGCACGCCCGCGTTTCCGGCGAGTTGGACCTGACCCGGCTGCCGCTCAACGGCGTTTCCGACCGCGGCGGGGCGCTGATCCAGATCAAGGGCGCGTTCGTGCTGCGCGACTCGACCCTCTCGGGACCGCTGCACGCGGGGCGAGGAGACAACGGCCCGGCGCTGCGCTTCAACGGCCCCGTCGTGTTCAGCGGCAGCGCGCTGGCCGAGGCGGACTTCACCGGCGCCCAGTTCGCGCGCGATGCCTACTTCGACGGCGCGAGCTTCGCCGGCGCGCTCCGGGCCGACGGCGCCCGCTTCGAACGGGACGCGTCCTGGGCGAACGCGCGGGTGGAGGCGGCGGCGTCCTGGACCGGCGTGGCCGTGGCGGGGCGGCTGGACGCGCGCGGCGCGACCTTTGCCGACGCACTGCAAGCGGACGGCCTGCAGGTCGACGGGGCCCTGTTGTTGGGGGGCGCGGCGTTTCGGGGCGAACTGAACGCCGCAAGCTGGGACGTTGAAACCGTGCGCGCGCCTGGAGCGCGCTTCGGCGGCCCCGTGACGCTCTCGAAGGCGCGCGTGCGGGCGCGGGCGACGTTCGAGGACGCCCGCTTCGGGGACGCGCTGCGCGCCGAGAACGCCCACTTCGAGGGGAGCGCGCACTTTGCGGGGGCGACCTTCGCGGGCCCCGTGACCTTCGGGGCGACGCGCTTCGACGACGCGGCCGACTTCTCAGGGACTGCATTCGAGCGCGGCGTGAGCCTGCCCGACGCGCGCTTCGGCGCGATTGCCCGCTTCTCGGAGGCGGCCTTCGGCGGCACGGCCGACTTCTCCGGCGCCCGCTTCGCCGGCTGGGCCGACTTCTCCGGCGCCACCTTCGCCGACCTCTCGCTCGAGCGTGCGGCGTTTCTCAACCCGATCGGCCCGCACTGGACCGGCGCCACTTTCGGCGGCGAGCTCCGCTTGGCCGGGGCTTACAGCGTGGGGCCCTGGCACATCGAGCCCGCGCAACTGGCCGAGTCCGTTTCAAACGAGACCCACCCCTTCCTGCCGCGCCGCGCCGCGCCCGACCCGACCCCCTGGCTGCTGGGGGCCACCACCGCCGGCGTCGGCCTCATCCTGCTGTTGCTCCTGCTGAAGTAGCTGACGCGGATCAACCTCGAGCCTGACCCGGATCATGCCGCGCTCCCCGCGCGTGTGTCATGCTGTGCGGGAAGAGGAGGCGCGCATGACCGTCCGTCTGTGGATCGTGGCCGCGCTCGGCTTGGCCTTGGCGCTGGCCGGCTGCGGGGGCGGCGACCCGGGGCCCGCGCCCATGGCCGCGCCCGAGGACGAGGAGGCTTGGCTGCGCGAGACCGTCGAGGAAGCGGCCGAGGCGTCTGTATATTCGACCGACGCCAACGGGGCCGAGTCGCTCTGGCCCAGCGTGCGGCTCGTCCCGCGCGGGTACTACCTGGACGACCTGGACGACACGTTCCGGGAGGCCGCGCGCATCTTCCGGGCGCTCTTCCGCTACGACAAGGTGAAGGACGTCGAGCTCGTCTACGTCGACAACGACTTCCCCGAGCCGGCCACCGAACTGCTCTACCTGCGCATGTCGCGGGAGACGTTCGAGTCGATCGACTGGGATGATTTCGATCCCATCCTGTTGCCCGAGGTCTTGGACGGCTACGAAAAGCGCTCCTGATCCCCCGCAAAGGAGTTGTATCATGACCTCCAACTGCGCGACGTGCCCCTGGCGCGCGTTCGCCAAGAAGCGCCCCCGCTCGTTGCGGGCCCGGCTCTGGCGTTGGCACACGGCCTGGTGTCCGGGCTGGAAGGCCTACGAGCGAGAGCTGGCCGAACGACGCGCCGGGAAGTAGCTCCCAGCCCCATGTTGGCGCTTTGCACCGCGAGCGCGCCACGCTACAGTTGACGCGAGCGCGCGACCTCGCGCGGCAAGGTGACGTCTATGGAGATCCTGATCTGCGGCTGCGGTTACACCGGCGCGCGTGTTGCCCGCCGTTTCCTGGAACGCGGTGTCCGGGTCGTGGCCACCACGCGCGACCCCGAACGCCTCAAAGGCTTGGCCGCCGCCGGCGCCGTCGTGCAGCGGCTCGACGTGAGCGAGCCGGCCACGCTGGCCGCGCTCGGCGGGTCGGTCTCGGCAGGCGTGTGGGCGCTGCACTCGCTGCCCGTGCTCGGGCGGGGGGAGGCGGCCTGGGACCCCACGCCGCGCCTGCTGGAGGCGCTAGGGCATTTGCCCTCTCGGGTCGTCTACCTCTCGACCACCGGGGTCTACGGGCCGGCGGTCGACATCGACGAGGCCACCCCGGCGCAACCACGAACGCATTATCGGCGCTGCCGCCTGGCCGCGGAGCGGGCCGTGCTGGACGGTCCCTGGTCCGCGCTCGTGCTGCGCGCGCCGGCCATCTACGGCCCCGGCCGCGGCGTCCACGTCTCGCTGCGGGAAGGGCGCTACAGGCTGGTCGGGGACGGGTCGGATTACGTCTCGCGCATCCACGTGGACGATTTGGCCGCGCACGCCGAGGCCGGGCTGCTGGCCGACGCCGTCACGGGCGCCTATCCCGTCGGCGATGACGCCCCGGCACCCAAGCGCGAGGTGGCGGCGTTTGCGGCCCGGCTGCTTGGCGTGCCCGCGCCCGATCCCGTCGGACCGGAGGGGACGCACCCCTCCCAGCGCGCCAACCGCCGCGTCGACGGACGCGCCGTGCGCCGGCTGTTGGGCATCGAACTCCAATACCCGTCTTACGAGGTCGGGATTCCGGCTGCGCTGGCCGCCGAGGCGATGTCTTGATCAGACAGCCCACGGGCTGGGTTCGCCCGTGCCCGGCAGGCAGCAGTCCGCGGGGCAGACCGCGTGGCTCGGGCCGTGGGCGCCCCAGGCGCGCCGTGCGAGCGCCGGGTTGAGGCGCTCCTCGATCAGCTCGCACACCGCGCGCACGAACTCGGGGTGCGTGCCGACCGACTCAGCGCGCACGAGCGTCATCCCCAGCGCCTCGGCCGCCTCGCGCGCCTCGACGTCGAGGTCGAAAAGCACCTCCATGTGGTCGGAGACGAACCCCAGCGGCGAGAGGGCGACCTCGCCGACGCCCTGCTCGTCGAGCTCGCGCAGGAGGTCGCAGACATCGGGCTCGAGCCAGGGGACGTGCGGCGGGCCGCTGCGGCTCTGGTAGGCGAGCCGGTGGTTTTCGACGCCAGCGCGTTGGGCCACCAGCCGCGCCGACTCCCGTAACTGGGCCTGGTAGCGCGCGTGCCGGGCCTGGGCCAGCGGGATGCTGTGGGCGGTGAACACGACGACGGCGTCCCCGCGCCGCGCGGCCGGGAGTTGCCCCAGCGCCTCGCGCACCCGCTCGGCGTTGGCTCGAACGAAGCCGGGGTGGTTGTAGAACATGCGCGTCTTGAGCACCTCGGGCGCCGCGGGTCCCACGGCCTGCTGCGCGCGGTGGATGTCCTCGCGGTACTGTCGGCAGCCGGAGTAGCAGCTGAACCCCGAGGTGAAAAACGCCAGCGCCCGCTTGACCCCGTCGTCGGTCATCCGTTGCACCGTCTCGGGGAGCATGGGGTGCCAGTTGCGGTTGCCGAAGTAGATCGGCAGCCCGATGCAGCGGGCGTCGAGCTCCCGGCGCAGCGCGCCGATGAGCGCCCGGTTCTGTGCATTGATCGGGCTCACGCCGCCGAACCGCTCGTAGTGGTGCGCCACCTCCCGCAGCCGTTCGCGCGGCACGTTCCGGCCCCGCGTGACGTTTTCCAAAAACGGCATCACGTCGTCCATGCCCTCGGGGCCGCCGAAGGAGACGACCAGCAGGGCGTCGAAGAAGTCGTGCGGATAGCAGCTCGTGAACCCGTCCGCAGGTGCTTTGAGCGGTTTTGGTGCGGGCATATGCACCGGATTGTATCGGACGCGACCGTCAGCGCGAGCCGACGGCGTGGTGTGGGGTCCGACGTTGAACGCGTGGCGGCTGTCGATATACTCCCTTTCGACCGGTCAGTCGAAAACTGACCAAGTAGTCGAAAGGCGGGTTTTCGCGACCTCATGTGGACCTCGCAAATCCCTGACGAACAAGGGCTCTTGCTCGTGGGGCTCAACCACCGCACGGCCCCGCTCGGCCTGCGCGAGCGACTGAGCCTGGGCGCGCGCGCGGCGGGCCGCGTGCGGGACGTGCTCACCGCGCCCTGGTGCGAGGCCGTGCCGGCCGACTGCGGTGGAGCGGCCTGCGGCCCCTGCGAGGCGCGGGTGCACTACGCCGAGGGCTGCGTGCTGTCGACCTGCAACCGCACCGAACTCTACGCCTTCGGCTCCAAATGGGAGCCCTTGAGCCGGTTTCTCTCGGCCTGGAGCGGGGTGGCCGTCGAGGCGCTGCAACCGCATCTGTATGCGCGCCGCGGGGCGGGAACCGTGGACCACCTGTTCCGGGTGGCCGCGGGGCTGGATTCCCAGCTCATGGGCGAATCCCAGATTCTGGGCCAAGTGCGCGCGGCGTTCGAGGCGGCCCTGGACGACGGCCACGTCGGCGCCGTGTTCTCGGCGCTGTTCCGCCACGCCATCCGGGCGGGCAAGCGCGTGCGCACCGAGACGGCGCTGGGGCGCTTCCCGGCCTCGCTGGCCTCGGTGGCGGCGCAGCACCTGAACGACCGGGGACCGGGCGGGCGCCCCCCCTCGGTGCTGCTCGTCGGGGCGGGCCGGATGGGCGCGGTGGCGGCTTCGGCCCTGCGGCACAAAGGCGTCACGCGCCTGACGGTGGCCAACCGCACGCGCGTGCGCGCCCAGCGCCTGGCGGGCGCGCACGGCGGACGCGCCCTCGACTGGGCCGACTTGGCTGTGGGACTCGCCGAGGTCGACGCCGTCATCTGCGTCACGGGGGCGCCCGGTCCCGTGCTCCCCGTCGAGGCGGTCGCGCACGCCATGCGGGCGCGCGGCGGGCGGCCGCTGACCGTGATCGACCTGGCCGTTCCGCGCGACGTCGCCCCGGCCGCCGGCCGGGTGCCCGGCGTGACGCTTGTCGACCTGGACCAGCTCAAGGGAACGGTCGATGCGAACCTGGCGCAGCGCCGCGCCGCGGTCCCCAAGGCCGAAGCCATCGTGGCCGAGGAGACGGCGGCCTTCGCCCGCTGGCTGCGCGAGCGGCAGGTCGCCCCCTACATCCGCCTGCTGCGCGAGCGGGCCGAGGCCGCGCGCTCGGAAGAGGTGCGACGTGCCCTGCCCAAACTCGGCCTCAGCGAGGACCAGAGACAGGGCGTCGAGGCCCTGAGCACCCGCCTGGTCAACAAGCTGCTCCACGGGCATACCCAGCGCTTCAAGCAGCTGGCGCGCCAGGCCGAGCGCCCGCAGGCCCTGTTCGAGCAGCTGTTCGAGCTCGATCCGGGTGCGCACGACGCCGCGCCGCGCCCGCAACCCGATGTGCAACCGCTGGACGTGGCGCTGGCCCGACTGGCGCGGGCGGGCAGCGCGATTTGCGATCCCAAGGAGGACATTCATGGCTGAACGCCGCGAAGGCAATGACGAAGGACAGCTGTTCGTGCAGTACGCCGCGTTGGGGCTGGACCCGGCCTGGCGCCGCCTGCCCGACGACGAGCGGACGCAGGGGCGCGAGGCGCTGCTGGCCGCCGCCGAGCGCGAGGACCTGACGACCTACGGTTACGCGCTCACCGGGCTCAGGGCCGACGCCGACCTGCTGCTCTGGCGCCTGGCCCCCTCGCTGGAAGCGCTGCAGGCGGGCATGGCCGCCCTGCTCCGCGCCGGCATGGGACGCTATCTCGTCCCTCAAACGGTCATGACCGGCCTGGTGCGCGGCTCGACTTACGTGCGCCGGCCCACCTCACAGGAGCAGGGCATGCTCCAGCCCAACCGCATGCGCTACCTGATCGTCTACCCCTTCGTCAAGACGGTCGACTGGTACCTGCTCAGCCGCGAGGCGCGCCAGGGCATGATGAACGAACACATCCGGGTGGGCCGGGGCTACCCGGCCGTGCGGCAATTGCTGGCGTATTCGTTCGGCCTCGACGACCAGGAGTTCATCGTGGCCTACGAGACCGACGACTTGGTCGCGTTCCAGGACCTGGTGCGCGAGCTGCGCGAGACCGAGGCGCGCCGCTACACGCTGCGGGATACGCCCATTTTTACGGGCATTCACCGCCCCTTGGCGGAGGCGGCCGCGCTGTCGGGCTAGGGAGGAGGGTCTGGCGTGCGCCGGAAGGGCTTGGCGGCAGACGGCAGGATATCCGCGAGTCAACGCGCCTCGCGTGCGCAACCTGACCACGATCAGCAACTTGTCTGTCTCAGATCATGCCAAAGGGGGGGCATACCTCGTATTTTCGACCAGCCGGTCAGAAATCGACCCATTGGTCGAAAGAGGGGAATCGATGATTAGCAGCGCCATCGCACCGCAGCTCATGCTGGTTGGATTGAATCACGTCACGGCCCCGCTGCAACTGCGCGAACGGTTTTCCATTGAAGGCCCTCCGCTCAGCAACGTGCTGGACGTGTTCAAGCGCTGCTGGTGCGACCACCCGCGCTACGCCCACTGCGGGCGCAAGTGCGCGTCGTGCCAAGAGGTGATCCACTACCAGGAAGCCTGCATCCTGTCCACCTGTAACCGTACCGAAGTTTACGCGCTGGGCGACAAGGCCGAGCCGCTGGTCGAGCTGCTGGCGTCCTACGGCGGCGTTTCGGTCGAGGCGCTGGCCCCGCACCTCTACACCCGGACGGGGCCGGCGGTGGTCGAGCACCTGTTGCGCGTGGCCGGCGGGCTGGATTCGCAGGTGCTGGGCGAGCCGCAAATCCTGGGTCAGGTGCGCGCCCACTTCGAGCGCGCGGTCGAGCGCGAAAGCGCGGGCCCGGTGCTCTCGGCGCTCTTTCGCAGAGCGATCCAGACGGGCAAGCGCGTGCGCACCGAGACCGGCCTGGGGCGCTTCCCGGCCTGCTTTGGCTCGGTGGCCGCGCAGCTGATCGGCGAGCGTTGGGCGCACCTCGCAGGGGTCGGCGGCGTGGTGATCGGTGCCGGCGAGATGGGCGAGGCCGTGGCCAACGCGCTTAAGGAGCGCGGAATGCGCTCTTTCACGCTCGTCAACCGCTCGGGCGAGCGGGCGCGCACGCTGGCGACGCGCCTGGACGCCACCGCCGTCCCGTGGGACGGGCTCGACAACGCGCTGCTTCGAGCCGACGTCGTGATCGCCGCGACCGGAGCGGGTGGCGTCGTGCTCGACGCTGCCCGGTTGAGCCGGGTTCAGGCGGCCAGGGCGCACGCGCCCCTGCTGCTCATCGACCTGGCCCTGCCCCGCAACGTCGCCCCCGAAGCCTCCTCGGTCCACGGGGTCGAGCTGTTCGACCTGGACGGCCTGCAGTCCGTGGTGGACGAGGGACACGCGCGGCGTCAAGCCGAGATCCCGCGGGCCGAAGCCATCGTGGACGAGGAGCTCGGGCTGTTCCGGACGTGGTGCAGGGAACGACAGGTCGCGCCCTACATCGAGCTGCTGCGGGAGCGGGCCGAGGGGATTCGCCGGCAGGAGCTGGACTGGGCGCTGCCCAAGCTCGGCGAACTGGACGCACGCCAATGGAAGATCGTGGAGTCGCTGTCCGCCCGTCTGGTCAACAAGCTGTTGCACGGGCACACGCAGCGCTTCAAGCATCTGGCACGCCAGGCCGAGGAGCCGGACGCGCTCTTGGCGCAACTGTTCGGCTTCCGCTCCAACGGCCTGGCCGACCCCGAGCTCATCCGCGAGCGAGCCAAGGACGTCGGTCCCTTGAGCGCGGCCAAGGAGCGCATGCGCCGAGCCAAGGAGACCGTCTCTTGATCGTCATCGGCACGCGCGGCAGCGCGCTGGCGCTGGCGCAGGCGAATTGGGTGCTGGAACGCCTGCAAGCGCTGCACCCCAATGAGACGTTCGAGACGCGCGTGGTGCGGACCACGGGCGACCGGGGACAGATCGAGACCAAGGGCGCCTTCATCAAGGAGCTCGAGCAAGCCCTGCTGGACGGCGAGATCGACTTGGCGGTCCACAGCCTGAAGGACATGCCCACCGAATTCGAGCCAACCCTTGACTTGGTGGCCTTCCCACAGCGGGTCGACCCGCGCGACGCGCTGGTCAGCCGCGACGGGCGGGGCTTGGCGGACTTGACGGCGGGCGCGCGGATCGGTACCGGGAGCCCGCGGCGCGCGTCACAACTGCTGGCGCACCGGCCCGATCTCTCCATGGTCGAGATGAAGGGCAACGTGGACACGCGCCTGCGCAAGCTGGCCGAGGGACAGTGCGACGCGCTCGTGTTGGCCGTCGCCGGGCTGCAGCGCCTCGATCTTCTGGGCCACGTCACCGAGACGCTCGCTCCGGAGGTGGTGCTCCCCGCCGTCGGGCAGGGCGCGCTGGCCATTGAAGCGCGCGCCGACGATGCAAAAATCCGCGTGCTGGTTGCGGCCTTCGACCACGCGGCGGCGCGGGCGGCCGTGCTGGCCGAGCGCGCCCTGCTGCACCGGCTCGGGGGCGGCTGCCGCGTCCCGATCGCCGCCTACGGGCGGGTCGAGGGGGACGAGCTCGTCCTGGACGGGCGGGTGGCCCGGCCCGACGGGGGCGAGCTGTTGCACGATCGCCTCGCCGGCTCCCCCGGCGAGGCCGAGGCCCTGGGGCGCGCGCTGGGCGACCGGTTGCTGGCCGCCGGCGCGGCCCGCCTGCTTGCGATGGAGGTCAAATGAGCGTTTCAAACGGCCCGTTGGCGGGCAAGCGCGTCCTGATCACGCGGCCCCGGGAGCAAACGGACGACGTCGTGCGGCAACTGGAAGCCCTCGGCGCCGTGCCGGTGCTTCTGCCGGCCATTCGGCTCGTTCCGCCGGCCGACTGGGGGCCGTTTGACGCGGCCGTCGCGCGCCTGTCCGACTACGACTGGGTCGTCTTCACCAGCGCCAACGGCGTGCGTTTCGTCTCCGAGCGCTTGCGGGGGCTCGACAAGGTGCATCCGGCATTCGAGGGGATGAAAGTGGCCGCCATCGGGCCGGCCACGGCCGAGGCGTTGCGGGCACTGGGAGAACGGGTCGATTTCGTCCCCTCGCGCTACGTGGCCGAGGCGATTGCGGAGGAATTGGGCGACGTGCCGGGGCAGCGTTTCTTGTTGCTGCGCGCCGACATCGCGCGCCCGGCGCTGTGCGAGCAGCTGCGGGCGCGCGACGCCGCAGCCACCGAGGTCGCGGTCTATCGGACCCAGACCGAGCCGTTCGACCGGGGGGCCGTCGACGCGCTCTTGCGTGAGGGAATCGACGTGGTCACGTTCACGAGCGCGTCAACCGTGCGCGGCCTGGCGGACGCGCTGGGCGGGGAACTCACCCCGTTGCGGCACTGCATCGTCGCCGCCATCGGCCCGGTCACGGCCGAAGCGGTCCTGGCTGCGGGGTTCTCCCCCGACGTCGTGGCGCGCGAGCACACCGTGCCCGGACTCATCCAAGCGTTACAGGAGGCAATCTAGCGATGACACCACGACTCGACACCCGCTGGACGCCGAGCTCACGCCCGCGCCGCTTGCGGCGGGTGGCCGGCTTGCGGCGCCTGGCGCGTGAACACCGGCTCAGCACGGACGGTCTGATTTACCCGCTGTTCGTGTGTGAGGGACAGGGCGTTCGTGAGGAGATCGTTTCCATGCCGGGGCAGTTTCACCTCTCGCTGGACCAGTTGGCCGAGGAGGCCGAAGGCCTGCAGGCACTCGGCGTGCCGGCCGTTTTGTTGTTCGGCCTGCCCGGCCACAAGGACGACACGGCCAGCGCGGCACGCGACCCCGAGGGCATCGTCCCGCGCGCCGTCCACGTGCTCAAGGCGGTCGTCCCCGAGCTCGTCGTGATGACCGACGTGTGCGCCTGCGCCTACGCCGACCACGGGCACTGCGGGGTCGTGCGCGACGGCGAGGTCTTGAACGACGAATCGCTCGAGTTGCTGGCCGAGATGGCCGTGGCCCACGGGCGCGCGGGGGCCGACGTGGTGGCCCCGAGCGCGATGATGGACGGGCAGGTGGGCGCGATTCGCGCGGCCCTCGACGGAGCGGAGCTGCCCGAGGTGGCCATCCTGGCCTACGCGGCCAAGTACGCCTCGGCCTTCTACGGGCCCTTCCGCGACGCGGCCGGCTCGGCTCCCGGCTTCGGCGACCGGGCAAGCTACCAGATGGACCCGGCCAACGCGCGCGAGGCGCGGCGCGAGATCGCACTCGACCTGGCCCAGGGCGCCGACGCCGTCATGGTCAAGCCCGCGCTGGCCTACCTGGACGTGATCCGGACTGCCAGAGAGATCTCGGACGTGCCCGTGGCCGCCTACAACGTGAGCGGGGAGTACGCCATGGTCAAGGCCGCGGCCGAGCGGGGCTGGGTCGACGAACGGAAAACCGTGTTGGAAACGCTGACCGCGATGAAACGGGCGGGCGCCGACTGGCTCATCACCTACTGGGCCAAGGACGTCGCCGGCTGGCTGGACGAACCCGAAGGGAGCAGGACGTGAACACGAAAGCGTTCCACCCCAGCATGGACGGGCGGCGCGTCTTCGACCAGCGCCCCATCCTGGTCTACTGGGAGACCACGCAGGCCTGCGACCTGGCCTGCAAGCACTGCCGGGCCGAGGCCAACCCGTGCCACCACCCGCTGGAGCTGGGCACGGCGGAGGGCATGGCGCTGTTGGACCAACTGCGGGACTTCGGTGACCCGCCGCCGCACGTCGTGCTCACCGGGGGCGACGCGCTGCACCGGCCCGATCTGTTCGAGCTGATCGACCACGGGGTGGCCATCGGCCTGCCGATCTCGGTGGCCCCGAGCGCCACCGACCGGCTCACGCCCGAGGTCGTGCGCCAGCTCAAGGCCCACGGCGTGCTGAGCATGTCGCTGAGCCTGGATGGCTCCTCGCCTACGCGGCACGATGCCTTCCGGGGCGTGCCCGGCTGCTTCGACTCCACGCTGGCCGCCGCGCGCGCGATCCGAGCTCAAGACATCCCGCTGCAGGTCAACACGCTGGTCACCTCGGAGACGCTGGACGACCTGCCCGCCATCCACGCGCTGCTCTGCGACGTCGACATCGAGCGCTGGAGCCTGTTCTTCCTGGTGCAGGTGGGCCGGGGCAAGGCCTTGAGCCCGATCGGCGCGGCCGAGTCGGAACGGCTGTTCAACTGGCTCTACGATCTCGTTCCGTCCTCGCCGTTTGCGATCAAGACCACCGAAGCCATGCACTTCCGCCGCGTGGCCGTCCAGCGCATGCGGGCTGCGGGCATGACGTGGGACGAGATGCAGCGCACGCCCATCGGGCGGGGCTTCGGCATCCGCGACGGCAACGGGATCATGTTCATCTCGCACCTGGGCGAGGTGTATCCATCCGGCTTCCTGCCGCTGGTGGCCGGTCACGTTCGGGAGCAGAGCCCGGTTGAGATCTACCGCGACGCAGCGCTGTTCCGCCAGCTGCGCGACCCCGGTTTGTACGAGGGCAAGTGCGGCCGCTGCGAGTTCAACCCCATCTGCGGCGGCTCGCGCGCCCGGGCCTTTGCCGCCACGGGCGACCCGCTGGCCAGCGACCCGCTCTGCGTCTACCAGCCCAGGGGCGTCGAGGTGTTTGCATGAAGCGGGCGCGCTCCGAGGCGCTCTTCGAGCGGGCGCAAGAGGTGCTGGTCGGCGGGGTCAACAGCCCCGTGCGCGCCTTCAAGGCCGTGGGCGGGACGCCGCTCTTTTTCGAGCGCGGCCGCGGGGCGCGTCTCACCGACGTCGACGGCAACGACTACGTCGACTACGTGGGCTCCTGGGGGCCGCTCGTGCTGGGCCACGCGCACCGGAGCGTGGTCGAGGCGCTTGAAGGGGCGCTTCTCAAGGGCACAAGTTTCGGCGCGCCGGCGGAGAGCGAGATCGCCCTGGCCGAGCTCGTGCGCGCGGCCGTGCCGTCAATGGAACGGGTCCGCTTGGTCAATTCCGGCACGGAAGCCACCATGAGCGCGCTGCGGCTGGCACGTGCGCACACCGAGCGCGACAAGATCGTGAAATTCCAGGGCGGCTACCACGGCCACGCCGACCCCTTGCTGGTGCAGGCCGGGTCGGGCGTGACGACGCTGGGCTTGCCGGACTCGCCCGGCGTCCCGCGCGCGGCGACCGCGGACACGCTCAGCGCGCCCTACAACGATCTGGCGGCGATCGACGACCTGTTCGAGCGCTTCGGCGAGCAGATCGCGGCCGTGATCGTCGAGCCCGTGGCCGGCAACATGGGCGTCGTCCCGCCGCGCCCGGGCTTTCTGGAAGGGCTGCGGGAGCGCACCCGCGCCCACGGCGCGCTGCTCGTGTTCGACGAGGTCATGACCGGCTTTCGCGTCGCCTACGGCGGCGCGCAGGCGCGCTACGGCGTGACGCCGGATCTGACCTGTCTGGGCAAGGTGATCGGCGGCGGCCTGCCGGTGGGCGCCTACGGCGGTCCGGCCGAGCTGATGGACCAGATCGCGCCGGCGGGCCCCGTGTATCAGGCCGGGACGCTCTCCGGCAACCCGCTGGCCATGGCCGCGGGGGTGGCCACGCTGACCGAGCTCAAGAAACCGGGCGCCTACGACCGGCTCGAGGCGCTGAGTCAGCAACTGGCCGAGGGACTGGAGGCAGCCGGGCGCGAGCGGGGCGTTTCGCTGCGCGTCAACCGCGTGGGGGCGATGCTGACGCCGTTTTTCGGCGACGAACCGATCGAGCACTTCGAGGCGGCCAGGCGGGCCGACCACGGGGCGTACGCGCGCCTGTTCCACGGGCTGCTGGATCGGGGCGTCTACCCGCCGCCGTCGGGCTTTGAGGCGTGGTTCCCGTCGCTGGCCCACACCGAGGCCGACGTGGCCGCGACGGTCGCGGCCGCGCGCGAGGCGCTGAAAGGAACGCATGTTTAACGACCGCTTCCTGCGAGCGTGCCGTTGCGAGCCCGTGGACCGCACGCCGGTGTGGTTCATGCGGCAGGCGGGCCGCTACCAGGCCGAGTACCGCGCGATTCGGGAGAAATACTCGCTGGTCGAGATCTGCCAGCGCCCCGAGCTGTGCGCCGAGGTCACGCGGCTGCCCGTCAAGCAGCTCGGCGTGGACGCGGCCATCCTGTTCGCCGACATCCTGCTGCCGCTGGCGCCCATGGGCTTCGGGTTCCACTTCGCCAAGGGCGAGGGGCCCGTGATCGAGTCCCCCATCCGCGCGCCGGCCGACGCGGCGCGCCTGCGCCCGCTGGCGCCGGCCGAGGATCTCGCTTACGTGCTCAAGGCCATCGGCTACCTGAAGGACGAGCTCGACGTCCCGCTCATCGGGTTCTGCGGCGCGCCGTTCACGCTGGCCAGCTACCTGATCGAGGGCGGGCCGTCGCGCGCGTTCGAGCGCACCAAACTGTTCATGCACGGCGAGCCCGAGGCCTGGCACCGGCTTATGGACCATCTCACCCAGGCGATGGCCACCTACCTCATGGCCCAAGCGGAGGCCGGCGCAAGCGCACTCCAGGTCTTTGACAGCTGGGTGGGCTGCCTGGGGCCGGCGGACTATCAAACCTACGTGCTCCCGCACATGAGCCGGCTGTTCGAGGCGCTGGAGGGAACGGGCGTCCCGCTGCTGCACTTCGGCGTCATGACCGGGGGCCTGCTGGAGCTGCAACAGATGGCCGGCGGGCACGTCATCGGCGTCGACTGGCGCGTCGCGCTGGGCGAGGCCTGGAAGCGTCTGGGGAGGGGCACGGCGATTCAAGGCAACCTGGACCCCGTGCTGCTGTTGGGGGCGTGGGAGGGCGTGGCCGCGGGAGCCGAGCGCGTGCTGCGCCAAGCCGGCGGGCGACCCGGTCACGTGTTCAACCTGGGTCACGGCGTGCTGCCAAAGACGGATCCGACACAACTCCGTCGCCTGGTCGAGTTCGTGCACGAGCGCAGCGCCAACGCGAGCATCGGGGAGGAAGAGCATGCGAACGACTGAACGGCCCACCGGCGTCTTGCTGATGGCCTACGGCACGCCCGAACACCTGGACGACGTCGAGGCTTACTTCACCGACATTCGCGGCGGCCGGCCGCCGTCGCCGGAGGCGGTCGCGGAGCTCAAAGAGCGCTACGTCCGCATCGGCGGGCGCTCGCCGCTGATGGCGATCACGCGCCAACAGGCGGCGGCGCTGGAGCGGGCGTTGAATGCGGAAGGCGGAGGCTTCAAAGTCTATGCCGGCATGCGACACTGGGCTCCCCGCATCGCCGAGGTCGTGTCACAGATGGCCTGCGACGGCGTACGGCGCGCGGTCGGGCTGGCACTCACGCCGTACGAGTCGAAGCTGAGCGTGGGGGCCTACGTCGAGGCCGCCGAACAAGCCCTTGCAGCGTGCGAGGAGAACATCGAAACCACCTTCGTCCCGAGCTGGCACGCCCAGCCCGCCTACCTCGACGCGGTCGCCGGGCGGGTCACCGAGGCGCTGACGGCCTTCAGCCCCGACGAGCGGCCCCAGGTGCTGTTCACGGCCCACAGCCTGCCCGAGCGCATCCGCGCGTGGGACGACCCCTATCCAAATCAGCTGCAAGAGGCGAGCCAACGGGTGGCCGAGCGGGCGGGCGTGTCGGGCTGGCGCTTTGCGTTCCAGAGCGCGAGCCACACGCGCGAGCCCTGGCTCGGTCCCGACGTGCTCGACGTGCTGCAGGCGCTGGCCGATGGCGGCGCGAAAGCCGTCTTGGTCTGCCCCATCGGCTTCATCACCGACCACCTGGAGGTGCTCTACGACGTCGACGTCGAGTGCCGCCAGGCGGCCGAGGCGCTCGGGCTGCACCTGGAGCGCACGGAGTCACTCAACGACGACCCGCAACTGATCGCGGCGCTGACGGCCGCGGTGGAGGGAGCGCTGGCATGAGCGGGCGCGTCGTCGTGGTGGGCGGCGGGATCTCGGGGTTGGCGACCGCGTATTTCCTGAACAAGAGCGCGCCCGAACTCTCGATCACCGTGGTCGAGAAGGACGAACGGCTGGGCGGCAAGATTCAAACCGAGCGCGCGCAAGGGTGTGTGATCGAGGCCGGCCCGGACGCGATGCTGACCCAGAAGCCGTGGGCGCTTGACCTGTGCAAGGCGCTCGGGCTCGAAGGCCAGCTCATCAGCCCCTTGCCCGGTCGAAAGACCTTCGTGCTCCAGGGGGGGCGCATGCGGCGGCTGCCGCGCGGGGCGATGGGGTTTATCCCCTCCGACTTCCTGGGCTTTCTCACCAGTGACCTGTTCTCGCTCGCGGGCAAGCTGCGCATGGGGCTGGAGCCGTTCGTCCCGCCGAAACGCGACGACGGGGACGAGTCGCTCGGCGGCTTCGTGCGCCGCCGGCTGGGCGACGAGTCGCTGGAGCGCCTGGCCGAGCCGCTTTTGGCCGGGGTCTACGCCGCCGACGCGGACCGGCTCAGCTTAGAGGCCACCTTCCCCACCCTGCGCGCGCTGGAGCGAGAGCACGGCAACCTGATCCGCGGCGCGCTCGCGTTCCGGCGCAAGGCGAAGGCCAAGGGGCCGAAGGCGCCCATGTTCACGAGCCTGGAGACGGGGCTGGGGACGTTGGTCGACAGTCTCGAAGCCGCGCTGGTCGGCGTGCAGATCGTTTGCGGCCAGCGCGCCGTGTCGCTGGAGCGGCTTGCCGACGACGCGTACGCGCTTGAGCTGGGCTCCGGGCAACGGCTCGAAGCCGACCACGTCGTCCTGACCACGCCCGCCTTCGCCGCCGCCGAGTTGCTCGCTCCCTTGAGCCCCGCAGCCGCCGAACAGCTGGGCGCCATCCCCTACGCCTCGACCGCCGTGGTCACGCTGGGGTTCGAGCGGCGCGCGGTGGCGCACCCGCTGGACGCCACGGGCTTTCTCGTGCCGCGCACGGAGGGGCGCGCGCTGACGGCCTGTACCTGGAGCAGCTCCAAGTGGCCCGGGCGCGCGCCGGAACACCTGGCGCTCTTGCGCTGTTTCTTCGGCAAGCGCGGCGTTTCGGACGCCCTGGCGCTGGACGACGACGCGCTCGTCGGGCTGGCCAGCGAGGAGCTGCGCGAGCTCGTCGGAGCCCAAGGCGCTCCCCTGCTTGCGCGCGTGCACCGCTGGCCGCGGGCTATGCCGCAGTACGAGGTGGGCCACCTGGCGCGGCTGGAGCGCATCGAGCGCGCCCTGGACCCTTTCCCGAGCCTGCACTTGGTCGGCGCGGGGTATCGCGGGATCGGCCTGCCCGACTGCGTCAAGGGCGCGCGTGACGCTGCCGGGCGCGTGCTGCGATCCTTGCGGGAGGGGGATGCCGTATGCGCGTGAACGCGGCCCGAAGGAAGGCGCTCGGGCGCGTCCTGATCCTGCTGGGCGTGGCCTGCTGGGTGCCCTACTTCGCGCTCAAGCTCTGGTTCGATCCCAACGTCCCCATGCTCCCGTTCTTGATCCCGCACCTGTGCGGCGTCGTGCCGGGGGCGCTGCTGCGCCACGGCGACCGGCTCGCCGGACGTTTCCGCCCGCGCGACAGGCGCTGGCACTCCTAGAAACTTCGTTTTGATCCGAATCAGATGCCTTCATGGGATGCGTCATGGAGGCCTGACGGCGGTCGCCCTACCCTGCCGCGAGTACGCGCGGTTGATCCAATCGTCACGCTGGGTCATCCTGGACGTCGGCAGCGGGGCGGCGCGTGTTCGGTGCCTGGCACCCGAAGCACAGGCCGCTACCGCGAATTCGCACTGATCAGCTCGGAAAGGGACGGTGAGTACATGGACCTTTGGAAGTGGATTCTGGTGGCGGTGGCCGCGCTGGCGGCCGCGCTCTTCTTCTTGCTCCCAAGCGGTGCGCCCACGCCCGGGAGCGAGGAGCGGGGAGCGCACGTCGCCGTCGAAGGCGGCGAGCTCGTGCTGCAGGGCGCCTACACCCTGCGGCAGGGGGACAACGTGGTCGGGGAGGAGACGTTCAAGCTCTGGCGCACGCCCGCCGGCGAGGTGCTCAGCTCGACGGTCGAGCTGGATGTCCAAAACACCGCGATTTCGATGCATCAGACGCTGCGCTTTGCGGGCAGTCAGCCCCGAAACTACGACCTCGACGTCGAGGTGCCGGGCGGGACCCAGAGGGTCACGGCCGCGTTCTCGGCCGACGAGGTCGTCCTGAGCCTGAGCGCGGGGCCTACGGACCGCCAGCAGACCCTGACGCCCGACTCGCCCGTGTTCGTGCTGGACAACAACGTGATCAGCCACTACGTCTGGCTCTACCGCCAACTGCGCGCCGGGGACGACGCGGCGCGCCAAGCCGGCACCGACCTCGTGCTGAGCGGCAGCGCGCTCGTGCCCCAGGCCATGACCGCGCTGCCGCTGCGGGTGCAAGCGCCGGTCGCGGTCACGCTGCAAGCGCCCGGGCGCGCGGAGCTGGTCCCGGCCCGGCGCTACACGCTCCAGTTCGGCGACCAGCAGATCCGGCTCTACGCGCAGGGTGACACCGTGTTCGGGGTCGAATTCGCCGCCCAGGACGCGCTCGCCTATCACAGCGACTTGTTCCCGGACGGCTTCTCGGCTTCCGAGGAGACGCCGGCCAGCACGACCCTGCCCGCCGGGGTGGTCGAGCGGGACGTCTCGTTCGACAGCGGCGCCGTGACGCTGGCCGGCACGCTGGCGCGGCCGGCCGACGACGGCGGGCCCTATCCGGCCGTCCTGATGCTGCACGGCTCCGGCCCCGTCGATCGGGACGAGAACGCCCCCGGCCTCGCGCTCAACGTCTTCCGCGAGCTGGCCCACCGGCTGGCGCGGGCCGGCGCCGCCAGCCTGCGCTACGACAAGCGCGGCGTGGGCCAAAGCGGCGGCGACTTCGCCAAGGCCGGCATGCACGACCTGCTGGACGACGCGCGCGCCGGGCTGGACTGGCTCAAGTCCCGGCCGGAGGTCGACCCCGCGCGCGTCTACGTCCTGGGCCACAGCGAGGGCGGCATCCTGGCCCCGATCCTGGCGGCCGAGGGCGGGCTGGACGGGATCGTCGTGATCTCGGGCGCCGCGGTCCACCCGCTGGACTGGATCATCCTGGAGCAGACCCAGCTCATCCGGCAGGCCAGCGACACCCCGCCGGAGCAGATCGAGCGGGAACTGGAACAGACCCGGGCCTTCATCGAGTTCGTCAAGGGCAGCGAGGGCGACTGGGAGGACTTCAGCTACGAACAGATCAAGCAACGGCTGCCCTCGATGACCGAGGCGTCGTTCGAGGCCAACAAGGCCAGCATCTCGCTGACCTGGTACCGCCAGCACTTCGCCCACGACCCGGCCGCCACGCTCGGACAGGTGGACGTGCCCGTCCTGATCGTCCAGGGCGAAAAAGACCTGCAGGTCCCGCCCGCCGAGGCCGAGCGCATGCACGATGCGCTGGAGGAAGCCGGCAACGGGGCCGTCACGCTCCACCTGCTGCCCGACCTCAACCACCTACTGCGCCACCATCCCGAAGCGCCCAACATGCGGTACCGCCACGTGGACGAGCCCGTGGACCCGCGCGTGCTGGAGCTGGTGGCCGGCTGGGTGCGCGAGCGGGCGGGGTTGTGAGGGTAGAGGGGGATGCTGATGTACGGCAAGCAGCTCAACCTGCGCGAGATGTGGCGCTGGGGCGTGCGCCGGCCGGCATAGGGGGGATATGGCCTTGTATATGTGACTGACCTAACGATTCCCGTTCGTTTCGTGTGGCACTCCTGGTCCATGAAAATTCTCCTACACATTGCTATCCTGGGGCGCATCCAACCAAGCCGAAACACTCTCGGAGGATCCATCGATGAGCACCGTCGCCGGACTGGAAAACGTCGTCGCCGCCCAGACCCGCCTGAGCCACGTGGACGGGCAAGCCGGCAAGCTCGTGATCGCGGGCTACCCGCTGGAGGAGCTTGCCCCCAACGCCACCTTCGAGCAGGCCCTCTATTTGCTCTGGGAGGGTCGGTTGCCGGATGAGAACGAACTGACGCTGTTCCAGGCCGCGCTGCGCGAGGAGCTTCACCTGCCCGAGGTCACGCGCGCCGTGCTGCAAGGGGCGGCTGCGGCGGGGGTTCCGACCATGGACGCGCTGCGCATGGCCGTGGACACGCTGAGCGTGCTCGACTCCGACCCCGACGACGCCTCGGTGGAGGCCAACAAGCGCCGCGCGCGCCAGATCGCCGCGCGCGTGCCCGTGATCGTGGGGACGTACTGGCGCCTCAAGCGCGGGGAGGCCGAACTGGCACCCGACCCCGAGCTGAGCCAGGCCGCGCAGTACCTCTATTTGATCCACGGGAAGAAACCCGACGCGGCCTACGTGCGCGCGCTGGACACCTACTGGGCCACCGTGATCGACCACGGCATGAACGCCTCCACCTTCACGGCGCGCGTGATCACCTCGACGCTCTCTGACATGGTCTCGGCGGTCACGGGCGCGATCGGCGCGCTGAAAGGTCCGCTGCACGGCGGCGCGCCCGGCCCGGCGCTCGAGGTCGTCTTCGAGATCGGCCGGCCCGAACGGGCCGAGGAAGTGCTGCGCGCCAAGCTCGACCGGGGCGAGCGCCTGATGGGGTTCGGTCATCGCGTCTACAAGGTGCGCGATCCGCGCGCCGACGTGCTCTCCGACGCGGCCGAAAAGCTCTTTGACCGCGCCGGCGACCGCGCGCTCTACGAGCTGGCCACGGCCGTAGAGCAAACCGCGCTGCGCCTGCTGGAAGAGCACAAACCGGGCCGCAACCTGCAAACCAACGTCGAGTTCTACACCGCGCTCGTGCTGCACGGCGTCGAGTTACCCACCGAGTTGTTCAGCCCCACGTTCGCGGCAGGCCGCGTGGGCGGCTGGACCGCGCACGTGCTTGAACAGTTGGAGAACAACCGCCTCATCCGCCCGGCCTCGGAGTACGTTGGTCCGCAGGATCTGACGTGGCCGGCCCCGCGGTAAGGCGCCCGACTCCGAGCGAAGGGCGCGCGCTCACAGCCGTTGGAGCACCGCCTGCCCGATCTCGCTGCAGCTCGCTTTCCCTCCCAAATCCTGCGGCAGCGCCTCGCCCTCGGCCAGCAGCTCGGCCACGGCCCGCTCGAGCGCGCGGGCGGCTTGTTCGAGCGCCTCGTCGGCGTGCCGCGCTCCCAGCCAGTCGAGCAGCATCCCTGCCGAGAGGATCGCCGCCAGCGGGTTGGCCGCATCCCGGCCGGCCAGCGCGGGCGCCGAGCCGTGGACGGGTTCGAACATGGCGTGGGCCTCGCCGAGGTTGCCGGCCGGCGCCATGCCCATCCCCCCCTGGACGAAGCTGCCGTTGTCGCTGATCACGTCGCCCACCAGGTTGGGCGCCACCACGACGTCGTAGTGTTCGGGCTGTTGCAGCTGGAGCAGGCAGAAGGCGTCGAAGTAGGCGAAGTCCAGTTCCAGCTCCGGGAACTCGCGCTCGCGCACCTGGGCCACGGCCTGGCGGAAGAGGGCGTGCGCGCCGATCACGTTGGACTTGTCCACGCACGTGACTTTCCCAAGCTTGTTTCGCTTCAGACACAGTTCGAAGGCGAAGCGCGCCACGCGCTCGCTGGCGCGGCGCGTGATCGTGATCGGGGTCCGCTTGCCGCCGTCGAACTCGACCGTGCCGCCGGCGTAGGCGTCCTCGGTGTTCTCGCGCACGATGACGTAGTCCACATGCTCCGGCTTCCAGGCCCGCTGGAACCCGCCCGAGATCCTCTGCGGCACGCCGGGAAAGAGCTTGACGGGGCGCACGTTGGCGTAGAGATCGAGCCGCTGGCGGTTGCCGATCACCTGGGCGTAGCCCGCCAGTTGTGATTCGGGGTAGGGCTTGCCCGGCTCGGTGAACACGGTCCGTCCGTTTTCGACATGTCCCACCGCGCCCAGCAGGATCGCGTCGGCCCGCCGGCATGTTTCGAACGACCCTGCCGGCCACTCGACCCCGTGTGCGGCGTAGTAGTGCCCGCCGCAGGGGATCTCCTCGATATTCACCTCGAAGCCAAAGCGCGCCGCGGTCCCGTCCAGCACGCGCACCGCTTGCGCCACCACCTCCGGCCCGACCCCGTCGCCGGGCAGCGTCACGATCGCATACGGCCTCACAACGAACCTCCTCGTCGTTCCCAGGTGAGCCCCATTGAAAGCACCGGGCGGAGGAACATCAACCGACACCTCTTGGCAGCCTCAATCGAGCGCGTTACGATAGGCTCAAGGAGGGTTTATGGCAACCGAAGTCCTGCGACGGCACTTCACGGTCGACGAGTATCACCGGATGGTCCAAACGGGCATTCTGTCGGAGGACGACCGCGTCGAGCTCATCGGGGGGGAGATCTTTCGCATGACACCGATCGGGAATCGCCATGCCAGTTGCGTGAAGCGCCTCAACCACCTTCTCTTAAGGGCTCTGGGGGACAAAGCGGTCATGAGCGTGCAAGACCCCATCGCGTTGTCGGACACATCGGAGCCCGAACCGGATTTGGCGCTCTTGGCACCGCGCGATGATTTCTATGCTGATCGACATCCGAACGCTTCCGATGTACTCCTACTCATCGAAGTTGCTGACACGTCCGTCGACTTTGACCGAAACGCGAAGCTGCCGGCCTACGCGCGGGCCGGTATTCCCGAAGTCTGGATCGTCAATCTGGAAGGGGATCAGGTCGAGATCTACCGCAACCCCGCCCCAGACAGCTACCGCGAGAGCCGCCAGCTCAAGCGCGGGGCCGAAGAGCCGTTCAGCCCGCAAGCGTTCCCCGCGCTGGGGCTGACCGTCGAACAGGTGCTCGGCTAGAAGTCCCCCGCCGCCAGCGTCTCCCCCTCCAGCGTCCGATACGCGCGCATCAGGTCCGCCGTCAGGCAGGCGTGGACCGGGAGCACGAGCAACAGGTCGCCGACCTGGACTTGCCCGACCAGCGTCTCTGACTTCACGATCCCGTGTTCCTGCGAGAGCGAGGCGACGTAAGCGTCCGGGATCATCGCTCCCCAGCCGCCGTCGCCGGGCAGCGCGACGCGCCCGTAGATGCGGGTGCCGTCCTCCCCGTTCAAGAACTCCTTTGAGAGGTGGACCGCGCCGCCGTGGAGCGCGAGCTCGCCCCGCTCGGGGTACACGCCCACCACCGGGCAGGCCAGCGCCAGCGCGAGGTCGTGCTCACGACAGGCGCCGATCTCGAGCTGCATCAGGTCGTAGAACACGAAGTTGCCGGGCCGCAGCTCGTCCACACCGCTGAAATCCCCGACGGCGCTGCAGGTGGGCGTGTCCCCCACCGAGAGCGCGACGGGCGGGAGGCCGGCCGCGCTCAACGCCTCGCGCAGCGCGCCGAGTTTGGCGACCGTGTCCCGGTGAACCACCTCGATCTGCTCCCGGCCGCGCGCGGCGTACGCGTGGCCCGCGTGCGCGAGCAGGCCGGCC
>CAZNGF010000039.1:0-26453 GCA_964572855.1 uncultured Thermotogae bacterium | reverse complement strand
ACGGCCGTGGTCACGGGCTCGACCGTGCTGGAGCCGTCCACCAGGAGCGACTTGGAGTCGACGGGCGCGTTGGGCTGGGCCTGCAGCGCGACGGCCGACAGGCCCAGCAGGGCCACAAAGGCGCAGAAACGACCGAACTGCTTGGCGATGTTGCTCATCTTACGTCCTCCTTGACGGTTTTGATGGTTTATGGCGTGTGTTTGGTGCGACCGGTTTCCCCGTGACGCTTGCGTCTCAGCCTTGCGCTCCCCAAACCACCTCCTTTGCGAGTCTCAATCGCCTATCCAGTCCGGATCGGATAAATCGGGCACAGCCCCGGCGCGCGCCGGGGCTGTGCCCGAAGGAGAGAGTCCTCCAAACCCTGAGAGAGGAGGAACCCAAGGAGGTGTTGCCGAGCGCATGGAATGTGTTCGTGCGGGATAGAGCCGCTTGGGCCACAACGGTCCCTTTCTTGCCGATCCTGCCGATCGGCCCTGGATCATGATGATCACGGTGTATTATATAGTTTCTGACTTGACTATATCTGTCCCCGACATGGCCGTCAAGGGCGCCGGGAAGGGGAATCGTACAGAGGTTCCGTTCGCAAGGGACACATCTCCTCCTTGACACTATCGAGTCGATTTATAAAATATATAGCATTTGGAAGCCGCGGGAGCACAAGGAGGCACCCATGCCGCAAGCAGCCTGGGCGCAGGAGAAGCGCTCGCTGGGCACGACCGCCGGCGGGAGCACTTACATGATCACACTTCCCAAGGAGTGGGTCACCGAACACAAGCTCCAGAAGGGCGACATCCTCACGCTCAACCGCGTGGGGGCCGGGGTCTATCTGGAGCTGGCGGCCGAGACCCCCGAGGGGGCGAGCGAAACCCGGCTCGAGGTGCCGGCCGAGCTGCAGGGCGATCCCCTGTCCCGCGCGCTCATCTCGCGCTACATCGCCGGCTTCGGCGTCATCCACGTCACCGGCGAGCTCTCGGTGGAGCAGCGCGAGGTCGTGCGCCAGACGGTCCAGCGGCTCATCGGCGCCGAGATCCTGCAGGAGACGGGGACGTTCCTGCTCATCCACGTGCTGCGCGACCCCCAGGTGCTCTCGGTGTCGCAGCTGCTGGAGTACATCCGCGAGAACGTGATCGGGATGCTGGCCGACATCCGCGACGCGCTCTTGGGCTCGGACGCGGCCCACGCCGTGGGCATCATCCAGCGCGACGAGCGCGTGGACCGCTTCTTCCTGCTCATGTCCCGCCGGCTCTACGCGGCGCTGCGCGACCCCCTGGCCGAGGTGAAGCAGCGCATCACGCGCATGGACTTTTTCAACACGCACACCGTGGCTCGACAACTGGAGCGCGTGGCCGACCACGCCGTCAAGATGGCCCAGGCCGCCGAGACCCTGATCGCAGACGAACGCGCCTTTCCCGAGGCGCTGGCCCCGGACTTCGAGCGCGCCAACGCGGACGCCCAGGACGTGCTCAAGCGCGCGCTGGACGCCTTCGTCGAGCTGGACGAGGCGCAGGCGCACCACGCGCTGGAGCGCCTGTCGGCGGCGTCCCGGTCGGTGCGCAGCTTCGACCGCAAGCTGGTCGAGCTCAAGGACCCCCAGCTGGCCTACCACCTGGGCATCGTGGCCGACAGCATCGGCCGCGTGAAGGACTACGCCGCCAACATCGCCGAGCTCGCGCTCAACGCGCGCGCGCTGCGGCTGGAATAGGGGCGCACGGCCGTGCGCCCCTACAACCGAATGAACGCTGGGGTTAGCGGACCTTGAGCGGCGAGCTCAGCTCGAGTTGGACGCTCTCCGCGCCGGCCGGCAGGCCGCGCGCGAACCCCTCGATGGCAAAGTCGCCGCGCTGGGAGCCGGCCTTGAGCGTGTAGTTGAGCTCGATCTGCTCGTCGGGGGCGGCGTCGGAGAGGAAGCGCGTCGTCTCGCCGGCTACGACCGTAAAGCCCTCGGGCACGGTCTCCGAGACCGCAAACAGCTGCAGCTCGGCCTTGGCCACGGCCACGACCTGCACCGTAAACGACTTGCCCTGACCCACCTCGGGCAGGGTCGTGCGGGTGTAGCTCATGAGCTCGTTCTCGACGAACTCGGTCGCGGGGTCGACGGGCTCGGGCGGGTTGAACATCTCCAGCAGCGCGCAGCCGCTCAGGCCCAGGGCCAGCGTCGCCAGCAGGGCGACCAGTTTCAGCTTGTGAAACGTGTGCACGGTCGAAAACCTCCGTTGATCCAGGGAATCCCCGTCATTCTAGCCGGGGGTGACGGGCGTTACAAGAACGTGCCGATCACGTCCAGCACGTCCAGCTCGGTCACGCGCGCGTCGACCCCCAGCAGCCCGGCCAGGCTCGGCGTGGTGCGGCCCGCGTCCCCCGAGATCAGCTCCTTGACGTAGAGCCCGCCGGCCCCCTCGAGCGTGACCTCGGCGCGTTGGGGGGCAAGCAGTTCGCCGCGGATCTCGAACACCTCGCGCTCGCGCACGAGGTCGGCGCGGCGGTGCGCCACGCGCTGTGGCGTGCGCTGCTCGACCCGCCCGACCAGTGCCTCGAGCGCCGCTTGAAACGCCTCGGCCCCGACCGGCGCGTCGAAGGCCACCCGGGCCCGGTAGCGCTTGCGGGCTTCGGCCTCCTTCACCCGGCCCACCGCGCCCCCCGTGACGGGTTGCAGGCCGGCCACCTCGACCTTGCCCGCGGCGGCGGCGTTGACCGCCGTCGCCGCTTCGTCCCAGTCGAGCGCGCGCTTGCGCGGCCGTTTCACTTCCAGCACGAACGGCCGGCCCGAGCCGAGCATGAGCGCGTCGATGTCCTCGCGCCCGGCGCCGTGCAGCGTCACCCCCTCGCCCTCGCACAGCGCGCGGAGCGGCTCACCCAGCAGGGATTCGACGCTCTCGGGATACTGCGCCCCCGTCCCGCCGCAGCTTGCGCACCCGCGCCCGCGGCAGCGGCGACAGGGCCAGTGGGTCTGCGGGAGGCCGCGGGCGAGCTTGCGGTAGCGCCCGAAGACGTAGAGCGGGTGGACCTGCACCGACACCCGTTCCCAGACGAGGTCGACCGTGAGCAGCACCTCGGGGTCGCGGAAGTCGACGCGCACGGGCCGGCCGAGCGCCTCCTGAGCCAGCGCGTCGAAGTGCCGCCCCACGGCGCGGTTGTAGGCCTGCTTCCAGGGCTCGCCCGTTTCGATTGCGAGTTCGGCGCGCAGCGCCGCCTCGGCCTCGACCAGGAAGCCCGGCGGCTTGGTCCCCACCAGGTAGCGCTCGAACTCGAAGCCGGCCAGCGCTGTGATCCCGCGTTGGGCCCAGTCGGCCGCGCGCTCGAAGTAATTAATGCAGAGCTCGCAGAGCTCGGGCGGGCTCAGGGGCTCGTCCCGCGCCAGCCCCAGCGCCACGCGCAGCGCGCGGCCGCGTTCGGCGTTGCTGAGCCCGTGGCTCAGCCGCGCGAACTGCCGCCCCAGACACGCGTCGCACAGGGCCTTTTCGGCCAGCAAGCGGCCAGCTTGGTCCAGGATCGACATGGGGACCGATTATAGGGGCGCGCGGCCGGTTGTCATGTGGGGGGAAGACGGGCGAAGCGGGGCGGACCAACCGCCCCGCTTCGATGAACGGATGACTCCAAGGGGAGATTGTTCAAGACGGCCCGCGGCGACGGGCCCGGCTAGAACCCGCACCCCCAGCCCGCCGAAAAGCTCGTGATGAACAGGAAACGCGTCTCGAAGTGGAAGTTGCACACCTCCCGTCCGGTCTCGTAACCCAGCACGAAGTTCGTGATCGGCAGCGGCAGGAAGTCGGTCACGGTCACGCCGAAGCCCACGTAGGTGAGCGCCGGCGCGTGGACCGGGTTCCCCCAGAGCAGGTCGAAGCCGCCCATGAAGCGGTTGCGGTCGTCGGACGGGAAGAACTGTGCCCAGGGGCGCGCGTGCAGCCCCCAGATCCACTCGAAACGGCCGTACCCCCCGGCCCCCACCAGCACGGGCGCGGCCGCCAATTCTTGTAGCAGGCCGATGGGCAGCAGGCTCGCGAAGTTGGTCGAGACACTGAACCCCCATTCGCGCGCCGGCACGGCCTCGGCCGTGGCGCTGCTCAACAGTAAGATAGCGATCGCGCTTGCGATGATCAGCGTAGCTCGCACACCCCACCTCCTGAGGCTATACAGGTTTGGTCTCCGTCCATTTCATCACACTCGGGAGGGCCTGTCTAGGGCCTGGACGACATTTTGCGCCCGGGCCCGGCTTGGGGCCGCGCCCTTTGACGGCGTGGCCCCAGTTGGTATGGTGTGGGCAATTCGGCCGCGAGCGGGGGGCATATGAGCGAGGGAGCGAGCAAACGCCTGGCGGTTCTGACCAGCGGGGGCGACGCCCCCGGCATGAACGCCGCGGTGCGCGCCACGGCGCGGACCGCGCTGGACCGGGGCGCGCGCGTCTACGCGATCTACGAGGGCTATCAGGGCCTGGTCGAGGGGGGCGAACGCATCCGCGAGCTGGGCTGGGACGACGTGGGCGGCATCCTGCACCGCGGGGGCACCGCGATCGGCTCGGCGCGCTGCGCGCGCTTCCGCGAACGGGAGGGGCGCCTGCGGGCCGCGTTCAACCTGATCGAGCACGGGATCGACCATTTGATCGTCATCGGCGGCGACGGCAGCCTCACCGGCGCCGAGGCGTTCCGCCGCGAGTGGCCCGGGCTGCTGGCCGAGCTGGTGGAACGCGGCGAGCTCGACGCGGGCGCGGCCAAGGCCCACCCGCGCCTCCACGTCGCCGGCATGGTGGGCTCGATCGACAACGACACCTTCGGCACCGACATGACGGTGGGCGCCGACACCGCGCTGCACCGCATCGTGAGCGCGATCGACGCGATCACGAGCACGGCCGCCAGCCACCAGCGCACCTTCGTGGTCGAGGTCATGGGCCGCAACTGCGGCTACCTGGCGCTCATGGCCGCGCTGGCCACGGGCGCGGACTGGGCGCTCATCCCCGAGAGTCCCCCGGAGTCCGACGACTGGGAAGGGCACATGTGCGACGTGTTGCAGGCCGCCCGCCAGGCCGGCCGGCGCGACAGCATCGTGGTCGTGGCCGAGGGCGCCCGCGACCGCGCGGGCGAGCCCATCACGAGCGCCTACATCAAGGAGGTGCTGGAGACGCGCCTGGGCCAGGACGTGCGCGTCACCATCCTGGGGCACGTCCAGCGCGGCGGCGCGCCCAGCGCGTTCGACCGCTACATGAGCACCGTGGTGGGGCACGCGACGGTCGAGGGGTTGCTGTCCGACACCCCTGAGGACGAGGCCCAGCTCTACGGCATGGGGGAGAACCGCGTGACGCGCTCGCCGCTGGCCGAGTGCGTTTCGCAGACCCACGCCGTGGCCGCGGCCATCTCTGCGGGCGACTTCGCGCGCGCGCTCGAGCTGCGCGGCGCGAGCTTTATGGCGTCTTACCGGACCTTCCGCACGCTCGTGCGCGCGCTCCCGCACGAGCCCCGGCAGGGCCAAACGCGCCTGCGGCTCGCGGTGCTGACGCCGGGCGGGCCCGCGCCCGGCATGAACCCCGCCGTGCGCGTGGCCGTGCGGCTGGGCCTGGACCGCGGCCACGTCATGCTGGGCGTCCGCAACGGGTTCCAGGGGCTGATCCGGGGGCAGGTCGAACCGCTCGATTGGATGGACGTGACGGGCTGGTCCTCGCTGGGCGGCTCCGAACTGGGCACGAGCCGCAAGGTTCCCGAGCGCAGCGACCTCTACGCGCTGGCGCGCAGCCTGGAGGAGCACGCCGTGGACGGGTTGCTGATCGTGGGCGGCTGGCAAGGGTATGAGGCCGCGCACCGGCTCTGGGAGGAGCGCCCCAACTTCCCGGCGTTCGATCTGCCCATGATCTGCCTGCCCGCCAGCATCAACAACAACCTGCCGGGCTCGGAGCTGAGCGTCGGGGCCGACACCGCGCTCAACAGCATCGTGTGGGCCGTGGACAAGGTGAAGCAGTCCGCCGTGGCCTCCTCGCGTGCGTTCGTGGTCGAGGTCATGGGCCGCTACTGCGGCTACCTGGCGCTCATGAGCGGACTGGCCACCGGGGCCGAGCGCGTCTACCTGCACGAGGAGGGCGTCACGCTCGGCGACCTGCAGGCCGACGTCGACAAGCTCGTCTCGGGCTTTGCGGGCGGCAAGCGGCTGGGCCTGTTGATCCGCAACGAGCTGGCCAACCCGATCTACAGCACGGCCTTCATGGCCGCGCTCTTCGAGGAGGAGGGCGGGGAGCTGTTCGACGTGCGCACAGCCATTCTGGGCCACCTGCAGCAGGGGGGCGACCCCTCGCCGTTCGACCGCATCCTGGCCGCGCGCCTCAGCAGCCGCTGCGTGGACTTCCTGGTCGAGCAGCGCGAGGCCGGCACGGCCGCGGGCGCGATGATCGGCCTGGAGGAGGGCCAAGTCCGCCTCCACGCGCTGGAGGACTTCCCCCGCATGGTCGAGGCGCAGCGCCAGCGGCCCAAGGAGCAGTGGTGGCTCAAGCTGCGCCCCATCGCCCGCGTGCTGGCCCAGCCGGGGCCGTCGCCAACATCGGACCAATCACCCACGTAGGGCAGCGACAGTAGGGCAGGCTGTGCCTGCCATTTGGTTGAAGCGAAACGGAACGTATCGCTATTGTAGGGACGCACGGCCGTGCGTCCCTACAGGTGCTATCATGGCGGTGTAATGGGACCTATCCCCGCTCCTCGCTGGTCATGATGAAGAGCGGCTTCATCTCGAAGCTGCCGTAGAAGGGGTGGTAGCGCTCGGTGTCGTAGTGCTCGGCCACGTGGACGAACTTCTTCTTGCTGGTGACCACGTCGATGGGCACGTTGTCGTAGCGGCCGTTCTTCAGGACCACGAGCCGGCCGTGCACGCCGCTCAGCAAGAGATCCAGCGCGAGGTTGCCGTAGGCCATCGGCACGATGGAGTCGATGGCGTCCGGGTCGCCGCCGCGCACCAGGTACCCCAGGCGCTGGTTGATGATGTTGACGGCCTTGCCCCCGTTGTACTTGGCCGAACGGTCTTTGAGCTCGGCAGAGACGAGGTCGCCGATGCCGCCCAGCTTCTTGTGGCCGTAGGCGTCGGTGGTCGCGCTCTCGAACACCATCTCGCCGCCCTCGAACAGCGCGCCCTCCGAGACCAGGGCGATGGCGTACTTGCTGGGGTTTTTGGCGCGGTCCTCGCACAACAGCTCGGTGAGGCGCTCGATGTCGAAGCGGTGCTCGGGGATGACGCAGCGGTTGGCCGCCCCGGCCATGGTGGGCAGCATGGCCGTGAAGCCCGCGTAGCGGCCGAACACCTCGATCACCAGGAAGCGCTCGTGCGAGCCGGCCGAGGTGCGCAGCCGGTTGGTGAGCTCGATGGTGCGGCTCACGCACGTGCTGAAGCCGATGCAGTAGTCCGTGCCGGGCACGTCGTTGTCCATCGTCTTGGGGATGGCCACCACCTTGACGCCCTGCTTGTACAGGTGCACCCCGTAGCTGAGCGTGTCGTCGCCGCCGATGGGGATGATGGCGTCGATTCCCAGGAATTCGAGGTTCTTGAGCACCTCGGGCGTGAGGTCGTTGAGCTCGTCGGCGTAGTCGTCCTGCAGGTGCTCGGGCACGTCATCCTTTTTGACGTGGCTCGGGCGCGTGCGCGAGGTGTGCAGGAACGTCCCGCCCGTGCGGCCCGCACGGTTGACCAGCGGCTCGGTGAGGAACTGGTAACAGTTCGCGTTGTCGGCCTTCTTGTCCCGGACCAGATCGATGGCCCCGGCCCAGCCGCGCCGGATGCCCACCACGTCGTAGCCCTCGCGCAGCGCGCGCACGGTCACGGCGCGGATGGCCGGGTTGAGTCCCGGCACGTCGCCCCCGCCGGTGAGGATGCCGATGACGCCTTTGCGCTTCTTCACGTTGGCCATGGTTTGCTCCCGTATCTCGCTTGATTGCGGTTAGCTTAAGCGCCTCCCCGCACGGCTTCAAGGGCGTGCGTCATGTGATTCGCCGGGGGCGGTGAGTACAATGCCCCCGTCGAGGACGCATCAGTGAAAGGAGCGATTTTCCCATGAACGACACCGTCCGCACGATTCTGGCCCACTACGCCGGCGAGAACCCGGGTGTGTTGACCAACCTGGCGCGCCTGCTCAACCACGGCACGCTTGCGGGGACCGGCAAGCTCGTGATCCTGCCGGTGGACCAGGGCTTCGAGCACGGGCCGGGCCGCAGCTTCGCGCCCAACCCGGCCGGCTACGACCCGCACTACCACTTCCACCTGGCCATCGAAGCGGGCTGCAACGCCTACGCCGCGCCGCTGGGCTTTCTGGAGGCCGGCGCCGCCGAGTTCGCCGGCGAGATCCCGCTCATTTTGAAACTCAACAACCACGACTCGCTGCACGGCGAGAAGAACCCCATGGGCGCCCAGACCGCGGCGGTCGAGGACGCCCTGCGCCTGGGGTGCGTCGGCATCGGCTACACGATCTACCCGGGCACGCTCGAGCGCCGCTTCCTCTACGAACAACTGCGCGAGCTCACCCGAGCCGCCAAAGCCGCCGGGCTGGCCGTCGTGGTCTGGTCCTACCCGCGCGGGGGGGAGCTGAGCAAGGAGGGCGAGACCGGCCTCGACGTGGTGGCCTACGCCGCCCAGATCGCCGCGCAACTGGGGGCGCACGTCATCAAGGTCAAGCTGCCCAGCGCCCACCTGGAGGTTGACGCCGCGCGCAAGGTCTACGAGGCCGAGAACATCCCGCGCGAGACGCTGGACGAGCGCGTGCGCCACGTGGTGCAGAGCGCGTTCAACGGCCGGCGCATCGTGATCTTCTCGGGCGGCGGCAAGAAGGGCGACGAGGCAGTCTTCGACCAGGCGCGCGCCATCCGCGACGGCGGGGGCTTTGGCTCGATCATCGGCCGCAACAGCTTCCAGCGCCCCAAGACCGAGGCCGTCCAGTTCCTGCAGACGATCATGGGGATTTACAAGGGCGAGATAGACTAAACAGTGGGGGCGCTTGGCGAAGCGCCCCTACTCGCTCGTCCCGAGCTTGTAGCCGAAGCCGCGCACGGTGAGCACGATCTCGGGCTTTTCGACGTCGCGCTCGATCTTGTTGCGCAGCAGGTAGATGTACTTTTTCACGTCCTCGCTGGAGGCGAAGTGGCTGTCGGGCCAGATGGCCTCCAGGATCTCCTGGTGCGAGAACACCTTGCCGGGCCGGCTGGCCAGCAGCTTGAGCAGGTCGTACTCCTTGGGCGAGAGGTCCATGGACTCACCGCGTACCTGGACGCTCTTCTGCTCGTCGTCGATGCAGACGTCCCGCAGCTGGATCACGGACGACGCCTCGGTGTGGTAGCGCCGCAGCACGGCCTCGATGCGGGCCACCACCTCCAAAAGATCGAACGGCTTGGTGATGTAGTCGTCCACGCCCCCGCCCAGGCCGCGTACCTTGTCCTGGGTCGTGTCCTTGACCGTGAGCATGATGACCGGCACGTCGCTGCTCTCGCGGATGCGCTCCAGCACGGCCCAGCCGTCGAGCTTGGGCATCATGACGTCGAGCATGATCAGGTTCGGCGACTCGGCCTCGAACTGCTTCAGCGCCTCGGCCCCGTCGCCGGCCTCGACCACGTCGTAGGCCTTGGACACCAGGAATTTTTTGAGCAGCTGCCGCGAGTGCGGGTCGTCCTCGACGATTAAGATCTTGGTCATGGGGTCAGTCCTCCTTGGTCGCCGCCGGCAGCGCGCGGGCGCCGTTTTCGCTCGCCCCGTTTTCGGAAGGCGCGACGGGCTGGTCGGGCAGGGTAAAGTGGAACACCGAGCCCTCGCCCTGGACGCCCTCGAACCACACACGCCCGCCGTGCATCTCCACGTATTTCTTCACGATGGCCAGGCCGAGCCCGATGCCCGCCGACTCGCGCGTGTTGGAGCTGTCGAGCTGCGTAAACGGCTCGAACACGCGTTCGGCGTCCTCGGGCGCGATGCCCAAGCCGGTGTCGGCCACGGAAAAGCGCACCTCGCCCTCCAGCGGCTCGGCCCCCACCGTGATCGTGCCCGACGGGGTGTATTTGATGGCGTTGGAGAGCAGGTTGATCAGGATCTGCTTCAGCTTGGTGGCGTCGGTCTGCACGGGGATCGCCGGGGTCTGGTTGACCAGCGCCAAGCCCTTGCCGCGCACGAGCGACGACACGCTGTTCATGGCCTCCAGCACGAGCTGGTCGGCGTAGGCGGTTTCGATGTGCAGCGTCTCCTCGCCGGCCTCGAGCTTGGAGAAGCGCAAAATGTTGTCGATGAGCTCGAGCAGGTGGTTGCCCGAGCCGAGGATGGCCTCCACGTCCTGGCGTTGCTCGCCGGTGAGCGGGCCCTCGACGTTCTGGAGCAGCAGTTGGGAGAACCCGCGGATCGCGTGCAGCGGGGTCTTGAGCTCGTGGCCCATGATGGCCAGGAATTCTGACTTGACCTGGTTGGCGCTGTAGAGCTGCTGGTTGATGCGCTCTAGGTGGCCCTCGTAGTCGGAGATGGTGGCGGCCATCTTGTTGAACTCGTCGCCCAACGTCTGGAGTTCGTCGCCGCTGCGGATGTAGGCGCGCACGTAGCGGTCGTGGCGGAAGGATTTGACCGAGGCCGTCAGCACGTCCACCGGCCCCAGCACGAGCTTGTAGAGCAGGAAGGCCACCAGGATGCCGGTCGCGATGAAGCCGGCGGTCATGAGCCCGATGATGAGCGTGGCCTGTTGCAGCTCCTGCTTGACCTGGGTCGGATACAGCCCGAGCCGCAGGTAGCTCACGCCGTGGCAGACCGAAGCCTCCGCGTCGGGTTGCTCCAGGCTGGGTCCGCAGGGCAGGGGGCGCTTGAAGTCGACGATCTCCATCTCCCCGGGCACGTCGAGCGTCCGGATCTCGAACGCCGAGGTGGGCATGGACTCCAGCAGCAGGTAGGTCTCGTTGAGGTCGGCGATGTTCTGCGTCCAGAGCTTGTTCCCGCCCACGACGAGCTGGAAGTAAGCGTACTTCTGCAAAGAGTTTTGGGTCATGATCTCCAGCACCTCTCTGAGCTTGGAGATCACCTCCAGCGGGTTTTCGCTCACCAGCGAGCCGGTGTCCCCTCTGCCGGAACCGCCTTCCTCGACCTTGGCCCCCAGCGAGTTGGCCCAGTCCTTGCCCTGGCCGTAGAACTGATTCCAAAGCTCCTGCTCCAGTCGATCCCGCGTCACCCAGCCGAACGACACCGACAGCAGGACCGCAAACCCCACCAGCAGGATGATGAACTTGTACTTCAAGCTGAGCGAACGCAAGCGCATGATAAGCTCCCGCTTGTCAGTCTACCGTTCCCGTTTGAAAGGCGTCAAGGCTTTCCACCGTTTTTCCACGCCCTTTCCCTTTGAATGCGACAAACACAACCTATACTCGAAGCGCGGCCCCGACCGGGTCGGCCGCGGGGCCGCCCGGCAGGAGCCACGAAACGCGTTCAATTGCGCCGTTTGGGGGGATTTGTCCTTGACAGGCACCCATGATCCCGCCTAAAATAGGGGAATGACGAACGCTTGGGGGAAAACGGCATGAGCGTCTGGAAAGCCATTGTGGCCGGAGGACTGCTGTGCGCGCTCGTCGCCGTCCCGGCGGCGTGGGCGCAGCGCGCGTCGTCCGTGCTCGGTTCCCCGTGCGAGTCGGCGCCGCTGACGCTGGCGCCCGACGACCAGGGCGCCCACATCCTGTTCGGGCGCTTGACGGTCGCCTCCCTGTTCGGGAGCGCGGGGGGGGACGGCTGCTTCGCCGGCATGGCCCCGCTCGCCTGGCCCCAAATGGCCCCGTCGGACGACGAGACCCGGCCGGCCGCGGCCGGCTCGGTCTCCGCCGAGCTGCAAAGCGGCCTGCTCTCGCACCTGGACCACGCCGAGGACGCGGGCGCTTCGCCCCTGCGACTGGGCACGGTGGCCACGCTCGAGGCCGAACGCCACATGATCGCCTCGCTGCTGGAGAAGGTCGTCAACAACCTGCTCCCCAGCGACGCCGAGGACCCGGCCAACGAGAACCTCAACTTCACGCTTAACCTGGACCACCTGCGCGTCAACCCCAAGACGTTGCTGCAGGGCCGGGGCGAGTTCAACGTCGACGACGACCTCAACCTGTTGCTGGAGAGCCTGACCATCACGGTGAGCAACGGCACGATCACGAGCGAAACCCAGCTCGACCCCGAGAGCCTCTCGATCGCGCGCGAGGAGTTCCAGATCAACCTCGACATCGGCAACGCCACCGTGAGCAGCATCACGACCTTCGAGAAGGACCAGGGCGTGACCAAGCAGGTGCTGAACATGACCGCCTGGATGGGCCAGCTGCGCCTGCACAGCCAAGTCACCCTGGCGCTCGACAGTCGCGAGTTCCGCCTAGGCGCTTCGATCTCCGACCTGGCGATCACGACGATCTCCGCGGTCGACCTCTCGGGCAACACCTCCCAGAGCTTCGAGCTCGAGTTCAACTTCTAGCGTTCTCACCCGGTTCCCGTTGACGTGAAACCGTGCGCGCCGCCGCGTGTATCTGGATGATGTGAGAAGGGAGGTCGCTCATCATGAAACCCGTGTTGCAAGCACTTGCCGTCTTGATCGCTCTATCCGTCGTCTGTCCGCTGCCGGGACACGCCCAGCCCGCCCCGCAGGGGGTCATCGTCAACCCCGAGGCGTCCGAGCTCAAGGTCGAGGTTTGGCCCGAGCGCGAGCGCTACCTGGCCGGCGAGCGGCTCGAATTGGGCGTCCGTCTGAGCCAGCCCGCCCACCTCTACCTCTACAGCGTCAACGCCGACGGCAAAATCACGCTGCTGTTCCCCAACGCCTACCAGCCCGACAACGCGCTTCCCGCCGGGGAGCACGCCTTCCCGACCCAGCGCTACAGCCTGGTGTTGGACGGCCCGCCGGGCACCGAGGTCGTGCAGGCCATTGCCAGCGCCGCACCGCTGGACGTGGTCTCGCTGGCGGAGGCGGCCCCTGGAGCCGCGGCCCCGTTCGCCCCGCTGGGCGACGAGCCCGAGCGGCTGGTCGCGCGCCTGCAGGGGCTTATCGCCGAGACGCTCCCCCCCGAGGGCTGGGCCACGGGGTGGACGCGGTTCCAGATCGTGCGCCCGTCCGAGCGGCGCTGGATCGTGCGCACGGACCCGTCCGAGGCCGAGCTCTACCTCGACGGCGAACTCGTGGGACTCACCCCGGAGGAGCTGCGGCTCGACCCGCCCGAACGCGCGGGCGAGCACCGCGAGGTCGAGCTCACGCTGGTCAAGGACGGCTACGGCCTCTGGAGTGGCGTCCTGCGCCTGACGGCGCGGGCGGGCGGCGAGGTCGAGACCCGGCTCCTGCCCCAAAGCGACGGCGACGCGGCCCGGCTCACCCGCGTGAGCGGGTCGCTGCTGCTCGACGTGCGGCTGCGCCCCCAGGGGAGCAGTGGCCAGCCCGCCTCGTCAGACGGCTCCGGTACGCCGAGCCGCCCGTCGAACGGGGGCGGTGGCGTGGGCGCGCCGTCGATCCCGCTGCGCGAGTTCGATCGCTTCGGCGGTTCGCTGGCGGTCAACCTGGGCGGCCATCCCGCGGGCCTGTCGACCTTCGGGGTCGAGTTCGGCCTCGGGTTGCTGCGCTTCGGTCTGGGCATCGCCGACACGGGCGAGGACGTCCCGGCCTTCTATGACGTCGGGGAACCGGTCGATTTGGGCCCCGAGCGGGTCTACAACGACGGCCCCGAGACGCAAATCTACGCCAAGCTCGCCCTCGGTCTGGGACTGGAGGGCTGGTTTGTCGAGTTGGGCGGCGGCGTGGTGCAGCAGGTGCGGGCCCACGTGGCCGCGCCGCTGGAGGCGGGGGCGCTCGACGTCGGGGTGCAGCCCAACGGCTACCGCACCGAGACGCTTACCGGCGCGGCGGTCGCGGGACTGGCTTACCGCGTCGGCGGGGCGCTGCTGCAGGTCGGTTACGACACGCACCGGGGCTGGGTCGGCGGGCTCGGCGTGGCGTTCTGACCTAACCGAAAGCGGGGCGGCGACGCGCGCCCGATTCCGGTCTCCGCTGTCCCTTTAGAGCGCCGGCTCCAGCCAGCCGATCGACCGGAGCGCGTCCTGGATCTCCCGGATCTCGACGCGCTTCCGTTCGATGCGGCGGCCCAGCTCGGCGAGCTGGTTCTTGACGTGGGGTTCGATGCCCGTGGCCACGGTCTGCCCGTTGAGCATGAGCCCCACCGAGCTCACGTTCATCAGCACCGAATCCAGCGTGTTGAACAGCAGGTCGAGGTTGGCGCAGATGTGCTCGTGGTCCTGCCGGGCCGAGGCGGGCGGGCTGACGCTGTCGTTGCGGCACACGTAGCCCATAAAGTCCGCCACCCAGCTCTGGCGCCGCGGGATTTCCTCGCCGATGAACTTGAACCAGACGGGGTTCTGGCATACCGACTCGTCGCCGCAGTTCAGGTCGCCCAGCGTGAGCGAGACGATCTGGCCCAGGCCGGTGTTGCGGCTCGGGTCCCCGCGTAGCTTGTCCACGACCTGCCTGTGGTAGGCGTCCACCGCTTCCTGGTCGCCTCCCCCGCAGGCGGCCAGCAGCAAGCCAGCCGCCAGCAGCAGGGTCAGCGTCGCGCTCCGTCGAAGGGATCGTCTTGGAATGGCTGTGGTGACTCGCATGCCGGCCATTGTAACGGCCGGGAACGGGTTTCTGAAGTCGGAGGGGGCGCGCGAAGGCGCCAACTCAAGCGCCGATGCGCCGGAACGTCCCGCTCCGGTCTTGCGGGGCGGGCACGCTGAGCGGCGGCGGGCAGACGCCCTGGAGCGCGCGGCTTCGAGCGCCGCCCGATTTACGAAGTGCTTCGCAACAGGCGGGTCGCGCGAACGGTTGTCCATTATAGGGGCTTGCACGGCGCGCATTTTTCACAATAATGGGGAGGACGGCCGCCCATGCGGCGGCTTCGGGGCCGGCCCCCGGAAGGACACGGCCCCGCGTCAGAGCAAGCGAAGGGAAACGTATAATTGGCGCAGGAGCCGTTGACCGCAGACCCTTCCGTATCGGCAAGGAGGTGAGATCGCCATCCGCACCGTCGTTTGCCGCACCGTCACAGGCAAGACCCAAAATTGAAGGAGGCAACATCTTCTATGTGGTTTCTAACCTCTAATCATCTCAGAACCCTTCTGACCCTGGCGCTCGTGGTATCGTTGCTGGGCGTGGTGGGCATCTCGCAGAGCCGCCCCGAGCCCTCCAACACCGAGACGCTCGTCTTGGACACGATTTCCGATCCCGAAACGCTGGACCCGTCCTGGTCGTTCTTCACGGCCGATTCGGCCATCCTGAAGCAGATCTACGACAACCTGATCGACTACGACGGCGGCTCCACGGGCGCGTTCGTGCCCGAGCTGGCCGTCGAGGTGCCCACCGTGGCCAACGGCGGCATCAGCGAGGACCTGCTGACCTACCGCTTCACGCTGCGCGACGGCGTGCAGTTCTGGGACGGCACGGACCTGACCTGCGCCGACGTCGAGTACAGCTTCGAGCGCACCATGGCCATGGACCGCGGCGGCGGCCCGGCCTTCCTCATGCTCGACCCGCTGATCGGCACCACGGGCACCCGCGACGGCGACGGCAACCTGAAGGACGGCGTCGCCCAACAGATCGCCGATTCCATCACGTGCGACGGCAACACCGTCACCTTCCACCTCAACACGCCGTTCCCGCCGTTGCTGCAGCTGATCGCCGGTCCCAACTACGGCCCCATCTACTCCAAGGACTTCGCCATCGCCAACGGCTCGCCCGACAACGCCGACCCGCAGGCCTTCCTGGAAGGTGTGAACAACCCGGCCAACCCGCCGGACACGGCGCTGTTCAGCGCGGCCATGGGCACGGGCCCGTTCCGCCTGCAGGTCTGGGACCAGGCCGCCGAGCAGGTCATCCTGGGCCGCAACGACAACTATTGGCGCGAGCCCGCCGCGATCCAGAACGTGATCTACTCCAACGTGCCGGAGTTCAACACGCGCCTGCTGCGCCTGCAGCGCGGCGACGCCGACGTGAGCTACCTGTCCGACCGCTCGCAGACCCAGCAGCTCAAGGACGCGGACCCGGCCGGCGTGCGCCTGCTGGAGTTCCTGCCCGGCTTCGTAACCGAGAGCATCCACTTCAACCAGGCCGTGCAGCAGGTCGACGTGGGCAACCAGTTCGTGGGCAGCGGCCAGTGCGACGGCCAGGGCATCCCGGCCGACTTCTTCCAGGACGTGCACGTGCGCAGGGCGTTCACGCACGCCTACGACCAGGAGACCTTCATCGCCGACTTCCTGCAGGGCGCGGGCGTGGTGGCGGCCACCCCGGTGCCCCCGCAGATCCAGTTCGTGGACCCGTCGGTCGAGCCGCTCCCGTTCGATTTGGACGCGGTCGAGGCCGAGCTCAAGGAGGCCACCTGCGGCGACTCGGGCCAGAGCGTCTGGGAGACCGGCTTCAGCTTCACGGCCGTGTTCAACGAGGGCAACGCCCGGCGCCAGGCCGCGCTGGACCAGCTCGAGTTCAACGTCGAGAGCCTGAACAGCCGCCGCCAGGGCCTGCCGCCGTTTAGCATCGACGTCATCTCGCAGCCCGGCGCCACGGTGCTCAACAACGTGTTCCAGAACCAGACCCTGCCGATGTTCGTGTTCGGCTGGAGCCCGGACTTCGTGGACATCGACAACTGGATCCGCCAGTGGATGGACGCTTCGGGCGGCACCTGGGCCGCGTTCACGGGCCTGAGCAACACCGAGGGCTCCGAGCGCTGGACCGAGCTGCTCAACGAGGGCATCCGCACCGTGGACGAGGCGCGCCGGCAGGAGATCTACACCGAGATCCTGCAGGCCTACGTCGACAACGCGGTGGCCATCACGATGCCCAACCGCACGCTGGACAACGTCGAGCGCAGCTGGGTGGACGGCAACTACTACCAGCCCGCGCTGGCGCCGCAGCTGCCGCCGGACGTCTACCAGCTCACCAAGACCGCCGATGGTCAGCCCAACTTGGACGAGTTGGAGGCCTACGACCCGACCATCACCGAGTTCTAAAGGCACTGTCAACCGGGGGAGCGGGGCGCGCGCCCCGCTCCCCCTTTTCCACGAAAGGCGTTTGCGGCCCCGGCGGGGGCGCGCCCTGAGAGGTGAACCGGATGCTCGCCTACATTACGCGTCGCTTGCTGATGCTGCCCGCGGTCGTGTTCGTGTCCACCCTGCTCGTGTTCGCCCTGATCCAGACGCTGCCGGCGGGCGTGCGGGTTTCGCTCTACGTGAAGGAAAACCCCTCGGCGTTCCGGGACATCAACGAGATCATCCAGAAGTACGGGCTGGACGAGCCCTTTTGGGTGCAATACGGCAATTGGATTGGCAATCTGTTCCAGGGCAACTTAGGTTGGTCAGCGTCAGCGAAAATGACCGTGATGGAGGCGATGCAGAACTACGTGCCCGCCACGCTCGAGCTGGCCATCGTGGCCATGATCCCCATGGTGCTCGGCGGGATCTGGCTCGGGACCAAGTCGGCCGTGCACCATAACAAGCTGCCGGACCACCTCTCGCGCCTGATGTCGATCACGGGCTGGAGCCTGCCCACCTTCGTCGCCGGGCTCATCCTGCTCATGATCCTCTACGGCTGGCTCGGCTGGTTCGAACCCGGACGGCTCAGCACCACGGCCCGGCTGCTGGTCACCAACCCCGACTTCACGCGCTACACCGGCATGTACACGCTGGACGGCCTGCTCAACGGCAACTGGACCGTGTTCTGGGACGCGCTCCGGCACCTGCTGCTGCCGGCTATCACGCTGGCCTACGTAAGCTGGGCGCTTATCGTGCGCATCATGCGCTCCTCGATGCTCAACGTGCTGCGCGAGGACTACACCACCACGGCGCGGGCCAAGGGGCTGCACGAGCGGGTCGTGATCAACAAGCACGCGCGCCGCAACGCCATCATCCCGGTGTTGACCGTGTCGGGCTTTTTGGTGGCGCTGTTGCTCAACGGGGTCGTGGTCACCGAGACCATCTTCAACTACTTCGGGGTGGGCTGGTGGTTCGTGCGCGCGGCCCAGAGCCTGGATCTGGCCGCCGTGTTGGGCTTCATGATCTTCAACAGCGTGCTGTGGGGCGTGGCCAACCTGGCCGTGGACGTGATGTACTCCTACATCGACCCCCGCATCCGCCTGCAATGAGGCCGAGGCGGCTTGAACGCGACCCCGCGGTCGCCTAAAAAGAGAACCCCTATGAGTGCGAACTACCAAACGATCCTGCAAAGCGAGAAACCCTCGGGCTGGCGCCGCTTCCAGCAAAACCGCATGCCGTGGTGGCCCGACTTCAAGAAGCAAGCCAAGCGCTTCTTCCGCAACCCGCTGTCGGTGACGGGGCTGGTGCTGATCGTGTTCTTCGCGCTGATCGCGCTGGCGGCGCCCTGGCTGGCCCCGCCCGACCCCAACCGCGCCCACGAGCCCTACCGCATGCCGCGCGACGGCTTCTCCCAGCAGCCCAAGCCGCCCAACCCCGAGGCCTGGCAGACGTTCCCGCCGGACTGGCACCTGCACCCGTTCGGCACCATGCAGGGGCAGTACGACATCTACTACGGCATCGTCTGGGGCGCGCGCAGCGCGTTTCGCGTGGGCGTGACCGTGGTGGGGATCGCGCTGCTCATCGGGATCGTCGTCGGCAGCCTGGCGGGCTTTTTCGGCGGGTGGCTCGACACGCTGCTCATGCGCTTGGTGGACGTGCTGCTGGCCTTTCCGTCGATTATCCTGGCCATCGTGCTCGTGATCACGATCGGGAACCAGCGCATCACGCTGTTTGGCCAACCGGTGTTCGTCAGCAACCTGAGCGCGCTCATGGTGGCCTTCATCATCTATCAGTGGCTCAACTACTCGCGCCTGCTGCGCAGCGAGATCCTCTCGCTCAAGGAGACCGAGTACGTCCTGTCGGCCCGGGCCATCGGCGTCAACAACTGGCGCATCATCCGCAAGCACGTCCTGCCCAACGCGATCTACCCCGTGGTGGTGGCCGCCTCGCTCGACATCGGGTCGGTGGTGCTGAGCGTGGCCGCGCTCAGCTTCCTGGGGCTGGGCCCCGGCACGGACTACGCCGACTGGGGCGGGATCATCAGCTACTCGCGCAACTGGATCCTGGGCACGGCCGGCAACCCGTTCAACTACTGGTACGTCATCCTGATCCCGAGCGCGGCCATCACGCTGTTCGTGCTGGCCTGGAACCTGCTGGGCGACGCGTTCCGCGACATTCTGGACCCCAAGATGCGGGGCTAAGAAACGCCGACACCCGCTACGGCAAGCTCGGAGTCATTCTGCGCTTGCCCTACTTGCTCCGAGTCGCCCAGGAAGCCGCCGCGCGCGCTCATCCGCACTCGAAGGTCGTGATCCCGAACACGCGCTCCAGCGGCAGGCCGGGGTCCCCGCCACGGTACATGCGGGCGCAGGCAAAGGTCGCGCTCATGCCGTGGCGCTTGGCCAGCTTGACGCCCGCGGCGTTGGGCTCGGGCACGTCCAGGAACACGGGCCCGCCGCGCCCCTCGTCGGCCAGCGCGCGCAACAGGACGTCGGCCACCTCGGCGTCGGCCGCGAACAGCGGGCCGATCTTGCATCCGTCGCGGCACGGGCGCAGGACGCCGTAGCCCAGCAGCTCGCTTCCATCGACCAGCGCCAGCGCGCTGCCCCCGGGCTGGTCGATCCAGCGCCGCAGGAAGCGCTCGCGCCCGGCGGGGAAGTGCTCTCGATCGAACGCCGCCAGGTGCTCGAACGGGACGTCGCCTGCCGGGATGACCTCGCGGGGCGCCGCAAAGGCTTTCCCGGGGCGACCCCCGTAGCGCGTGCTCCGGTGGGCGGTGCGGTAACCGAGTCGTTTGTACTTGTCGCGCATGTGCAGCGCGCCGTCGAGCCCGACGATGCGGTCGCCCACGTAGTCGAGCCGGGCGCGCGTGAGCGCCCGGCCGTACCCGCGACCGCGGTGTTCGGGGCGCACGATGTAGAGCCCGCAGAAGGCGAAGCGCTCGTCGTAGCACACCGCCGAGGCGTAGGCGATCGGCTCCCCGTCCAGGACCCCCATGAAAAACCCCTCGGGGTCGATGGCCCAGAAGCAGTCGGCGTCGTTTTTCCCCGGGTTCCAGCCCTCGCGCGCGGCCCAGTCCAGCGCGCGGTCCAGCTCGTCCCGCGGCATCCTGACGACCTCGTACTCGCTCACGGCTCCTCCTTTGGGGGATCATCGTTGTTCGGGCAGGGAACCGTGCCAAGGGGATCCTTCGCTTGGCTCAGGATGACGTTCTGGGAGGCGTTCGGGGACGGATGCGTCTCTGTGGGCGCCCCCAAAACTCGCCCCAGGGGCGCATCGAGGCCGCGACTGCGCGGGCCGTTCCAGCGCGCCCGTGCCGGCGTCCTCGACGGGAGGACGCGCGCCGCCTGCCGGGCGGGGGTTACTCCCCCTCGGCCAGCTTGCGGGCCGCGACCACCTCGTCGATGAGGCCGTAGGTCTTGGACTCCTCGGCGGACATGTAGAAGTCGCGGTCGGTGTCCTTTTCGATCTTTTCGAGCGTCTGGCCCGTGTGGTGGGACATGATCTTGTTGATCTGCTCGCGGGTCTTGAGGATGTCCTCGGCCACGATCTTGATGTCGGAGGCCTGGCCCTGGGCGCCGCCCCAGGGCTGGTGGATCATGAGCTTGGCGTTGGGCAGCGCCAGCCGCTTGCCCTTGGTGCCGGCCGCCAGCAGCACGGCCCCCATGCTGGCCGCCAGCCCCACGCAGATGGTCGAGACGTCCGAGCGCACGAACTGGATCGTGTCGTAGACGGCAAAGCCCGCCGTGGTGTGCCCGCCGGGCGAGTTGATGTAGAGCCGGATGTCCTTTTCGGAGTCCTTGGAGTCGAGGTAGAGCATCTGCGCCACCACCAGGTCGGCGGTGTGCTCGTCGATCGGGCCGCGCAGGAAGACGATGCGGTCCTCCAGCAGGCGCGAGTAGATGTCGTAGGTGCGCTCGACCTGGCCCGTGCGGTCGATCACGAAGGGGATCTGATTGTAAACCTCGGCGTGCGTCACGATTCGGACTCCTTTTCGGTCTTGGACGATGGGGCTTTCTTCCCGGCGGCCCTGCCGGACGCCTTCTTGGGAGCGGCCTTCTTGCCCCCCTTGGCGCCGGACTTGGCGGGCGCCTTCTTCGGCTTCGCTTCCGGCTCTTGCGCTTCGGGCTTGACGAGGTTGACGTGCTCGACCAGGTAGTCCAGCGCGCGCTCGTCCTCGAGCTGCCCGCGGAAGCGGCCCAGCGCCTCGTCCCGCTCCAGCAGCGCGCGGAACTTGACCGGGTTCATCTCGCGCTTGGCGGCCTCGGCCTCCAGCGCCTGTTCGAACGCCTCGTCGCTCAGCTTGAGCTCGGGAGCCTGGCGCTTGAGCGCCTCGATGGCCACCTCGCGCTGCAGGCGCTCGGCGGCGCCCTCGGCGTAGGCCGAGCGGTCGTCCTCGCTGAGGGAGCCGTAGCGACCGCTGCGCTCGAGCTGGTTGAGCTCGTGCTCGATGGCCTCTTGCTTGAGCCGCGGCGGCACGGGCACCTCGGACTGCGCCACGAGCGCGTCCAGCACCTTGTAGCGCGTGGCCCGGCGGTGCTCCTCTTTGAGGTGCTCGCCCAGGTCGGCCTGGATCTTGGCGCGCAGCGCGGCCTCGTCCTCCTCGTCCAGCGTGGCGGCCAGCTCCTCGAGGTCGGGCTTCTCCACGGCCTTCACGTCCCGCAGGGAAAGCGTCAGGGTCTGCTCTTCCAGCGTGACCTGGACCGCCTCACCCGGCTTGTGGCCCACGAGCTGCTTGGACAGGTCGCTGTCCTCGCTCAGCATGATCTCGCGCGGTTCCTGCTCGCCCACCTGGATGACGGCCACGTCCTCGAACTCGGCCACGCCGCCCTCGCCCTTGGGCACGAGCGTTGCGTGCCGCAGCTTGAGGTCCTCCAGCACGTCGTCGACCGCGGCGGCGTCGGGCTGGGGTTCGGGGTCTTCCTCCACCGTGACCGCGCTCAGCTCGGGGAAGGCGACCTCGGGCAGCACCTCGATGCTCGCCTCGTAGACGAAGGGTTTGTCCTCCTCGAACTCCACGACCTTGGTCTGCGGGCTGGAGACGGGCCGCAGCCCTTCCTGTTGGAGCGCCTGCGGCAGCGTCTCCTCGATGAGCTGCTGCTGAACGTCCTCGTGCAGGAAGTCCTTGCCGAACTGCGCCTCCAGCAGCGCGCGCGGCACGTGGCCGCGGCGGAAGCCCGGGATGGTCACGTCGCGGGCGACCTGCCGGAACGCCTCCTTGAGCTTGCTCGACACGCGCTCGGCGGGGAGTTCGACCGTGAGCGTGTAGGACCCGGCGCCGGTGGATGTGGCCTCGACCTTCATATCCCTCAAAAATTCCTTTTCGTTTGAGAATGTGGGTTGACATCTTACCCCTCGCCCCCAGCCCCGTCAAGACGGGCTTGGGAACGGCACGCTCGCATGATCGGCGTCATGGCTCGGACGGGCAGCGCGGCCTAAACTGTGCGGGACGAACGCAGATCGAGAAAGGACTGGGTGAGCAACGCGTGACCGCCAACAAAGACGAGCGCCGGCGGGTCCTGATCATGGGCGCGGCCGGGCGCGACTTCCACAACTTCAACACGGCGTTCCGGAACGACGCGTCGTGCGAGGTCGTGGCCTTCACGGCCACGCAGATCCCCCACATCGACGGGCGCCGCTACCCGGCGGCGCTGGCCGGGCCGCTGTACCCCGAGGGCATCCCGATCGAGGACGAGGCCGACCTGACGCGGCTCGTGCGCGAGCGCGACGTGGACGCGGTCGTGTTCGCCTACAGCGACGTGCCGCACCAATACGTGATGGAACGCGCCGCTGTCGCCGGAGCGGCCGGGGCGGACTTCTGGCTGCTGGGGCCGAAGGCCACCATGCTCCGTTCCAGCAAGCCCGTGATCGCCGTGACCGCGGTGCGCACCGGCGCGGGCAAGAGCCAGACCACGCGCCGCGTGGCCGAAATTCTCAAAGCATGGGGCAAGCGCGTGGCGATCGTGCGCCACCCGATGCCCTACGGCGACCTGGCCAAGCAGGCGGTCCAGCGCTTCGCCCAGCTTGAGGACCTGGACGCCCACGACTGCACCATCGAGGAGCGCGAGGAGTACGAGCCGCACCTCAACCGCGGCAACGTCGTCTACGCGGGCGTGGACTACGAAAAGATACTGCGCCGGGCCGAAGCCGAGGCCGACATCGTGCTCTGGGACGGCGGCAACAACGACTTCTCGTTCTTCAGACCGGACTTGACCCTGGTGGTGGCCGACCCACACCGCGTCGGGCACGAGCTCACCTACTACCCCGGCGCGCTCAACCTGCGGCTGGCCGACGTGGTGATCCTGAACAAGACCGACACCGCCGAGCCCGAGGACGTCGAGGCGCTGCGGGCAAACGTGCGCGCCGCCAACCCGGACGCGCGCGTGATTCAAGCCCACTCGCCCATCCGCGTCGAGGAACCCGAGGTCCTGCGGGAGCGGCGCGTGCTCGTGATCGAGGACGGCCCCACGCTCACGCACGGCGAAATGCGCTACGGCGCGGGCACGCTGGGCGCGCAGAAGTGCGGCGCGGCCGAGCTGGTCGACCCCCGGTCCCACGCGGTCGGGTCCATCGCCGAGACATTTGAGAAGTATCCCGACATCGGGGCGTTGCTGCCGGCGATGGGCTACGGTGAGCAGCAGGTCCGGGACCTGGAGGCGACCGTCCGGGCCACGCCCTGCGACGCGGTCGCGATCGGCACGCCGGTCGACCTGCGCCGCCTGCTTCGGTTCGAGGTGCCCACCACGCGCGTGCGCTACGAGCTGCAGGAGGTCGGGTCGCCGACCCTGGAAGACGTGCTGGCGCCCTGGAAGTAGCCGAACGCTTGCGCGCCCATCCCGCGAGGTGCCGAATGTCCGGGGCCAACCTGGAGCAATGCGCCTTTCTCGATCGGACAGGCGCCCTGGGGCGCGTCCGTCTCTCCGCGTAAGCTGAACGCATCCCCCGAAGGGGACTTGAGAGAGGACGTGACCCCATGAAACGCTTCAGATGGATCGCCGCGCCGCTGGCGCTCGGGCTGCTGACGGGCCTGCTGGCCGGCTGCGCGACCTGGATGGAGGGATCGCTACTCCCGTTGGAGGGCGACGCGGCGGCGCGCCCGGCGGCCGCGGGCGCGGCCGAGATTGTGGTCGACGACCCGCAGGCGCAAGTGACCGGGTCGCTCGCCTCCACGACCCGCTGCGGCCACGGCGGCGGGACGCGCTGGGCGCTCACGCGCTCGGGCACCGCGCGCGGCGAGCTGCGCTGGCAGACCGCGCTGCAGCCGGGCAGCTACGAGGTGTTCGCCTACGTGCCCTACTGCTATTCCACCACCGGGAGCGCGCGCTACGTGATCGCGCACGCCGGCGGCGAGACGGCCGTGGCGCTGGACCAGGCCAAGGCCGCCCAGGGCTGGCACGCGCTCGGGCGCTACACCTTCGGGGCGCAGGGGAGCGTGACGCTGTCGAGCCGGACGGGCGAGGCGCGCTCGCTGCGGATCGCCTTCGACGCGGTCAAGTGGGTGGGCTTCTTGATTGGGCCGGTGGGCAACCCGCTGGTCTCGATCGCGGGCCGGGTCGCGGGCGCCGGCGGCGCGGGGCTGGGCGGGGTGACGTTGCGTTTGAGCAACGGAGCCACGGCCACCACCGACCCCAACGGCGACTACGTCTTTCCCAATTTGGCCGTCGGCAGCTACACGCTCACGCCGGTGAAGGCGGGCTACCGCTTCAGCCCGACGACGCGGGTCGTGAACGCACGGGCGAACGCGACGGGACAGCACTTCTCCGGTACGGCCAGCGCGACGAGCGGCTTTTCGATCTCGGGGCGCGTGACCACGCCCGAGGGCGCGCCCGTGAGCGGCCTTTCGCTCACGCTCAACGGCGGGAGCGCGACGACCACGGACGCCTTGGGGAACTACACCTTCGCCAAGCTGGCCTCGGGGACGACCTACACCGTCAAGCCCGAGGACGCGCGCTACCGCTTCGGCCCCGGCAGCCGCAAGGTCATCGCGGCGGCCAGCGTGGACTACCCCGTCAACGGCATGGACTTCACGGCCACGTTGCGCCCGACGTCGGTCTCGATCTCCGGGCGGGTCGCCACCCCCGACGGCGCGGGCCTGAGCGGCGTGACCTTGAGCGCGGGGGCGGGGCTCAGCACGAGCACGGATTCAAATGGCCATTACACGCTCGCCGGCCTGACGCCCTGGACGGCCTACACCGTCACGCCCAGCAAGGCGGGCTACCGCTTCAGCCCTTCCGCGCGCACGACCACGACGGGCTCCGACGTCACGGGCCGCGACTTCGTCGCCAACAGCACGGCGTTCTCGCTTTCGGGCCGCGTGGTTGATGCCGGTGGCGCGGGCGTGGCCGGCGTCACGCTCAGCCTGTCGAACGGCCAGACGCTCGTCACGGGCGCCGACGGGACCTACCGCTTCGCCAACCTGACGGGCGGGGTGTACTACACGCTCATCCCCAGCAAGCCCGGCGCGGTCTTCAGCCCCGCGACCCGCTACGTGAAGGCGTACTCGGACGTCTCGGGGCAGGACTTCGTTCGGACCGGGACGGCCTCGAGCGCGGGCGAGTAGGAAAATGTAGGGCCTGCTCCGCGGGTTGCCTTGAGGCCGGCACAGCCGGCCCTACATTTCTTAACAGCAGGGCTTCGCACTGCCCTATTCGGATGTTATAATCTGGATCAGTTGTATTCGGGAGAGGGATAGCCCGTGGCGGATCATCCGAACAAACACATCCGCTTAGCTATTGAACACGCGCTCCACCACGGCTGGAGGTTGCAGAAGGCGGCGGCACGCGCCCACATTTGGGGACGATTGTATTGCCCGAAGCGGGATCGAGAGGGGTGTGTCGTGGCGATTTACTCCACGTCCAAGCATCCTGAAGACCACGCCAAAGACATCCGCCGGGCAGTCGAGCGATGCTTGTACAAACAGCGCTAAAGAGGTGATGGGCGGTGGCAAAATACGAGTTCACCCTGATCTTGGAAGGCCCGTTGGAGCTAACCGAGGAGATCGCCGACGACTTGTTTCAAGCGGGCTGCAACGATGGCACGCCCAGCACCCGCAACGGCGTGTTTTCGATCGACTTCCACCGCGAAGCCAAGTCCCTGGAAGAAGCCATTCAATCGGCGATCCGAAACGTGAAAGCCGCAGGGTATCGGGTCGAGCGCGTGGAAATCGAAGCCCAAGCAATGCCGCAACCGATCTAGACAAGAATGGAGACCCTCGTCCGCGGGCCGTCACGCTGCCGGCACAGCGAACCCTCCGTCGCTAAATGAGCACCGTATCTTCCAATTCCTCAATGGCAGTGAGGCAGCAGGGTTCAGCGTGAGGTGCTTCCTATGTCTCCGACAAATGGAATAGCCAAACGTTCTGAGACCCGTTCACTACTGCAATGTGAAAGTGAAACCCTATCACACCTTTGTAAGGGAAGCAATAAACGTAAAGCGGGTTTTAGGAGTTCAACGGATTTGGAATTTCACATTAG
>CAZNGF010000038.1:0-27268 GCA_964572855.1 uncultured Thermotogae bacterium | reverse complement strand
CACCTGCATGGCATCGTGATCATCAAATCGAATCCTCCTGTAGGGGCGCACGGCGATGCGCCCCTACGGGAGGAAGGAGGTTGAACCCATGGCAAATTCCCAACGAGATGCCGTGAAGACAGGTGAAATCATCTTCCTGGTGGAGGAATCCCCGGAAGGCGGCTACGAGGCTCGCGCCCTAGGACATGCCATCTTCACCGAGGCGGACACCTTCGAACAGCTCAAGCAGATGGCCCAGGATGCCGTCCGCTGCCATTTCGAAGAGGAGGCCCGGCCTGCGCTCATTCGGTTGCATTTGGTGAAAGACGAGGTCATTCCCGCATGAAAGTGCCGCGGGACCTGGGGGGAGAGGAGCTGGCCAAACTCCTTGAGCGCTATGAGTATCGTCTCACGCGTCAGACGGGTAGCCACCTGCGACTCACCTCGACACTCAAAGGGGCCGAACACCATGTCAGCATCCCTCGGCACAAGGCGCTCAAAGTCGGTACCCTCAACAACATCGTCAATGAGGTAGCCACTTATCTGGAGCTGGAAAAGCAAGCATTGATGGAAGCGTTGTTCAAAGGGTGACCATGACCAAGGATCGCGCCAAGCTCCCCGCCAACTACCCGGAGGTGCTCGACGAGATCAAGGGCCGCATCCGACAGGCCCAGGTCAAAGCGGCGCTTTCGGTCAACCGCGAGCTCATCTCGCTCTACTGGGAAATCGGCCGGCAAATCCTGCATAGTCAAGCCCAGGAGGGATGGGGTACCAAGGTGATCGACCGCCTAGCCGCCGACCTGCGCCAGGCGTTCCCCGACACCCAGGGGTTCTCGGCGCGCAACCTGAAGTACATGCGCGCTTTTGCCGAAGCCTACCCGGATTCCGAAATTGTGCAGCAGGCTGCTGCACAAATCCCCTGGTTCCACAACTGCGTTCTGTTGGACAAAGTCAAGGACCCCACCCAACGCCTCTGGTACGCCCAGCAAACGGTCGAGCACGGCTGGTCCCGCGCCGTGCTCGTCCACCAGATCGAATCCGACCTCTTCAGCCGCCAGGGGAAAGCTCTTACGAACTTCGAGCGGACCCTCCCGGCGCCGCATTCGGACTTGGCCGGCCAGCTCCTCAAAGACCCCTATGCGTTCGATTTCCTGGGCATCGGTCCCGACATCGCCGAACGCGAGCTGGAGCGGAAGCTGCTCGATCATTTGAAGGAATTCCTGCTCGAACTGGGCAAGGGCTTTGCGTTCGTGGGGAGTCAGTATCATTTGGAAGTGGGCGGGCAGGACTATTACCTCGACCTGTTGTTCTACCACCTGCATCTGCGCTGCTTCGTCGCCATCGACCTCAAGGTCGAGTCGTTCAAACCGGAGTTCGCCGGCAAGATGAACTTCTACCTCTCGGCGGTCGACGACCAACTGCGCCACGATGCCGACCACCCCACCATCGGCCTGCTGCTCTGCAAGGACCGCAACCAGATCATCGTCGAATACGCCCTGCGCGAACTCACGCGCCCGCTTGGCGTGGCCACGTATCAACTGCTGAAGGAACTGCCACACGACCTCGAAGCCGACCTGCCCACACCCGAGCAACTGGAGGCCGAACTGGAAGGGGTCGAGGAGGAAAACCCCGATGAATAACGCCGCAGAAAAGCTCCTGGAACGGCTCGATGCGCTCTTGCCCAAGGACGACGAGGGCCACTTCGCCGCCTTCACCCAGTCCATCTCGGTGAAGGCGGCGTCCCAAAAGGGGTTCCTGACGCTGGAACAGGCGCAGTCCTGGGGCCTGGGCGAGGGCGATCCCTCCGGCTTCGATGCCGAGGGCAATCCGTTGGAACGCTCCGACGTCGTCCACGACCTTTTGGCATTCCTGGCCGAGCAGATGACCGAGCTGCACAGGACCAAGCGCGAGCGGGTCGAGGCGTTCCAATCGTTTGTGGACGAATGAAACAGGAGGCTTTGAAAATGCTACGACGCGGAAAATGCATGCACGCTTTTGTCGAAGCCTACACGGATTCCGAAATTGTGCAGCAGAGCGGGAACTCAAGTGGCTCCCTGCGGACGTGGCGCGCAGAATCGGCGCACGAACCAAACAGCTTGCCAACGACCCGCGGTCTCGGGGCGCCAAGAAGCTGCGGGACAGGAGGACAACGCGGAGGGGGAAGGCACATGAAAGCAAAGCTCACCGTAGAAGCGTTTCTCGATGCGTTGCATACTTAGTGCCCATGGGGACAGCAGGCCCCATATCAACTTATTGACGCCAACACCCGCCCCAGCGCCTCCCTCAGCTCCTCCAGCGACCCGGCCAGCGCGTCCAGCGACTCCGAGAGCATGGGGTTCAGCTCGACGGCGCGGGCGTGGACCCGTTCGTCGCTGAACAGCCCCAGGCAGGGCGTGCCCTTGGCGTGGGCGTAGCCCAGCTCCCAGGCCGTGCCGTCGTCGACGCCCAGGCCGTTGAGCGTGGCGATCACGACGTCGGCCCGCTCCAATTCCTCCAGGTCCGCGCGGAAAACGCGCGCGACGTCCTCGCTCGACTTCAGGATGCCGGCGTCGCGCTGCGGCAGGTAGGTCGTCAGGCCCATGTCTCGCGCGAGCGCGTCCACCTGCTCGTTGAACCAGCGCTCCCCCTCGTTGAACAGCGGTCCGGCGATGTAGGCGTGCATGGCCGGAGTATAGCGGGTGAAGGGGGACCCTTGCAGCGGATGCCATTGGCTGATTTAGCCTGATGATGTATACTGGTGGTGTATAAAAAGGAATCGTATGATCCGCACCCAAATCTATCTGAGCGAAGCACAACGGCGGGCGCTGCAGGCGCTGGGGAAGAAGTGCGAGCGGCCCATGTCCGCGTTGATCCGCGAGGCGATCGATGCCTTCCTAAACGAGCAGACGGACTCGACCGAAGCGCTGGAGGCGTCGTTCGGCCTGTGGCGCGATCGCCCTGCCGATCAAGCCCGGCGGCTGCGTGAGGAGTGGGAGCAGCGCCGTGCCCGAGAGGTTTCCTAGATGGCGCGCGTGTTGCTGGATTCCGACGTGTTCATCCACCACCTGCGCGGGGTGTCCGCCGCGCAACGCTATTTGAGCCAACGGCTCGCTTCAGACGAACCCGCGTTCTACTCGGTCGTTACGCGAGCGGAACTGCTGGCCGGGACGGTCGAGGGCGAAGAGGCGACGGTCTTGCAGTTGCTGGACCACTTCAAGGAAGTCACGGTGGACCGGACGGTCGCCGAGCGGGCGGGGCGTTATCGGCAGCAATACGGTCCCAGCCACGGCGTGCTGTTACCGGACGCGCTCATCGCAGCCAGCGCCGCGTTGCACGAGGCAGTTCTGGTGACCTGCAACGTCGAGCACTTCCCGATGCGCGACCTCCACGTCGAACGGCCGTATCAAAAACGCTGATTCTGCATTTGTCCAACTCTGCCGCTATCGCTTAACCTGTGCCCATGAACAACGATGACGTTGAGGATTCTCGCTAGAGGAAGGGACACGTGCGCGGCCTCGTCCTGCGGCGCGAGCCGTTTCAGCAAGGGGAAAGTCGCTGTCGCCTACGACATCATCGGAACGACGTAAGCCCCCTTACGACAACAACCCAGCTCGGCTGTCATACTTGTTGCAGTCGCGCGGAGCCAACCGATACAGTGGACCCGCGGCTTGACGTCTATGGAGAGGAGTTCTTGATCGATGAGCAACCTGGATCAACTTTGCGTCAACACGATTCGAACGCTGGCGATGGACGCGGTGCAACGGGCCAACTCGGGCCACCCCGGCATGCCGATGGGCATGGCGCCGGCGGCCTACGCCCTCTGGACCCGCTTCCTGCGCCACAACCCCAAAAACCCGGACTGGCCCGACCGCGACCGCTTCGTGCTCTCGGCCGGGCACGGCTCGATGCTGCTCTACAGCCTGCTGCACCTGACGGGCTACGACCTCCCGCTGGAGGAGCTGAAAAACTTCCGGCAGTGGGGCAGCAAAACGCCGGGCCACCCCGAGTACGGCCACGCGCCGGGCGTCGAGACCACCACGGGGCCGCTCGGTCAGGGGTTTACCAACGGCGTCGGCATGGCCCTGGCCGAAAAATTCCTGGCGGCGACCTTCAACCGCGAAGGGCACCCCATCGTGGACCACACGATTTATGCCATCGTGAGCGACGGCGACCTGATGGAGGGCATCTCGCACGAGGCCGCCTCGCTGGCCGGCCACCTGAAGCTGGACAACCTGGTCTACCTCTACGACGACAATTCGATCTCGATCGACGGGCCCACCGAGCTGTCCTTCAGCGAGGACGTTTTAGAACGCTTCGCGGCCTACGGCTGGCACACCCAGCGCGTGGAGGATGGCAACGATCTGGAGAAAATCGAGCGCGCGATCCGCGCGGCCCAACAGCAGGGCCAACGGCCCGCGCTCATCGCGGTCAAATCGCACATCGGCTACGGCAGCCCCAACAAGCAGGACACGGCCGAGGCGCACGGCAGCCCGCTGGGCGAGGACGAGATCAAGCTCACGAAGGAAAAGCTGGGCTGGCCCCACGAGGAGCCGTTCCATATTCCCGAAGAGGCGCTGGAGAAGTTCCGGGAGGCGGTCGCGCGCGGGGAGGAGGTCGAGGCCGAGTGGAACGAACGCTTCGTGCGCTACCGTGAGGCGCACCCCGAGCTGGCGCAGCGCTGCGAGGACGCGCTGGCCGGGAAGCTGCCCGAGGGTTGGGAGCGGGCGCTGCCGGGTTTCAATCCGGGCGACAAGCCGCTGGCCACGCGCAAGGCCTCGGGCGCGGTGCTGGACGCGATCGCCGCAAAAATCCCCACGCTGGTGGGGGGCTCGGCGGACCTGACGCCCTCCAACAACACGCAGGCAAAAGGCATGACGCCGTTTGGCCCCGAGGACTACGCGGGCCGCTACGTCCACTTCGGCGTGCGCGAGCACGCCATGGGCGGCGTGCTCAACGGGATGAGCCTGCACGGCGGGCTGCTCCCCTACGGCGGGACGTTTTTGATCTTCTCCGACTACATGCGCCCGTCGGTGCGGTTGGCCGCGCTCATGGGCCGGCCCGTGACCTACGTCTACACGCACGATTCCGTGGGATTGGGCGAGGACGGGCCCACGCACCAGCCGGTCGAACAGCTCATGGGGCTGCGCGCGATCCCCAACTTGGTCGTGCTGCGCCCGGCTGACGGGGCCGAGACGGCCGCGGCCTGGAAGGTCGCGCTCGAACGCCGCGACGGGCCCACGGCGCTGGCGCTCACGCGGCAGGGCCTGCCGCACCTGCCGCACGACGAGGACGTGTACGCGTCGGTCGCCCGCGGCGGCTACGTGCTGGCCGACGCGCCAGGCGGGGAGCCCGAAATCGTGCTGATCGGCACGGGCTCGGAAGCCCAGCTCGCGCTCGAAGCTCAGAAAAAGCTGGTCTCTGACGGCGTGGCCGCTCGTGCCGTGAGCCTGCCGAGCTGGGAGCTGTTCGAGGCACAGCCCGCAAGCTATCGCGACGCCGTCCTGCCGCCGGCGGCCAAACGCGTGGCCGTCGAGGCCGGCGTGTCGCTGGGCTGGGCGCGCTACGTGGGGCTGAACGGCGCGGTGATCGGGCTGGACCGCTTCGGCGCCTCGGCGCCGGGAGACGTCGCCATGGCGGAGCTGGGCTTCACGGTCGAGAACGTGTTGGCGGCGGCCAAGCAGTTGTTGGCGAATTCGTAGGGCCCGCTGCGCGGGCCTGGCCGGCACAGCCGGCCCTACAAATCTGCTGGGATAGAAAAGGAGGGCTTGTGGCAAACAGACTGAGACAACTCTGCGAGCTGGGCCAAAGCGTCTGGCTCGACTACATCCGGCGCGACATGGTCGAGGGAGGCGAGCTGGCCCGCATGATTCATGAGGACGGGCTGCGGGGCATGACCTCGAACCCGGCGATCTTCCAGAAGGCCATCGCCGGCAGCGACCTCTACGACGCGGACCTGAAACAGGCCTCCACCAGCGACCCGGTCAAGATCTTCGAGTCGCTGGCCATCCACGACATCCGCGCGGCCTGCGACGCCTTCCGGCCCCTCTACGACGAGACGGATGGCCAGGACGGCTTCGTCTCGCTCGAGGTCTCGCCGCACCTGGCCCACGACACGGACGGCACGATTGCCGAGGCCGAGCGCCTGCACGCGGCGGTGGAGCGGCCCAACGTCATGATCAAGGTCCCGGCCACGCCCGCAGGTTTGCCGGCGATCACGCACTTGATCGCGGAGGGGATCCACGTCAACGTCACGCTCATGTTCTCGCAGGCGCAATACGAGGACGTGGCCGAGGCGTTTTTGCAGGGCCTGGAGCGCCGGTTTGAGGCGGGGCGGCCCCTGAACGTGGCTTCGGTGGCCAGCGTGTTCATCAGCCGCATCGACGCCAAGGTGGACCAGCAGCTGGAAGCGCTGGGGACGGACGAGGCGCGCGCGCTGCGGGGCAAGGCGGGGGTCGCCAACGCCAAGCAGATCTATCAGCGCTTCAAGGCGCGCTTCAATGGGGCGCGCTGGGAGGCGCTCGCCGCCAACGGGGCGTCGGCCCAGCGCCCGCTTTGGGCCAGCACGAGCACGAAGAACCCGGACTACCCCGACGTCATGTACGTGGACCACCTCATCGGCCCGCACACCGTCAACACGATGCCGCCGGAAACGTTTGAGGCGTTCCGCGACCACGGGACCGTGGCCGACACCGTGGAGCAGGGGCTGGACGAGGCGCGGAAAACGCTCGATCGACTCCAACAGCTTGGCGTCGAGCTCGATGGGGTGATGGACGAGCTGCTGGCCGAGGGCGTCGACAAGTTCGTGCAGCCGTTCGACGCGCTCATGGACAGCATCACGCAGAAGCGCGCGGCCGTGGCGGCGTGAGGCTCGGCGATCCGTAGGGGAAGATTTCCAGATCGATGGCGATGCGTGGAATGCCAATGGCAAAGAAGCCCCTTCTCCCCTGGCGGGAGAAGGATGGGATGAGGGGGAGGCTGGCCATGGTAAGCGCAAAACACAATGCCTCTACACCCGCTCTTCGGAGGCCTCCTCCACCTCTGAGGCGGCGTCCGCTTTCGGCTTGGGCAGGCGCAGCAGCCCGAAGTGGACCAGGACCAACACGCCGCCCAGCACGTAGAGCAGCTCCATGCCCTTGAGCGCGAGCGAGTAGGCCACGGCGCCGGCCGCGCCCACGCCCAAAAACTGGAAGATGCCGATGAGCCCGCCCTCCGAGACCCCGATGCCGCCCGGCGTCACCCACATGAACGAGGACAAAAAGAAGAAGAGCGCATAGACCAGCGACAGGTCCCGAAAGCCGAAGGCGATGTCGTTGGTGAAGTGGAAGAAGAGCCAGGGGCGGATGAACACGGTCAGGTTGGTCAGCAGCGCGATCACCAGCGCCTTGACCATGGCGGCGGTGTGTTCGCTGAAGGCTTGATGCACGTCGAGCTCGGCCTCGGTGAGCCAGTGGCGCAGGCGTTCGAGCCGCTCCTTGCCCCAGGGCAGCCTGCGCTCGAGCCAGGCACAGAAACGGCTGGCCCAGAAGCGGCGGTTGAACAGGCCCCAGGCCACCCAGGCCAGCCCGCCCAGCAGCGCGAGCGTCGTGATCAGGAGCGAGGCCTCCTGCCCGCCCCCCAGCACGCCGCTCAGGATCAGGTTCACGACGCCGATCAGCACGAGCGTCATGAGCGTGGCTCCCTCCAGCACCTTGGCCACCACCAGCGTGGCGGTCACCTGCGAGCTGCTGGCGCCCAGCTCCTTGGTGACCAGGTACACCCGCAGCGGCTCGCCGCCGAAGTACATCGAGGGGGTCAGGTAGCTCAGGGCGTAGCCCCCCACGACGGCCCGAACCAGGACCAGCCACGGCGGGTAGAGCCCGTAGGCGTTCAAGAGCAGCCTCCAGCTCCAGACCCACCCCACCACCATGAGCGAGACGTCCAGGAACAACAGCAACGCGCCCCAGGACCCCAGCCGCACGATTTCGCTCCAAATCGCGTCCAGGCCGGTGGTATAGAGGATAAATCCCAGCAGTGCGAAGCCGGCCAGCACGCTCAGCCCCAGCGTGACCCGGCGTTTGATCCCCCGTGCCATCAGATGTAACCCAGGCTTTGCAGGCGCTGCCGGATCTCCTCCTCGTAGCCCTCCGGAAGCTGGGAGCCGTCGCCGCCGCCGCCGGGCAGGCTGCGGCCGCCCTTGACCGGGTGGCGCGCGACGTAGTCGGGGTCGAACAGCGACTGGAGCACGACCCCGTCGAGCGCGTCCGGCACGGGCAGGTCGAGCCCGTAGAGCAGCGTGGGGGCCAGGTCCATCAGGCGCGCGCCGGACACCTCGCCGGCGCGCAGCTGGGGGCCCTGGGCCATCAGGATCCCGTCCTTCTGGTGCCAGCCCGAGCCGGCGAAGGTCGGGGTGACGACGTGCTTGGAGACGAACTCGCTCGTGCCCACGGCCATGTACCCTTCCGCCGGGTCGAGCATGAGCTCGGGGGCGCGCACCAGCGCCGGGCCGTGGTAGATCTCCTCCTTGCGGTGGATCGCCGCGAAGACGCGCTCGCCGCGCTGGTGCGGGTTGGTCAGCTCGCCGAGTCCGGCGCGCAGCTCCTCGGCCAGCGCGTCCGCCTCGGCGTCCGAGACGATTCCCTGTGGCTCGCGTCCGGCGCGGTTGAGGTAGATCTGGCCCACGTTGCCGTAGGAGTAGGCCCGCGTGCGCGTCCAGTCGATGTGCTGGTGCGACAGGAACCAGCGGCCCATGCGTCGATAGATCTGGGCGTGGCGCATGCGCGCTCCGCGCCCCAGCACGCCCAGGCGCTCGCCCAGCGGGTACATGCCCTCGGGCGTGAGCCCGAGCGAGAAGAAGCTGGCCCGCTTCAGCGCCGTGAGCGCGCCGCGCTTGAGCTTGAGGTAGCCGTGCTTCAGGAGCCAGTTGTTCAGATACACGTTCCAGTGCAGCGGGCCGAAGCCGTGGTCGCTGATCAGGAACACGCTCGTGTCCCGGGGGACGCGCGCCAGCAGGTCCGGCAGCGCGGCGTCGATTTGCTGGAAGACCTCCAGGATGGGGTCGCCGTCCACGGGCTCGGCGCGGTAGCGCGGCCGCTCGACCCGGTCGATCAGGTGCCACATCTGGTGCTGCACCGAGTCGGTCTCCATCAGGTGGGCCATGAACACGTCCCAGTCCTGCGACGCGAGCAGGAAGCGGGTCGCCTCCAGCTTGCGGGCGAGCGATTCCTTCAGGCCGCGCAGCCAGGCGTGCGTTTCGAAGCGGCCGCGCCAGTGCTCGGGCATGGTGGTGTAGCCCGGCACGGCCCGCTCCAGCTCGTCCTGCAGCGCGGCCGGGTAGGTGTAGCGCGCGCCCTCGGGGGTGAGCAGCCCCGAGACCACGAAGCCGTTGACGGGTTTGGGCGGGTAGGTGACCGGCACGCCCAGCACGCCCACGCGCCGCTCGTGGCTGCTCAGGTAGTCCCAGAGCGTGGGCTGCGGGATGAGCTGGGCGCTGATGGGCGTGAGGTGGTAGCCCTCGGGGGCGCGCAGTAGCCAGTCGAACACGCCGTGCGCCCCCGGGTTCACCCCGGTTTGGAAGCTCGTCCAGGCCGAGCCCGTGATCGGGGGCATCGTGCTCTCCAGCGGGCCGCGGGCGGCTCGGTCGCGGAAGCGGGCCAGGTTGGGCAGCTCCCCGGCGTCCATCCAGGGCCCCAGCAGCCGGAAGGTCGCCCCGTCGAGCGCGAGGATCAGCACCTTAGACATAGACCCGCCCCTCCAGCAGCGCGCCGTACAGGTCGCGATATTGGTCCCCCAAGCGGTCCAGTCGGTGGGAGCGGGCCAGTTGCACCAGCCGCTCCGACATACGCGCGCGCAGCGCGGGGTTGGCGGCGATGGTCCGGATGTGCGCGGCGAGCTCGGCGGCCGTGTAGCCCTTGAGGCAGTGCTCGCCGTGCAGGAGCCAGTCCCGGAACACGGGGATGTCGCGGATGACCATGGGCAGCCCCATGGCCGCGGCCTCCAGCACGACCATGCCCTGGGTCTCCTCCAACGAGGTGAACAGGAACAGGTCCGCGCCGGCGTAGGCCTCCTCGACGCACTTGACAAAGCCCGGGAAGCGGACGTGGTCCGGCGCGCGCTCGACGCGCCGGTGCATCTGCGGGTAGAAGCTGAGCCACGGGCTCAGGCGCTCGCCCAGCCAGACGAACTCGAAGTCGGGGAGCGATTCGGCCACGTCCAGAAAGTCGACCACGCCCTTGCGCGGGATGATCTGGCCCACCGAGAGCACGGTGAAGCGGCTCAAGCCGAACCGCTTTCGGAAGCGCGCGCGCGCGTCCGGGTCGGGGGAAAAGCGCCCCGCGTCGATGCCGTTGCTCACCACGCGGATCGGGCTGTTGATCCCTTGGTCCTGCAGCGAGGCCTTGGTGTAGGGCGACGGGGCCACCACCAGGTCGACGTTGTCGTACAGGTGGCGCATGTAGCTCTTGACCAGCGGGTTGATGAGCTCGGAGAAGGTCACGCTGCCCTTCGAGGTCTCGGCCGTGCTGTGCGCGGTGACCACCACGGGCAGGCCCTGGCGCTTGGCCTGGCGGAAGTGGTAGTACGACTTGGGGCCGATCCAGTGCAGGTGGAGCACGTCGTAAGAACCGGTGGGGTCCTCGGTGACCTCCAGCCCCGCCGCCGCCAGCGCGCGGCGCTGGTTGCGGTAGGCGCTCATGATCCCGGTCTTGGCCAGGACCTCCTTGGATTCGAGGTAGGTGCAGATCCGCATGATCGCGGCGCTCAGACGCGCGCGGCCACCAGCTCCTTTCGCTCGATCAGGCTGGTGTAGAGCGAACGCAGCCGCTCGCCCACGCGCGGGAGGTCGTGCACGTCGGCCAGCTCGCGCGCGCCGCGCCGCAGCCGCTCGCGCAGGGAGGCGTCCTCGGCCACGCGCCGCAGCGCGTCCACGAAGTCGTCGTGCCGCTTGAGCTTGAGCGCGTGGGTTGCGTGGGACAAAAACCCCTCGTATTCCGGGATGTCGCGCACGATCAGGGGCAGGCCCAGCGTGGCGCTCTCCAGGATGGTCATGGGCTGGTTCTCGGTGTACGAGGGGAAGAAGAGCGCGTCGCAGGCCGAGAACGCGTCCGCCGTGTCGCGCACGAAGCCGGGCAGGTGGACGTTGGGCGGCGGGTGGTCCAGCCGCTTGCCGAGCTCGGGCTTGAGCGCGAACAGCTTGTTCCAGCGTTCGCCGAACCAGACGAAGTCGTACTCCGGCAGCGATTCGGCCGCGTCCAGGAAGTCCGCCACGCCCTTGCGCGGGATGAGGTTGCCGGCCGAGAAGAACGCGAAGTGGTCCAGGCCGAGCCGCTCGCGGTGGCGCGCGCGGCCCTCGGGGCGCGCCTGAAAGCGCTGGGTGTCCATCCCGTTGGAGACGACCTCGACCGGGACCTCGAGCCCGCTCTGGAGCAGCAGCCGCTTGGCGTACTGCGAGCAGGTCATCACCAGGTCGGCCTGGCCGTAGTAGTAGCGCAGGTAGCGGTCGTAGAGCGGCGCGACCGTGTTGGAGAGCGTGAAGCTGTCGCGCAGGTCGTGGGCGCCCACGCTGTGGGCGTGGCACACCACCGGGACCCCCTTGCGGCGGGCCTGTTTGATGAAGTAGACCGAACGCGGCCCGAACCAATGGGTGTGCAGCAGGTCGAACCGCTCCTTGGGGTCAGCGGTGACCTCGACCCCGACGGCCTCCAGGGCGCGCACGTGGTTGCCCACCGCGGTTTTGAACCCCGATTTGGCGACGAACTCTTCCCCTTCCAGGTACAGGCAAACGCGCATCTCTCACCTCTTTGTTCCCTTTCCCTCGGCACGTCTGAGCGCGGCCGCCCTAACGCTCCTCCCCGAGCCAGGCGACCGCCCAATACGTCTTGGTGTTGCTCCACAGGTACTTGAAGCTGTTGAGGTTGCGGGGCGAGGTGTGAACCGTCAGGTCCTTCAGATAGCGCACCTTGCCCAGGCGCCTCAGTTTGAGCGACAGTTGGACGTCCTCGGCCGTCCGATAGTATACCCCATTCTTGCGGGAGCGAAACCCGCCCACCCGCTCGAAGGCGTCGCGCCGCACGGCGAAGTTGGCGCCGCAGAAGTGCGGCCGGCGCAGCCCCTGGTTGAAGCGCAGAAAGCCGTCGAAGGCGTCCTCGACCCAGCGGTAGCGGGCCTGCCGGTCGTCGCCCTGGAGCCGGACGGGACCGTAGATCCCGATGAGCTGAGGGGATTCCCGATAGGAGGCCACGATGCGGGCGAGCCAGTCCCGGGGCAGGACGGTGTCGGCGTCGGTCGAGGCCACGATGCGGCCGCGCGCGGCCGCGAACCCGGTCTGGCGGGCCGCGCTCACGCCGCGGCGGGACTCGTGCAGCACGCGGCAGCGGTGCGCGCGCGCGCGCCGCACCGTGCCGTCGGTGGAACCGTTGTCCACCACCAGGACCTCGAAGTCGCGGAAGCTCTGGTCGGCCAAACTGTTGAGGCAGCGTTCGATATGGTCGCCCTCGTTGAGCGTCGGAATCACCACGGAGACCAACGGTGCGGGCATAGGCCCCCCTAGTTCGCGTCCGGTTGGCATCGTATCCCGGTAAAAATCATGAGGAGCTTTCTGTCGACTTGAACAAGGCGTATGATCCCCCTCACGGCACGGTTCAACATATCAAATCCGCGTTCAGGATGCAAATGCGCGTTGCCCACGTCCGAGAGGGGTGATAGAATAGGCGCGTTGCATATCTTAGCTCCAAGCCGAACTCTGAAGGAGGGGGGAGACAGCCCTTGGCACGCAATCCGTTTGAGGACTATCCCGACGCATCGGAGATGATGGGCCGCTGGCGCCAGCGCCTCACCCGCCTGAGCGGGTGGACCGGCTGGCTGGTCGTGCTCGTGATCATCGGTTTCTGGGCCGCCGGCGGCATCTACAGCGTGGGCCCGGCCGAGTTTGGCCTGGTCAAGCGCTTCGGCGAGTACACGCGCAGCACCAACCCCGGCCTCCACTACCACCTGCCCGCGCCGTTCGAGAGCGTGGTCATCGTGAACGCGCGCAGCGTCCGCAAGGAGGAGATCGGCTTCCGCACCGTGAGCACGCCGCCCAACCCGCAGTACCGCGAGATGCCCGCAGAGGCGCTCATGCTCACCGGCGACGGCAACATCGTCTGGGTCGACACCGTGATCCAGTACCAGGTCAAGGGGCCCGAGAGCTTTGCCTTCAACGTGGTGGACGCCACCGAGCTCATGCGCATGACCACCGAGGCCATCCTGCGCGAGGAGGTGGCCAAGCGCACGCTGGACCAAGTGCTCACCGTCGAGCGCGACGCCATCGGCCTCGAAGCCCAGGACCAGCTACAGGCGCTGCTGGACGGCTACGGCGTTGGCATCGACGTGGTCAACATCAAGATCCAGGACTCCAAGCCGCCGCAGCAGGTGGCCGCCGCCTTCGACGACGTCAACAGCGCGCGCCAGGACAAGGAGACGCGCATCAACGAGGGAGAGCGCTACCGAAACGACATCCTGCCGCGCGCCCGCGGCGACGCCGAGCAGATCCTCCAGGCCGCCGAGGCCTACAAGGCCGAGCGGGTCGCCGAGGCCGAGGGCGACGTGGCCCGCTTCAACGACGTGTTGGAGCAGTACCGGGTCGGCGACCAGTCCGTCACGATCAACCGGCTCTACATCGAGACGCTGGAGCAGGTGCTGCCCAACCTCAACGTGCTCGTGCTCAGCGAAAGCGCGGCCGGGGAGGGCGCCTTCAAGTTCCTGGACCTGTCGAGCCTGATGGACCGGCGCGAGAACGACGGAGGGGGGAACCAGTGAAGAGCCTGATCGGATTCGTCGCCGTGGTCGTGCTGGCGCTCATCGCCTTCAACCTGTTTACCTTCAGCGTGGACGAAACCCAGGTGGCGGTCGTGATCGAGCTGGGCCGCGTCGAGCAGGTGGTCACGACGGCGGGGCTGCACTTCAAGACCCCGTTCATCCAGAACGTGCGCACCTTCGACGAGCGGCTGCAGTCCTACGACATCCAGCCGCGCGAGATCATCACCCAGGACCAGCGCCGGCTCGTGGTCGACAACTACGCGGTCTGGCGCGTGGTCGACCCGCAGCAGTTCGTCGAGACCGTCAACGGCAACTTTTCCCTGGCCCAGTCGCGGCTGGACGACATCGTGTTCTCCAACCTGCGCAACACGCTGGCCGACCAGACGCTGGAGGAAATCGTCTCCGAGCGGCGCCAGGAGTTCCTGAATCGCATCACGGCCGACTCGGCGCAGCAGCTGCAGCAGTTCGGCATCGAGGTGCTGGACGTGCGCATCATGCGCGCCGACCTGCCCGAGGCCAACGAGCAGGCCGTCTACGGCCGCATGCAGTCCGAGCGCCAGCAGATCGCGGCCCAGCTGCGCGCCGAGGGCGAGCAGCAGGCCACCGAGATCCGCGCCCGCGCCGACCGCGAGGCCGCCGTCATCCGGGCCGAGGCGCGCCGCACCGCCCAGGAAACCCGCGGCCAGGGCGACGCCGAATCGCTGCGCATCTACGCCGACGCTTACAGCCAGGACGCGCAGTTCTACCGCTTCTGGCGCACGCTGGAGTCCTACGAGCAGACGTTCGCCCAAGGGGGCGACAGCACGCTCGTGCTGGGGACGGACTCCGAGTACCTGCGCCTGTTCAGCGTCTCCGAGCTGGAGTCGCTCCTGCAGAACCAATGATCGATCGCGACGCGGGGGCGGCGCCGGCCGCCCCCGCGTCGTTTTCCTGCCCCCCCGTGATCGCGGGCATCGTGCTGGCCGCCGGGCCGGGAGCGCGCTTTTCTGACGGCCACAAGCTGCTCCAACCCTTCCGGGGAGAGCCCCTCGTGGTCCACGGCCTGCGCGCGGCGCTCGCCTCGGCGCTTGCGCCGGTCGCCCTGGTGGTCGGCTACCGGGCGGATGAGGTGATCGCGGCGCTGGGCGAGCAGGCGGCGCATCCCAAGCTCAACGTCGTCCACAACCCCGACTGGAACAGCGGGCGCGCCTCCTCGTTGCGGGCCGGCCTGCATGCCCTGCCCGCATCGGCCGCCGGCGCCGTCGTCTACCCCGGCGACATGCCGTGTATGAGCGTCGCGCTGATCGAGGCCGTGCGCGCTGGGTGCGTCAGGACTGGACAGGTCTGTTTCCCGCTTTATAATGGCCGAAAAGGCCACCCGGTGGCCTTCCCGCGCGCGCGGTTCGCGCCGCTGTGCGCGCTGCACGGCGACCAGAGCGGGTACGCGCTGCTGCGCGCGGCCTGGGACGAGGCCGTCAAGCTCGAACGAACGGATGAGGAGACGCAGTGGAACGTCAACACGCGAGCGGACTACGCGCGACTCCTGCAGGCGGAGGGTTGAGCATGTCCCGCCCCGAACACACCGTTTACGCCCGCGCCGCCGAGCTGCTTGCGCGCGGCGAGCGCTTCACGCTCTGCCGCGTGGTGCGGGCCGTGGGCTCGGCTCCACGGGACGCCGGAGCGCACCTGATCGTGTTCCCCGAGGGCTCGATCGAATACACGCTGGGCGGCGGCGCGCTCGAGGGGCGGGTCATGCGCGAGGCCGCGCTTTCGATGGACGACCCGGTCCCGGCCGTGCGCGAATATCACCTGAAGGACCTCGGCATGGATTGCGGCGGCGTGGTGCGCGTGGCCTTCGAGCCGGCGCGCCCGGACGATTTGGGCTTCTACCGCGCGGCCGCCGATTTGATCAAGCGCCGCGTCCCGTTTGTGGCGGCCTACGCGCTCTCGGGGGAGGCGCCGCTGCCCAAGGCGCTCTTCCCGGCCGACGGCGGGCCGGTGGGCCCGCCGGGTTTTGTCGCGCGCGTTCGGGAGCGAGCCGGGGAGGGCCGAACCGGGGAGGCCGACGGCGCGTTCCTGCACGCCGTGCTCCCGCCGCTGCGCCTGCTGGTCTTTGGAGCGGGGCACGTCGGGGCCATGCTGGCCCGGGTGGCCGCGGCCACGGGCGTCTTCGGCGTCGAGGTCGTCGACGACCGGCCCGCGTTCGCGAATGCCGCCAAGCTCCCCGGAGCCGAGCGCGTCACGCTTGCGCCGCCCGACTACGAGGGCGCGCTCCCGCTGCCCGACGCGCGCACGTTCGCGGCCGTGATCACGCGCTGCCACGCCACCGACCAGGTCGTGCTGCGCCGGCTGCTGGGCGCGGGCGCGCCGTTTGCCTACCTGGGCATGATCGGGAGCGTCTCCAAGCGCGCCAAGCTCTTTCGGCGCCTGCGCGACGAAGGCGTACCGCAGGGCGCGCTCGACCGGGTCACCAGCCCCATGGGCCTGCCGATCGGAGGCAAGGACCCCGGTGAGATCGCGATCAGCATGCTGGCCGAGATGGTTCAGCGGAACAACGAACTTGACGGGACGTTGGAGGGAGGACCGAGCAAATGGAAGCGAACACAGCCGCAAGCCTGAACGAGAGCCCGTTTCTGGACTGGACCGTGGTCGTGCGCGGCGGCGGCGAGATCGTTTCGGGGGCGATCCAGCGGCTGCGCTGGGCGGGCTTTCGCGTGATCGTCACGGAGCTGCCGCAGCCGCTGGTCGTGCGCCGGCTCTGCTCGTTTGCCAACGCCGTGTTCGAAGGGACGTGCGAGGTCGAGAAGACCCCGGCCCGGCTGGTCGATTCCGCCGAGGAGGCGTTGCGATACTTGCGGGAGCACCCCGAGGGCGTGCCCGTGCTGGTCGACCCCGAGGCGCGCGTGCTGGGGGAAATCGAACCGACGGTCCTGATCGACGGCCGCATGGCCAAGCGGCCGCTCGACACGCGGGTGGAGCAGGCGCCCATCGTGATCGCCGTCGGTCCGGGCTTTGAGGCCGGGGTGCACGCTCACGCCGTCATCGAGACCAAGGGCGGCAGCCAGTGCGGCCGCGCGTACTTCAGCGGGAAACCGATCGAGGACTCAGGAGTCCCGTGCGTGAGCTCGGGCTACCGCGAGGAGCGCGTGCTGCGCGCGCCGGCCGCCGGCGTCTTCGAGGGGATCAAGGAGATCGAGGACTTCGTGGACGCCGGCGAGCTCGTGGGGCACGTGCGCAGCGCGGAGGACGAGCGCGTGCCCGTCGTGGCCCAAATCTCGGGGCTCCTGCGCGGCCTGATCCACAGCGGGCTCGAGGTGCCCGAGGGCGTCAAGCTGGGCGACATCGACCACCGCGGCGAGTCGTCGGACTGCTGCCGCGTGGCCGAGAAGGCCGACAGCGTGGCCGCCGGCGTGCTGGAGTCGATCATGCGCCTGGGCGTGGCGCATGGGCTGTTCGCGCCGCGAGCGGCCGGGGCGGAGCGCGGCTAGGACTCAACCACAGTGGTTCTTGGACGTAGGGGCGCGATTCATCGCGCCCGCAGCCACGCGTTTGGCCGCTCACAACGTCCTCCTGGTCAAGAACCGGGCGTGTATGCCGGGTCCCATGAATGGGACCCCTACGCAGAAGAAACATCGTGGCGGTGGACTAGCGGGTCGGCAGCCATGCCCACATCGCCCGTCCTCCCTCAGGGCAAACCCTTGACGGCTAAGCGTTTCCATTTGGATCGCGTGTCGGAAAGGGCTATACTTGGCGTGGCCTTGCCGGGAACGGGGGACCCATGCTGAACGCCGAGGGATTGGAAGCGCGCATCCTCCAGCTCAGCCAGGACGTGCTGGTCAAGGACGACCCCGACGAGATCTTGGCCAGGCTCGCCGCCACGCTCTCCGAGGACGGCGGCGTGTTACGCGTCTCGCTCGCGCTCTACGAGCGCGCCTACCCGCCGGACGCCGTCGAGGGCGCCGCGGTCGCGCGGCGCGTGTCGCTGGAACTGGGCGGCTCGGCCGACGGCAAGGCGCCGCGCCGGACGCGCCGCCAGCCGCTCAGCTTCCCGCTCCAGGTCGGGGGACGGGTGCTGGGGGCTGTGAACGTGCATCTGGCGCCCGCAACGCGCCCCCCCTCCGAGCACGAGCGGCAGCACTGGCAGGCGCTGATCAACATCGGCGCCATCGCCGTGGACCAGGCCCAGCGGCGCACCGAGCTGCGCGAGCTCAGCATCCGGGACGACCTCACCGGCTGTTACAACCGCCGCTACTTCCACGACTCGCTGCGGCGCGAGGTCGAGTGGGCCCGGCGCTACGAGCGCACCTTCTCGCTGCTCATCCTCGACTGCGACGCGCTCAAGGCGATCAACGACGGCCACGGCCACCTGGCCGGGGACGCCGTGCTGCGCGCGTTCGGGGAGGTGGTGCGCGAGCAGTTGCGCGCCTCGGATTTGGCCTGCCGTTACGGGGGCGACGAGTTCGCGCTCATCCTGCCCGAAACCGCGCGCGAGCAGGCCGAGTTGGTGGGTGCCCGCCTGAGCCGCAAGCTCGAACGCTTCCCGCTCAAGGTGGGCAAGAAGCGGATCCGCTTCAGCGCCAGTTGGGGGGCCAGCGCCTACCCCGAGGACGGCCAGACGCCCGAGGCGCTCATCGAGGTGGCCGATCGCGCTTGCTACGCTTCGAAGGCCGCCCGCCGCGCCTGAGTCCGGCAGCCTGAAACCCCGTTGCGGTGGGGAAAGCCACCGGCTAAACTGATCTTCCATCCAATTCACACGTGCATTTAGCGAGGGAGGCCTCATGAAACGAGTAGCCATCAACGGGTTCGGGCGCATCGGGCGCGCGTTCCTGCGCATCGCCCACGAACGAACGGACCTGGAGGTCGTGGCCGTCAACGACATCGCGCTTGAGCCGGAGCTGGCGGCCTACCTGTTGCAGTACGACTCGGTCTACCGCCGCTTCGGCGCCGAGGTCGGGCACGACGAGGGAAACCTGATCGTGGACGGGCGTTCCATCCGCATGCTGGCCGAGAAGGACCCGGCCGCGCTGCCCTGGGGCGCGCTGAACGTCGACGTCGTGATCGAGTCCACCGGCGTGTTCCGCACGGGCGAGCAGGCCAAGCTGCACCTGGACGGCGGCGCCCAGCGCGTGATCATCAGCGCGCCGGCCAAGGGCGGCGGCGTGGCCACCTTTGCCTACGGCGTCAACCACGAGCAGTACGACGCCGAAACCGACCGCGTGATCTCGGCGGCCTCGTGTACGACCAACTGCCTGGCGCCGATGGCCCACGTGCTGCACCAGGAGTTCGGCATCGAGCACGGCCTGATGACGACGGTGCACGCTTACACGGCCGGGCAGGCCCTGGTCGACGCGGCCAACCCCAAGGACTGGGGCCGCGGGCGCGCCGCGGCGCAGAACATCGTGCCCACCACCACGGGCGCGGCCGCCGCCGTGGGTCTCGTGCTGCCCGAGCTCGACGGCAAGCTCGACGGGATGGCGCTGCGCGTCCCGACGCCCACGGGCTCGGTCACCGACCTGACGGTCCAGTTGAGCAAGCCGGCCTCGGTCGAGGCCATCAACGACGCCTACCGCCGCTACGCCTCGGGCCCCTTGAAGGGCATCCTGGCGGCCAGCGACGCGCCGCTGGTGAGCTCGGACTGCATCGGCGATTCGCACTCGGCGCTGGTGGCGCTGGGCTCGACCCACGTCAGCGACGGGACGCTGGCCAAGGTGCTGGCCTTCTACGACAACGAGTGGGGGTACACCAACCGGCTGGTCGACCTGGCCGCCTTCGTGTAGGAGGGGCAGCGTGGCGCGGCTGGTGGGGGCGGCACGAAGCTGGGCGCGGTCCGTGCGGGATTTGCTCTATCCGCCGCACTGCGCGGCCTGCGAGACCCCTTTGGCCGACGGCCTCCTCTGCCAGCCGTGCCGCCGGGCTTTGCGGCCGCTGGACGGTCCCCGCTGCGGCCGCTGCGGCGGGCCGGTTTCGACCGCGCGAGCCGTCTGTCCGTCCTGCCTGCGGGACGTGGGCGCGCTCGACGGCGGGACGTGCTTCGGCGTCTACCTCGAGGAGCGACCGCTGGCGCGCCTGAGCCAAACGCTCAAGTACCGCGGCGACCGCGCGCTCGTGCCCGTCCTCGGGGCGTGCTTGACCCGCGCGGCCCGCGCGCTCGAACGGCCCGAGGCCGTTACGTTCGTCCCGCTGGACCGGAGGCGCCGGCGCGCGCGGGGCTTCAACCAGGCCGAGCTGCTGGCGCGCGAGGTCGGGGCGGCGCTGGACTTGCCGGTCGTGCCCACGCTGCGCAAGGTTCGACCCACGCGCCCGCAGGCCGCCTTGCGCCGGGCGGCGCGCTTGACCAACCTGACGGGGGCGTTCGAGGCGGAGGCGCGCGGGTACCGCCACCTCTGGCTGGTGGACGACGTGCGCACCACGGGCGCCACGCTCTCCGCTTGCGCCGCCGCGCTCAAGGAAAGCGGGGCCCGGCGCGTCGACGCGCTCGCGCTGGCCGCCGCCCCGCCGGAGGTTCTGTGAAGATCGACACGCTGGTGCTGACGCCGTATCAGGCCAACTGCTACCTGGTCGACGCGGGCGAGACCCGGGTCGTGATCGACCCCGGCGAGGCCGACGGCCGTTTGCGCGCGGCCCTGCAGGCGCGCCCGCCGACGGCCGCCGTCTGCACGCACGCGCACCCGGACCACGTCGGGGGCGTGCCCTGGGTGCTCGAGACGTTCGAGGTCCCGCTCTACATGCACCCCGGCGGTGACGCCCTGCTGGCCCAGTTCGCGCCCGAAATCGAGACGTTTTCCGCTTTGCGGGACGGGGGGACGCTCTCGGTCGGTCCGCTGGATTTCCGTGTCCGGCACGCTCCCGGCCACGCGCCGGACCAGGTGATCCTGATCCACGAGGGCGAGCGGGTCGTGTTCACGGCCGACCTCGTGTTCGCCGGCAGCATCGGCCGCACGGACTTCCCGCTCTGCGATCCCGCGGCCATGGCGCGTTCGCTGCGGCGCTTGCTCGCTTTGGAGGGCGATTACGCGCTCTACCCCGGCCACGGGCCGCCCACGACGCTGGCGCGCGAACGGGAGGCCAATCCGTTCCTGTTGGAGCTGAGGGGGTGAACGCGTGAGCGACGACCGCCAACTCGTCGAGGCCGTGCGCGCCCGCGTGTCCATCGTGGACGTCGTCTCGAAGTACGTCGCACTGCGCGAGCAGGGCGACAACCACGTGGGTCGCTGCCCCTTCCACGAGGAGAGGTCGCCCTCGTTCACGGTGAGCGCGAGCAAAGGGGTCTACCACTGCTTCGGGTGCGGCGCGGGGGGCGACGTGTTCTCGTTCGTGATGGAGATCGAGAAGCTGAACTTTCCCGAGGCGCTGGAGAAACTGGCTGCTCAGGCGGGCCTGTCGGTCCCGCGCGGGCGCGGAAAAACCTCGCCGGAGCTGCAGCTGCGCGAGCTCAACGACCGCGTGGCCGGCTTCTTCGAGCGCAACCTGCAGACGGACGCAGGAAGCGCGGCGCGCGACTACTTGGCCAAGCGTGGCTTGTCACCCGAGGTGATCGAGCGTTTCCGGGTCGGATACGCGCTGCCGGGCTGGCAAAGCCTCTTCAACGCGTTCCGGCGCGAGCTCAAGGGGCTCGAGGCGCTCGGGCTCGTGCTCACCAGCGAGCGCGGGCGGCGCTACGACCGCTTCCGGGATCGGCTCGTGTTCCCGCTCTGCGACCCGCAGGGGGGCGTGCTGGGCTTCGCCGGGCGGCAGCTCAACCCCGAGGAGAAGGCGCCCAAGTACGTCAACACCCCCAACACGCCGCTGCTCAAGAAGGGGACGTTGCTCTACGGCCTGGAGCGGGCGCAAGCGGCCGCCCGCCAGGCCGGGACGCTGGCCCTGGTGGAGGGCTACACCGACGTGATCGCGGCGCACCAGGCGGGGGTCGAGCACGTCGTGGCCAGCATGGGCACGGCGCTCACGGCGGCCCAGGCGCGCCTGTGCGCCCGGTACGCTCCCGAGATCGTGCTGGCCTTCGACCAGGACGCGGCCGGGCAGGGCGCGACGCTGCGCGGGATTCAGGCGCTGCTGGAGGAGGGCGTGCGGGTGCGCATGGCCGCCATGCCGGCCGGCAGCGACCCGGACAGCCTCATCCGCGAGCGCGGGGCCGAGGCGTTCCGGGCCGTCCTGGCCGAGGCGCGTCCGTTCTTCCAGGTCTACGTGGACGCGCTCTGCAGCCAGGTCGACCTGACGCGCTTTGAGGACCGGCAACGCGTGCTGGACGACGCGCTCGCCTTCCTGCGTGGCGTGACCAACCTGCACTGGCGCGGCGAGCTCATCAAGGCGCTGGCCTCGACGCTGGATTTGCCCGAGGAGGAGATCGAGGCCGCCGCCCAGCGCGAACGCCGGCCGGCACGGGCGCGCGTCCCCGCAGAGGCGTGCGGGCATCGCTGGGGGCCGGAGGAACACGTCATGTATTTCCTGTTGAACGGCCACCTGTCCGTCGAGCGGGCGACGGCTGAGCTGGTAGACGGGGATTTCGCTCAGTATCGTGCAATATGGGACGTTGTAAGGACGCAGCACGAGCGGAGAGGAACGTTGCAGCTTGAATTGTTGCACGACGCCTTGGATACTCAAGGGCGGAAGGCGTTGACCCGCCTAGGGGTCAGCGAATTGGCCTTTGACGACGTCCACCGCGCGGTGGAGGACGCCCTGCGCAAGCTGAAGCTGGCGCGGGTGGACCGCACCCTGCGGGCATTGCAGGAAGCCCAGCGCGACGCTGAGGCCTCGGGCGATCACGGGCGCGCCAAGGAGTTGCAGGCGCGCTACGTGGAGACTTTCAAGTCAAGGGAGGTCTTGATCCATGGGGAAGGGGAAAGGACCCAGCATGGCTGAGACGAACGGCCATCACCACAGCGCGCCGACCGCTGACGACGAGGCGCTGGAGGTTCAGAACGGGCACCACAACGGCCAGCAAAACGGGAGCGACGACGACGTCGAGGTCTTCGTCCTGCCCGAGATGGACGAGGACGCCATGGCCGAGGACCTGGGCGAGGAGTTCGAACAGGTCGACCTGCTGAGCAGTACGAGCAACTCGGTCGATCCCGTCAAGACCTACTTGCAGGACATCGGGCGCACCCCGCTGCTCACGCGCGAGCAGGAGGTCGAGCTGGCCAAGCGCATCGAGGACGGCGACGCCGCCGCGCGCGACCAGCTCATCACGGCCAACCTGCGCCTGGTGGTCTCGATCGCCAAGAAGTACATCGGACGCAATCTTTCCTTCCTCGACCTGATCCAAGAGGGCAACATGGGGCTGATGCGCGCGGTCGAGAAGTTCGACTACACCAAGGGCTACAAGTTCTCGACCTACGCCACCTGGTGGATCAGACAAGCCATCACGCGCGCCATCGCCGACCAGTCACGCACGATCCGCATCCCGGTCCACATGATCGAGACCGTGCGCGAACTGCAGCGCGTCAAGAAGGAACACGTGCGCGAGCACGGCGAGGCGCCGGATTTGGCCGCGCTCAGCGAGGAGCTCGGCATCCCGCCGGAGAAGATACGCCGGGTCGAAAACGTCTCGCAGTACACGATCTCGCTGGAGCGCCCCGTGGGCGACGACGAGGACGACACGTTGGTCGACTTCGTCGAGGACGAGCAGGCCAACTCCCCCATCAAGGAGACCCTGCGCACGCTGCTCAAGGAGGAACTGGGCCAGGCCATCGGCCAACTCAGCGAGCGCGAGAAGCAGATCCTGATATTGCGCTACGGGCTGCAGGACGACCACCAGCGCACGCTCAAGGACGTGGCCCGCGAGTTCAACATCACCCGCGAGCGCGTGCGCCAGATCGAGATCAAGGCGCTGGAGAAGCTCAAGCACCCCAAGCGCAAGGAGCGCTTGCAGAAGTACCGCGAGATGCTCCACAACGAGGACTAGCCGAGACGTTCGGGCCGCGTTTCCCCGTCGCTTAGCCCCCGCGACGTGTTCATCCAACGCTGTTCCATCCATCCATTCGGTTGGCCGAAGTGATCGACGCGCCCGATGGCCGTCGCGGTGTCGGGGGGGGGTGCCAAGGGGAAGGGCCCCGGCCGCCGATGGGATCAGCGGCCGGGGCGGTTTCTAAGGAGGTTCAAGGGTCTAGGTTCAGTTCAACGTGGTGCCGATCCCCGCGCCGTCGGCGCGAAGGGCGCGAAAGTAGTCGGCCACCGCGCGCAGCCAGTTCGTCCGGGGGAGGCGGACCGGTCCGCTGTTGAGGGTTGCCCGGCGCACGAGCCGTTCGGTTTCAGCTTGCCGCAGCAGTTCCCGATAGTGCGCCTTCGACTGTTCGTAGACCAAGCGTTCGTTCGTCCCGACCATGTGCCCCTCCTTTCCCGGATGCTCCGGTTTCAGCTTGGTACGACCAGCTTACGGCGGCTCCCAACCCGCCACCTCGGCCCTATGACGCGTCGGGGACGGGACAAATGCGCTGACGCGGACGGGGCGAGCCCGGGACAAACGGCCAAGGGGTTACGTCAAATGACGTAGAGAGGGGCGGCTCAGGCGTCCAGCCTGCGGGTCCAGAGGGACAACCAAGCGGTCCGGCTCAGCCGGACGCCTCCCGGGGAGGGAGCAGGATAACCCGGTCGGGCCGGACGGAAACCTGCCAGTGCTGTCCCGTCGCGAGCTCGAGGCGTTCGTAGACGTAGGCGGGCACCACCACCTCGAGGTCGTCGTCGCCCTCCCGGAACCTCTGCCCTTCGTCCAGACGGAACCCGAGCGTGACGTTGAAGCCGTCGGCCGCGACGCGCTCGATCGTGCCGCCGAACACGTTGTCGCGCGCGATGGGGGGCGCGTCCTTGCGCACCAGCATGACGCGTTCGCCGCGCACGGCCAGCGTCACGGGCTGCCCCGGCCGCAGCTCGGACGGGGGGCCCAGCAGGCGCGTTTGGGCCAGTTGCACCCAGGTGCCCTCGGGCGTGACCTCGGCCACCACGCCGTCCAGAAAGTTCTGGCACCCGGTCAAGCGCGCCACGGTTCGGTTTCGTGGACGATGCATCAGCGAGGTGGGCGTGCCCGTCTGCAGCAGCCGCCCCCGCTCCAGCACGGCCATGTGCTGCGACATGAAGTACGCCTCGGCCAGGTTGTGGGTCACCAGCAAAATGGGGAGCCTCAACGCGCGCTGCATCGCGGCCACGTCCCGCTGGAGCTGGGCGCGCACGGGCGTGTCCAGGGCCGAGAACGGTTCGTCCAGCAGCAACAGCCGCGGGCTGGTCAGCAGGCTGCGGGCGATGGCGACCCGCTGTTGCTCGCCGCCCGACAGCCCCGAGACCGATCGGTTCAGCAGCGGGGCCAACCCCAGCAGCGGCACGACGTCGTCCGGCGTCAGGCGCCGCTGAGACGGCGGGATGCGGCTGAACCCGTAGCGGAGGTTGCGCCGGACGTCCAGGTGCGGGAACAGCGCCGCCTCCTGGAACACGTAGCCCACCGGGCGCCGGTGGGGCGGCAGCCACACGTCCCGTTCGCTGTCGTGCCAGGCCTCGCCGTCCATGGCCAGATACGCCCGCCGCGGCCGTATCAGCCCGGCGATGCAGCGCAGCAGCGTGGTCTTGCCCGAGGCCGAGGGACCGAACAGCGCCAAGACGCCGTCGCCGGGCGATTCCAACTCGACGTCGAGGTCGAAATCCCCCAGGCGCAGTGCAAACCGCATCCGCAAGCTCAAGCGCGGGGCCCCTCGGAACGCTGGTTGAACGCGTAGACGCCGAACAGCACGACCAGCGAGAAGGCCAGCATCAGGGCCGCCAGCAGGTGGGCCTGGCCGTACCGCAGCGTCTCCACGTGGTTGTAGAGCGCGATGGACAGCACCTGGGTGCGCCCCGGGATGTTGCCCCCGATCATGAGCACGACGCCGAACTCCCCCACGGTGTGGGCAAACCCCAGCGTCGTGGCGGTCACGAAACCGTGGCGCGCCAGCGGGACGGCGACGCTCCAGAAGCGGTCCCACGGGGAGGCGCGCAGCGTGGCGGCGGCCTCCAGCGTGCGGCGCCCGACGCTCACGAACGCGTTCTGCAACGGCTGCACCACGAAGGGAAGCGAGTACACGACCGAGCCCACCACCAGCCCCGCAAACGAGAACACCAGTGTCGGTCCGCCCAGGGCTTGCAAGGGGCCGCCTAGGGGACCGTACGGCCCCAGCCCGACGAGCAGGTAGAAACCGAGCACGGTGGGGGGCAGCACCAGCGGCAGCGCCACCACGGCCTCGACCAGCGTCTTGAGGCGCGAGCGCGTGACCGAGAGCCACCACGCCAGCGGCGTGCCGAGCACGAGCAGGATCAGCGTGCTGACCAGCGCCAACCGAAGCGTGATCCACATGGCGGTGAGGTCCGCTTGCTGTAATCCGAACGGCATGGCGGTCAGCTATTCCTCGGGCACGGGAGCCGGCGGAAGCCCGTAGCCGAATGCCGCAATCCGTTGCCGCGCCACCGCGGAGCGCACGAAGTCCAGAAACCGTCGTCCCAACGCTTGCTTCTGGGAGGACAGCAACAGGACGGCCTGTTGCTCGATCAGAGCGTAGCGCTCCTGGGGCGGGAGCCAGTACGACCCGGAAACCTCCTCCGGCGCCACCCCGGGCTGTTTCAGGTCCGACCACGCCACCAACCCCAGTTCCGCGTTGCCGGTTTGGACGAACTGGAACGCCTGCGCGACGGTCTCTCCCCGGACGATTTTGTCTTGCAGCGCCTCCCAAAGCCCCAGGGACTGCAGCAGGTCGCGGGCGGCGCGCCCGTAGGGGGCGATGTCGGGGTTGGCGATGGCCAGGTGCCGGAAATCCCCGTCGCGCAACACCTCGCCCGAACCGTTCACCAACGTTTCCATGCGGCTCCAGAGCGCGAGCCGGCCGATGGCGTAGGTGAAGCGGCTGCCGGGCACGATCCGCCCCGCCTGCTCCAGCCGCAGCGGGCGCTCGACGTCGGCGGCGAAGAACAGGTCGAAGGGCGCCCCGTTTTGGATCTGCGCGAACAACGTCCCCGTGGAGCCGGAGGAGGCGACCAGCTCGACCCCGGTTTGTTGCTCGAAGGCTTGGCCCAACCGTTCCATGGGGGCGAGGAAGTTGGCGGCCACCGCGACGTTGAGCGTCCCCCCGGCTCCCTGGGCGAGCCAGGCTTGCGGCGCGGCCAGCGCAAGCAGCAGGAGCAGCGCGGCGCGCAAGCCCCAGGCGGCCAAGCGGCGGGAGCCCTTTGCGTGCGGGCGAGAACGACCGGCAGGGATACGGTGCATCATCCTTCCTTTCCGAATGCGGGAGGCCGGGGTGTTTCCACACCCGACCCTGAATGGCGCGCGGGGCCATCCCCGTGCCGGGGCACGGTCGGTCTTTGCGCCGTGGTTTGTACCCTTAGGCCGCAAAGACTCGCAAGGATTCTGTATTGGACGGACTATACGCGCGCGCCGCCGGGCTGTCAAGCGCGCCCAACGTCGAGCCGAACGCGCCCGGCGGCCGTTGGACGGGGCGAGTGTCGCTGTGCTGTGGGTGCCAACCCGTTCCCGGCCGGCGCAGGGAATCCCGAGGCAGCCTAGTAGACGACCACAGTGGTTCTTGGGTGTAGGGGCGCGATTCATCGCGCCCGT
>CAZNGF010000037.1:0-27716 GCA_964572855.1 uncultured Thermotogae bacterium | reverse complement strand
CCCTATTGCACTTATCCACCCAACCCGAAAGGGGGTGAGGCGTACCGGGACGCGCAGCGTTTCGGCTCAGGAAGGCTTGGAGCGAGGTCGTGGTGCGCTTTCTGAAGCATCTTCTCAGGGTTATCCCCGGGAAGGTGCTGGTAATCTGGGACGGGGCGCCGACCCATCGGGGCCGACTGGTGAAAGCTTTTCTGCAGGAGCAGGGCGAGCGAATCGAGTTGGCGCAACTGCCCGGCTACACGCCGGAACTGAACCCGGAGGAGGGGATTTGGCAGTACTTGAAGCACGTGGAGTTGGCCAACCGCTGTTGCCAGCATCTGGGCGAACTCAAGTACGAATTGTGTAAGGCGGTGGCCCGACTGCGTCACCGAAACCAGGTGTTGCAAGGATGCCTGCAGCAGCCCGGCTATACCTTAACCTGATTTATGCAGTGACCAGTAAACCTTGTTCATTCTGTCGCAGGGGCGTTCGGTCGTGCGCCCTACAGATCAAAATTCCGTCGCAAGTCTATTGTGACAGTCAAACCGCGAATTCGTCTAAGCCTAAGCCACCAAGGAGTCCGCGCTGAGCTTCGGTGAACTCCCTGTTAAGATGTACGGTGGACGGACACCGCTGAGGGCGAGGTGATCGGGGCTGAATCTGGAACTGTTGCCGTTTGCGTTCTCGGCTGGCGTGGCCACGTTTTTCAGCCCGTGCTTCGTGGCCATGCTGCCCGCGTTCGTCTCGACCTACTTCCAGCGCGCGGGTGACGCGGGCGGCAGCGGCTGGGCCTGCGCCGGCCGCGGCCTTGCGCTCGGGGGGATCGTGAGCGCAGGGTTCTTGACCAGCTTCGCGCTGCTGGGCTTGCTGTTCGGCCTCGTCGGCTCGGCGGTGGCCCGCTACGTGCCCTGGGTCGCGGTGGCGGTGGGCGCGTTGCTCGTGGCCGTCGGGATCTGGAGCCTGCTGCGCCCGGCGCTGGCGCCCTCGCTGGGTGGGCGCGCGGCGCGCTGGTTGCGCGTGCGGCCCGGGCCGGGGTTGCGCCCGTTCTTCGTCTACGGGATGCTCTACGCCGTGTGCGCCGCGGCCTGTGTACTGCCGATCTTCATGGCCGTTATGGTCCAGTCGTTCCTGACCGCCGGGCCGCTGGAGGGCGCGCTCAACTTCCTGGCCTACGGCTGGGGTATGTCGGTCGTCATGCTGGCGTTTTCCGTGGCGCTTGCCTTGTCCAAGACGGGCCTGCGCGCCTGGCTGCCGCGCGCGGCCGGTTGGGTCCAGCGCCTGAGCGGGGCCTTCCTCGTGCTGGCCGGCGGCTACGTGCTCTACTACCTGTTGATCTACGGGGAGTACTGGCGCGACCTGCTGGGGGTCTGAGTTGACGCGGCGCCCCCTGGCGGGGCGTCGGCGTTCGCGGCCCGTAACTGATCTATATCATACGCGCGTTTGACCTCCATCATGTGGCCCCCCGGGGCGTTTGCTTAGTATGGGGCTCATCTCTGAGCGGTCCGCGAGGTGAGTGGTTTTCATGGTGCGCGGCGGGGTCGTCTTGGCGCTGTTGTCCGTGCTCACGCTGGTCCAGCTCGGGATGCTGGACTGCTGCGCGCCGCCCACGCACGCCGCCCACGTTCACGGGCAGGACGTGTCGTTGAACCACGCCTCGTCCTGTGGCGCGCCGTCCGGGTGCAACTGCGCCCACGCGCTCGGCGGCGAGCCGCTTTGGTTCCCGCTGCAGGGCGTCACGCTCTCCCCGCCTGAGGAGGGCGACTGCACGCGCCCCATGCCGCTGTTCTTCTGGCGCACGCCTCCTGGCTAACGGGCCGTCCGCATCGCGCTTTCGGTGCCGGAAACCGACCCGAGCTATGACAGGAGGTCACACCATGTCCAAGCCATCCGACGTCGAGCAAGCGACCGTCCAGACGTTGTGTCAATTGTTGGAACGCGGGGCCGGAACGGACCCGCGCCGCGTCGTGCTCCAACACGGCAGGCGCACACTTACCTTGGCCGAGTTGGACGTTTTCTCCAATCGAATCGCCCGCGGACTCCTCGAGCAGGGCGCGCCCGCGGGGGCGCCCATGGCGCTGTTGCTGGAAAACCCCTTGCAGTTCGTGTGCTGCCTGTTCGGGATCTGGAAGGCCGGCGGGGTGGCCATGCCATTGCCCGCCCGGGTCAAGCCCAACGCGTTGCAGGGCCTGCTGACCCGTACGCAACCCGCCTTCCTGTTCACCCACGCGGCCTACATGCCGCCCGTGCTGGAGTGCATGTTCCGGACGCCGATCCGGAAGGTCTACGTGCTCCCGTCGGGGGGCTCGACCGAGAGCTGGGAGGCGATGTGGCCGGCCGACTCGAGCGCGCCCCACGCCGCGCCCGCGTCGTCGTCGCCGGCCCTCCGGCTCGTCCGGGAGCAGGGGGAGGAACGGCTTGCGCACGCCGAGCTGTTGGCCCGTGTCCGGCGTGCCGAAGACGGCGAGTGTGCCGCGTCCGAGGGGGGTGAGGCCGCGTGTGGCTTTCAGGGCTGCCCGTTGCAGGTCGTCTCGGCGCTGGCCCGCGCGCTGGTTACCGGGCGGCGCGTGCGGGTCGCGGCCAGGCGTTCGGCGGCCGGCGACCAGTTCGAGCGCGAGTATCGGCTGCAAAAGCGACCGCGGTGGGCCTTCCAACGGTTCAACCCCGAACTGACCGGCTGGGGCGAGGTGGTCCTGAGCTAACCGGCCCGCCTCGCGCGCCAGCGGAACAGGGCGCCCGCGAGGAGCAGGAGCACGACGCCGAACGCGCCGAGTCCCCAGAGCCAGAGGGAATCGAGCGGGCCGGCGGCTGGGGCGACCTCCCAGTCGAACCCCGCGGTGAGTGGCTCGGCGGCGCCCGGCGCGCTGAGCCGGACCTCGGTGCTCCAATCCCCGGTTTGGTCCAGCGAGCCGCGCGCGCGGTACTCCCCGCCCTCGCCCTGGTAAGCCAGCTCGAGTGTGTCCTGCAGCGCGCCGTCGTGGCGCAGCGCCAGCGAGACCTGGAGGTCGCCCACGGGCTGGAAGGCTCCGTCGAGTACGAACGCGCGCAGGTAATAGTCGCCGGGCGTGAGCTGGTTGATCTCGGTCCCGTCGCCGTCGATCTCGGCCACGCTCGCGATCGAGACCGTCACGTTGTAGGGCCCCATGCGCTGGGTGGCGTCGATGTGGGGCCAGCTCGTGGGCGCGAATCCGATCAGAACGACAAGTGCGACTCCCAGCGTGCCGGCCAAACGTTGCATCGTTGCGTCCCTCCTCAGCCCCGCTAGCGGCGGGAGCGAATGGCTTTCTCGATCTGCCTTTCCTGCTCGCGCTTCTTGATCTTGTCTCGCTTGTCGTACTTGGCCAGACCCTTGGCCACCGCGACCTCGACCTTGGCCACGCCCTGCTCGTTGAAATAGATTTTGAGCGGGACGAGCGTGTAGCCCTTCTCGCGCACGCGGCCCTGGAGCCGGGCGATCTCCTTCTTGTGCATGAGCAGCTTGCGCTGGCGCTGCGGTTCGACGTTGTAGCGGTTGCCCTCCTCGTAGGGGGCGATGTGGGCGTTGACCAGGAAGATCTCGTCGTCCTGCACGGTCACGAAGCTCTCCTTGATCGAGCAGTTCCCGCGCCGCAAGCTCTTGACCTCGGTGCCCTTGAGCACGATGCCCGCCTCGTAGGTCTCCTCGATGTGGAAATCGTGCCGCGCCTTGCGGTTGGTGGCGATGATCTTCATAAGCGGTTTCTGGTGGCGTAATAATGGGGCTCATGGTACGTTTCGCGCGTTGGAAACGCAAATGGCGCGGCAAACGGAAGGCCCCCCTGCGCTCTCGTTCGCAGGGGGGCACTCAAATGTCTAGAAGGATCTTCAATATAGCGGTGGCACGCGCCGGGGATGAGGAAATGCGGGCGCCGTGAGGGTCGCATTGGGCACGGGCGCGCGAAACCCTCGTCACGCCTTGTGATGCGCGTTACCTTCGTTGCGGCCCCCGCGGGGGCCGCCTATACTCGGGCGCAGCTCAAGCGGTGGGGAGGACGCGCGCGGATGGCCTACCTGTGGAGCACCGTGCTGGTGCTGCTGCTGGACCAACTGAGCAAGGGCGTCGTGCTGGGCACGCTGGAGGCGTTCCAGGTCGTGCCGGTCGTGCCCGCGTGGTTCAACCTCACGCTCCTGTTCAACACGGGGGGGGCGTTTGGCATCCTGCAGGGCCAGGGGATCTGGCTCGCCTGGGTGGCCACGTGCGTGAGCGCGGGGATCGTGGTCATGCTGATCCGCTTTCCGCGCCCGAACCCGTGGGTGAACCTGGGGCTCTCGTTCATCGCGGGCGGGGCGCTGGGCAACCTGCTGGACCGCACGTTGAGCGCGGCCTGGCACCTGGGCGAGCTGGTCGGGGACCCGGCCGGCTACGCGGACTTCTCCGGCGCCGTGGTCGACTTCCTGCAGGTGTGCTTCAACGGCGCGTGCGGCTTTCCGGTGTTCAACCTGGCCGACAGCGCGGTGTTCGTGGGCACGGCCGTCATCCTGTTGGCCTGGTCGCGCCGCGACCCCGAGCCGGAACCCGCGCCCGAAGCCACGGAGCCCAGCGATGTTCATCGTCTTTGAGGGCTTGGACGGCAGCGGCAAGTCGACGCAGATCGGCCTGCTTTCGACTTACCTGTGCGAGCAAGGTTGGGAAAACGATCGGATCGAAGTGGTCGCCGAGCCGGGAACCACCCCTTTTGGTCTAAGCGTGCGTGAGTTGCTGCTTGGCAAGGATTACCAGATTACACCTCGCGGCGAACTGATGCTCTACGAGGCCGCACGCGCCCAACTCACGGATGAACGCATCGTTCCGGCCCTGGAGGCCGGCAAACCCGTCATCGCTGATCGCTATTCTCTCTCAAGTTTCGCCTATCAGGGCTACGGGCGGCAGCTGGACCTGCGCCGCCTCAAAGCGCTGGATCGTTGGGCAACCCGCCATATTCAACCCGACCTGACACTGCTATTGGACATCCCGGTTGAAGCGATGAGAAAGCGTCAAGGGAAATCGTATAAGCGTGACAGGTTGGAGAGAGAAGACCTGGCCTTCTTCGAGCGCGTGCGCCGCGGTTACCTGCGCGAGATCAACCGCGTTCCGGGCGGCCACGTGCTCGACGGGACGCTGTCCCCCGGCGCGCTGTTCGAGCGGGTTCGTGAGCTGGTTGAGACGCTGCTTGACGGTGCATAGGGCCTTTGCTACACTTCCCCCTAATTCCGGGCTGAGAGGGTTGTCCATGAACTTCACCTGTTCCCGCAAAGATCTGGTTTTCGGCATCAAAACGGCCGGCCGCGCGCTGGGCTCGGCCTCGACGCTGCCCATCCTGGCTGGGATGCGGCTCGACATGCAGGAGAACACGCTCGTGCTGCACGCCACCGACCTGGAATCGGCCATCCGCTGCCGCGTGCCGCTGGAAAATCCCGTGGACGCGCACTCGGTCGTGCTCAACGGCGACGTGCTCAGCCGCATGGTGGGCGTGCTCCCGGCCGAAAGCGTGAAGTTCGAGCAGGCAAGCAACAGCAACAAGGTCGAGGTGAGCTGCGGCGGGACGACCTTCGACCTGTTCACGCTGCCGCTGGAGGACTACCCGCAACTCTCGGAACTGCCCGCCTCGCCCTTCGTTACGCTGGACAAGGCGCTGCTGCAGCGCGGGATCGACCTGACGACCTTCGGCGCGCTCAGCGCCAAGGAGACCTCGCGGCTCAGCCTGACGGGCGTGGACCTCCTGTTCGAAAAGGACCGGCTGCGCATGGTGGCCACCAACGGCTACCGCCTGGCGGTCTACGAGATCCCGCTGCAAGACGGCCCCGAGGGCGAGTACCTCGTCGACGCGGGCGCGCTGCGCGACCTGGGCGGCGTGCTGGGCCAGCTCGACGCCGACCGGGTCGAGGTCTACCAGGAGGGCGGCCAGCTTTTCTTCCACACCCCGCAGGTGACCACGACCCTGCGCGTGATGGAGGAGGAATACCCCGACGTCGACCGCGTCATCCCCAAGAACAACCCCATCGGCCTGGAGCTCGACCGTGGCGCGCTGCTGGCCGCGCTGCAGCGGGCGCAGATCACGACCGCCGAGGAGTCCGGCGCCGTCGTGCTGCAGGCCCAGGAGGGCAAGCTGCACCTGAGCTCGTCCTCCAGCGAGAAGGGCGAGACCGAAGAGACGCTCAAGCTCGACAAGCCCGTGGACGAGGTGCGCATTTCGTTTAAGGCCGAGTACCTGATCGAGGCGCTCAAGCGCATGGATTCCGACCGGGTCAAGCTCTGGCTCGCCGACTCCGAGAGCGCCGGGCTGCTGGAACCCGCCGGCGAGGGCGGCCACGACGACGGCTTCATCTACGTCTGCATGCCCATCCGACTCGACCTCTAGCGCCGCGGGATTCCGCCCGACGGCCGGTTGGATTGCCCATCCCTAGGCGCTTTCCCCCTTGCCCCCTTCGGTCCGACTCGATTTTGTCAAAAGGCAATTGAAAAGACTTGCGCGGCCCGGAACATTCTGTAAAATGCACCCGGTTCCTATTCTCAAGTTGGGATCAAGCAAGTTCGACTTCTCGAAGGGGTTAAGGGGGCGTCCCTCAAGCACGAAGCAACCTCGGCTCGTCCCGCCTTTCCCGTGGTTGAGGGAACAAGCATGAAGCGGACGTCGAAAAACGGATGGCTCGTTGGGTTCCGCGGCGCGTTGGCCCGCTCCCGGTTCCGTGCGCCCCGGTCCAAAGGAGGAACCCTGTGAACGCGGTCGCTGCCGGACTTCGCGCCCAATCTAAGGACTACTTCGACCTGACCAAGCCGCGCATCACGCTGCTCGTGCTGGTGACGGCGTTCACCGGCATGTGGCTGGCGGCCGGCGGGCTCCCGCCGCTCGACCTCGCCTTCTGGACGCTGCTCGGCACCGCCCTGGCGGCCAGCTCGAGCAGCGTGCTCAACAACGTGGTCGACCGGCACGTCGACGGGCTCATGAGCCGCACCCGCGAGCGGGCGCTCCCGTCGGGGCGCGTCCGGGCGCCTCACGCCGTCGCCTGGGGCGTCCTGCTGGGCCTGAGCGCCTTCGCCTTGCTGGTGGCGACCGTGAACGCGCTGGCTGCTTGGCTTGCGGTCGGTACGATTGCCTTCTACGTCGGGATCTACACGATCTGGCTCAAGCGCGCCACGCCCCTGTGCACCTCGATCGGCGGGATCGCCGGCGCGGCGCCGCCGCTGATCGGCTGGGCCGGCGTCACCGGCGAGGTCGGTCCCCCCGCGCTGGCGCTGTTTCTGATCCTCTTTCTATGGCAGCCGCCGCACTTCTGGGCCCTGGCGCTGCTTCGCGCCGACGAGTACCGGCGCGCGAAGCTGCCCATGCTGCCGGTGGCCCGGGGCGAGCGCGTCACCAAGCGGCAGATGCTGCTCTACACGGTCGCGTTGTTGCCGGCCAGCGTCGTGCCCTACGCCTGGGGCTGGATGGGCAATTTCTACCTCGCGGTCGCGCTCGCGCTCGGTGGAGGGTATCTCGCACTCACGGTGGATTTCGCGCGCCGCCCCATCACGGCCCGGTCGGCCCGGCGGCTGTTCGGGTTTTCCATCCTGTACCTGTTCGTGTTGTTCGTGATGATGTTCGTCGACTGCCGCTGCGCGGAGGCGCTGGGGCTCCCATGAGCACTCTCGTGAGAAACCGAAGGAGCAAAGGAGCGATGCGAGCATGGCGTTAGCGCTTGTCTTAGTCCTGATCGTGGTCGGTGCCGTGTTGTTCCACTTCCTGAGCCCGTGGACGTTCACGCCGCTGATGTCCAATTGGAGCCAGATTGACTTCACCATGGCCTTCACGATCGCGATCACGGGGGTCGTGTTCATCGCGGTCAACCTGTTCCTCGCCTACACCGTCGTGCGCTACCGCCGCCGGGAGGGGCACAAGGCCGACCACATCGCCGAGAACCGCAAGCTGGAGTGGACGCTGATCGGGATCACCTCGCTGGGGATCTTCGTGCTGCTGGCGCCGGGGCTGTTCGTCTACTCCGAGCTCATCAGCCCGCCGGCGGAGTCGCTCACCCTCGAGGTCGTGGGCGAGCAGTGGCGCTGGAGCTACCGTTTCGCCGGCGCGGACGGGGAGTTCGGCCGCGTGGATCCCAAGCTCATCTCGACGGCCAATCCGTTCGGGATCGACCCCGAGGACCCGGCCGGCCGCGACGACCGGCTGGTCCAGAGCAGCGAGGTGCACCTGCCGGTGGATCGTCCGGTCAAGCTCAACCTGCGCTCCAAGGACGTGCTGCACGACTTCTACGTGCCGCCCTTCCGGGTCAAGATGGACGCCGTGCCCGGCATGGTGACCTCGACCTGGTTCACGCCCACGCAGACGGGCACCTTCGAGGCCGTCTGCGCCGAGTACTGCGGCCTGGGGCATCACGCCATGCGCGGGCTCGTCGTGGTCGAGGAGCAGGCCGCCTTCGAGTCCTGGCTCGCCGGCAACAGCACCTACGCCCAGATGACCGGCGACGATGGCGGGGACGGCGATCAGTCCACGGGCGACCCCTTGGTGGACCGTGGCATGCAACTGGCACAGAACCGCGGCTGCCTGGGCTGCCACAGCGTGGACGGCTCGGACGCGGTGGGCCCGACGTGGCGGGGCCTGTTCGGGCGCGAAACGCCGCTGGCGGACGGGAGCACGGTCCAAGCCGACCAGGACTACCTGAGGGAGTCGATCCTGCAGCCCACCGCCAAGGTGGTCGAGGGGTACCAGCCCGTCATGCCGCCCTACGACCTGGGCGACGAGGAGCTGGATGCCCTGATCGCCTACATCGAGAGCCTGTCGGAGGACCAATGAGAGGTGGAGCCGTCATGATTCAGGTTTGTCGTGAGAAAGGGGGGCCCGATGGCGCACGACGCGCACGCTGAGGGCGAGGGCCATCACGAGCCGCAGGGGATTTGGGCCAAGTACGTGTTCAGCCAGGACCACAAAATCATCGCGATCCAGTACTCGGTGACCGCGATCGCCATGGGCTTTCTGGGGCTGGCGCTCTCGGTGGTCATGCGCCTGCAGCTGGGCTTCCCGGGCCAGTTCGAGTTTATCGACGCGGCCTCGTACTACCAGACCATCACGCTGCACGGGCTCATCATGATCGTCTACCTGCTGACCGCGCTGCTGCTCGGGGGGTTTGGCAACTACTTCATCCCGCTCATGATCGGGGCGCGGGACATGGCCTTTCCGCTCCTCAACATGCTGAGCTACTGGACCTACCTGGTCAGCGCGCTCGTGCTGCTGGCCAGCTTCTTCGTGCCCGGTGGACCGGCGGGCGGGGGCTGGACGCTCTATCCGCCGCAGTCGATCACGGCCGGGACGCCCGGCACCGACCTGGGCGTCGTGCTCACGCTGCTGTCGCTGGCCATCTTCGTGGCGGCCTCGACCATGGGCGCGCTCAACTACGTCACCACGGTGCTGCAGCTGCGCACCAAGGGCATGACGCTCATGCGCATGCCGCTGACGGTCTGGGGCATCTTCGTGGCCGCGGGGCTGTCGCTGTTGGCCTTCCCGCCGCTGTTCGTGGGCGGGATCATGCTGCTGATGGACAAGGTCGTCGGGTCGAGCTTCTTCATGCCCACCATGGTCTCGCTGGGGCAGCAGCTCAGTTACGAGGGCGGGAGCCCGCTGCTGTGGCAGCACCTGTTCTGGTACTTCGGGCACCCCGAGGTCTACATCGTGGCGCTGCCGGCCTTTGGGATCGTCTCCGACATGATCAGCACGCACGCGCGCAAGCCCATCTTCGGCTACCACATGATGGTGTGGGCCATCCTGGCCATCGGGGTCATCAGCAGCCTGGTGTGGGCGCACCACATGTTCGTGAGCGGCATGAACCCGTACTTCGGCTTCTTCTTCGCGACCACGACCGTGATCATCGCGATCCCGACCGCGATCAAGATCTACAACTGGGTGCTCACGCTCTGGCGCGGCAGCATCCGGCTCAACGTGCCCATGCTGTTTTCGATCGGGTTCGTGAGCACGTTCGTCATCGGCGGGCTCACGGGGCTGTATCTGGGCAACGTCGTGGTGGACGTCCCGCTCACCGACACGTACTTCGTGGTGGCCCACTTCCACCTGGTGATGGGCGTGTCGGTCATCCTGGCCATCCTGGGCGGGGTGTACCACTGGTTCCCCAAGGTCGCGGGCCGCTTCATGAACGACGCGCTCGGCCACGTCCACTTCTGGATTACCTTCATCGGGGTGTACGCCATCTTCTTCCCGATGCACTATCTGGGGTTTCTGGGCGTGCCGCGCCGCTACTTCGCCTTCGACCAGTACGACTTCATCCCGGCCTCGGCGGGGGGGTTGAACGTGTTCATCACGGTGGCCGCGCTGGCCGTGGCCGCCGCGCAGCTCGTGTTCCTGTTCAACCTGGCCTGGAGCGTGTTCAAGGGCCGGCGGGCCGAAGGCAACCCCTGGGAGGCCACCTCGCTCGAGTGGCTCACGCCAAACACCCCGCCGACCCACGGCAACTGGGGCGAGGCGCTGCCGGAGGTGCACCGCTGGGCCTACGACTACAGCCTGCCGGGCGAGAAGCAGGACTACACGCTGCAGACCACGCCGACCAGCGTGACGCCCAAGGGGGCGCGCGGATGAGCGCGAACCCGCAGCTCCGGCAGCGCGGCGGCGAGTCCTTCCCGATCCCGACGGCCAAGATCGGGTTCTGGCTCTTTCTCGCGGCCATCACGCTCCTGTTTTCGGCCGTGGTGAGCGCCTACGTCGTGCGCAGCGGGCTGCCCGACTGGGTCTCGCTGCACGAGCCGGGAACGCTCTGGCTCAACACGGGGCTGCTCGCCCTGGCCAGCGTCGCGTTCCAGTGGGCCGTCGTGCGGGCGCGGCGCGGCCGCACGCCCGAGGTGCGCCGCGGGATGCTGGTCGCAGGGGTGCTCTCGCTGGCCTTTCTGGTCGGGCAGGTGCTTGTCTGGGGACAACTGGTCGGGTTGGGCTACTTCCTCTCGTCCAACCCCGCCAGCACGTTCTTCTACCTGTTCACGGCGCTGCACGGGCTGCACGTGGCCGGCGGGCTGGTCGCCTGGGGGCGCGCGTACCGGATGACCCGCGGCGGGACGGCCGCGCGGGCGGTCCAACTCAACGTCGAGCTCTGCGCCCACTACTGGCACTACCTGCTGGCGGTGTGGGTCGTCCTGTTCGGGCTGATGACGTTTACGTAGGAGGGAAGTGTGGCACAACACGCGCAAGAAAGAGGCAAGCTGAGCGGGCTGCGCGGGCTGGTGGCCGACTGGTCCTCGGACGAGGGCGCCTACCGCGTGAGCTGGGGCAAGGCCATGATGTGGCTGTTCCTGCTGAGCGACACCTTCGTGTTCGGGGTGTTTTTGATCAGCTACATGGCCGCGCGGGCCTCCACCACGGACGCCTGGCCGGACACCAGCGAGGTGTTCGCGCTGCACGTGGGCGAGGCCAGTGTCCCGCTGCTCTTGATCGCGATCATGACCTTCATCCTGATCAGCAGCAGCGGCTTCATGGCCATCGCGGTCAACTACGGCTACCACCGTGACCGGCTCAAGACCGGTGCCCTCGTGGGGCTCACGGCGCTGTTCGGCCTCGTCTTCCTGGGCCTGCAGGCCTTCGAGTGGAGCAAGCTGATCGCCGAGGGCGTGCGGCCCTGGGGCAACCCGATGGGCGCGCCCCAGTTCGGCGCGGCCTTCTTCATGATCACGGGCTTCCACGGACTGCACGTCACGGGCGGCGTGATCTATCTCGCGATCATCGCGGCCAAGGTGCTGCGCGGCCGCTACGAGCGGAGCGGGGACTACCAGATGGTCGAGATCGCCGGTCTCTACTGGCACTTCGTCGACCTGGTCTGGGTGTTCATCTTCGCGTTCTTCTATCTCTGGTAAGGGGGCCAGCGTGGAACAAGCCAAGGGACAGGTGCACCCGATCGGCGTCTACATCAAGGTCTGGGTGTTGCTGTTCGTGCTCAGCGTTATGAGCTACCTGGTCGACTACTTCCACGTCCAGGACCAGCTCAAGTGGTTCCTGGTCACGATCTTCGGCCTCATGAAGGCCGGGTTGATCGTGAGCTACTTCATGCACATGCGCTTCGAGCGGCTCGGGCTCGTCTACTCCATCCTGCTGCCACCGTTGCTGCTGCTGGCGCTGCTGGGCATCTTGGCCGCCGAGGGCGGCTACATCACCCAGGTGCGCACGCTGTTCTTTGGGCCCTAGGAGGACCATGCACCCTAAACGACGGCCCCACACGCTGCTTGCGGCCGCGATCGGGACGCTTTGGTTCGCCTGGCCCGCCTGGGCCAACCACGACCTGCGCCAGGGGCTGGGCGACCTGTTCGGCCCGCTGTCCTGGGGCCTCTACGTGATCGTTCCGATGCCGTTTTTGCTCGTCGGGATCATCGCCTTCCGTATCTGGCGGGCGGTGCGGGCCCAAGAGCGGGAACGCGCCAAGCGGGACGAGCGTCCGGGCGGCGAGTTGCCCTGGCCGGAGTCGCGCCTAAACTGAGGGAGACGAGGGGGAGTGTCATGTCCAAAGCGGTGAAGCGGAGCGTGCTGGTGTTGCTGTTTGTGGTGGCGGTGATCCCGATCCAACTGCTGTTCCTGTTGGACTACGAGGAGCATCGCGATTACTGGTGCGGCGACGCCCATTACTACCAGACCCGTTGCGAGGCGGCCGAGGGCGCGATCACCCAGGGATGGATCGGGCTTTCGCTGACGGGGCTTGCCTTCCTGGGCAGCCTGGGCGTGTTGTTCGACCGCTTCGTGCTGGCTGGCACCCACGGGGAGCACGACGAGGCGGAGGCATCGTCGTCCTAGCGCGTCCGGATCAGTCGTCGAACAGCTCGTCCTCGAACGCCTCGAATCCGTTCGGTTGGGAGGCCTCGTCGAAGCTGACGGCGGCCATTTCGAGCGGATCGAGGCCCAGCACCTCCAACAGCTCCGCGCACGCCGGGCAGGTGACGTCGTCGCCCAACTCAACCGTTCCCGGTTCGATGTCGAAGCTGGCTGCGCAGGCCGGGCAGGTCACCTCAACCATGTTCACCTCGGAGCCGATGCGAAGTTCAAGGTATTATGGGGCGAGGCTCCGGGGGTGTCAAGCGTGACGCGGCGCGGGGAGCGGGAATGAAGAAATCCATTCGCATCGCCCTGTCGGTCGCCTTTCTGCTCGTCGGCGTGCTCGGCCTCGTGCTCCCGATCCTGCCGGGGACGGTGTTTCTCGCGCTGGGCGTGCTGGGGCTGTCCACGGTGTTCCACCCGCTGCGCCGGCCGTTCGAGTACCTGAAGAAGAACCATCCCAACATCCACGACGTGCTGCACCGCTGGCAGCGGCGCGTGTTTCCCGACGATGAGGCGTAGTGGACGCGCTGTTGTTGCTGGGCGGGCTCGCACTCCTGTTGGTCGGCGCTGAGGGGCTCGTGCTCGGCGCGGGCGGCGCGTGGCTGAGGCCTGCAGGGAGCGCCTTTGAAGTTGACAGGCGCCCGCGCCGCGCGGACACTGCCCGTGAGGAGGACCATGGCACGCATTGCCGAAATCGAGCGCATCCTGGCCGAGCGCCCCGTCGCCTATCTGCCACGTGCCGGCTGCTACGTCAACCTGGTCGGGGATTACGACTACCTCACCGACGGTTACTACACCTCGCAGGCGCTGGAGGACGCCGGCGCCACGGTCTATCCCACGTGCAAGGAAGCCGTGGACAGCTACGTCGTGCCGGTGTTCCTCGAGCGGGCCAAGACCGCCAACCTGCCCGTGTCCGAGTTCTACCTGACCAACGCCCACTTCGAGCCGCCCGTGATCGTCGACGCGGTCAACCCGTTCATGTACCGCCACAGCGTCGTGCGGCGCGCGGGCCATCAGGAGCGGGTGGCCAAGTCGCTTACGCGCAACTACAAGTACGCGATCTGTTGCCAGGAGCTGCCGCCGGGCTCGTCGGTGGGCTTCTTCCGCGCGGTGCTGGGCTGGTGCCAGCCCAAGCGCTACCGGCCGCTGGCCGTCGAGGTCCTGGAGACGCTGCACATCCCGCTGGCTCGGCTGCGCGTGATCACGCTGCCGGACGGCACGGCGCTCTTGAGCGACCTGGGTCCGCTGCCGTTCGCCTCGCTCAACGCGCGCGAGCGCGCCCACCTGAACCGGGTGGTGCAATGGCCCACATAGCGGTGTTCGTCGAGCGCTACACCATCTCGCGCTCCGAGGAGATGGGCGCGCTCATGCGTTACGGACAGGTGGCCCAGCGCCTGGGGCACCGGCTCGACATCCTGTTCCGCACCGACCTGTACAAGATCCCGCAGTACGACGCCCTGTTCATCCGCGCGCTCACCGACCCGCTCAACACGGCCTACGTGGCCGCCCGCTGGGCCGAGCTGCACGGGATGCGCGTCATCGACGACCCCGATTCGATCCTGATCTGCTGCGACAAGGTGAACATGTACCGCCGCCTCCAGCGCCAGGGGGTGCCGATGCCGCAGACGGCGTTTCTGAGCCCCGACGAGCTCACGCCCCGGCGCGGGGAGGCGCTCTTGAGCGAGCTGGGCAGCCCGCTTGTGCTCAAGGCGCCCAACAGCAGCTTTTCGATGTACGTCGAGCGCGTGACCGAGCCCGAGGCGTTCGTGGCCGTGGGCAAGCGCTTCCTGCGGCGCGCCAAGCGCCTGGTGGTCCAGCGCTTCGTGCGCTCGCAGTTCGACTGGCGCGTCGGGGTGCTGGCCGGCGAGCCGCTCTACGCCTGTCAGTACCTCATCCCGCGCAACCGCTGGAAGATCGCCACCTACACCGACGGCGGCGGCGTGGTCGAGGGCGGCGTCAAGGGCTTCGAGCTGGGCAAGGTCAACCCGCTTCTGCTCGACGTGGCCCTGCGCGCGGCCAACGCGATCGGCAAGGGGCTCTACGGCGTGGACATCAAGCAGCTCGGCCCCGAGGCGTTCGTCGTGATCGAGGTGAACGACAACCCCACCATCGCTGCCGGCGAGGAGGACCAGAAGGCCTCGCACCTCTACGAGCGCATCGTGCGCTACCTGGCCGGGGAGTCGGGCGCGTGACGGGCGAGCTGACGCTGCGGGCCGCCCGCCCGAGCGACCTGGGCGACTTCGTGCGCCTGGAGCAACTGGGCTTTGCCTCGGACCGCTTCAGCCGCGAGCAGTTTCGTTACCTGCTTAGCGAGGCGCACGCCAGCGCGTTCGTGGTCTCGCAGGGCGGCGCGGCCGTCGGGACGGCCATCGTCCTCTGGCGCAAGAACGCCACCGTGGGCCGGCTCTACTCCATCGTGCTCGACCCCGCTTATCAGGGAAAGGGCTTGGCCCAGCGCCTGCTGGCCGCCTGCGAGCGCGCCGCGCGCGAGGAAGGCTGCACGCGCCTCTCGCTGGAGGTGCGCGCCGACAACGCGCGCGCCATCCGCTTCTACGAGCGCGAGGGCTTCCGCGCCCTGGAAACGCTGCCCGCCTACTACGAGGACGGCACCGACGGGCTCAAGATGTGGAAGCGGGTCGAGGCGGACGTCCCCGACGGGATACGGCTCGACCTGCCCTATTATCCGCAAACCTTGGAGTTCACCTGCGGCGCGGCCAGCCTCATGATGGCCATGAAGCACTACGACCCCGGATTGAAGCTGAACCGCGCGCTCGAGCTCATGCTCTGGAAGGAGGCCACGCTCATCTTCATGACCTCGGGGCTGGGCGGGTGTGGTCCGTTCGGGCTGGCGTTGGCCGCCCGGCGGCGGGGCTACGGCGCGCGCGTCCTCCTCTCTTCAAGGCGAACGCCCTTCCTCTCGTCGGTGCGCAGCGAGGACAAGAAGGAGGTCGTGCGGCTCGTGCACGAACAGCTCCGCCAGCAAGCCGACGCCTCAGGCGTACGGGCCGAGTACCGCGACTTCAGCGCCGAAGACGTGATCGAGGGGTTGGCACACGACGAGGTCCCGATCCTGCTCATCAGCACCTACCGCCTGCACCAGGTCAAGGCCCCGCACTGGGTGGCCGTCACCGGCCACGACGAGACCTACCTCTACTTCCACGACCCCTACGAGGGCTTCTACGTCGAGGACAAGCTCCAGGCCCAGCACGTCCGCATCCCGCTCGCCGAGTTCCCCAAGATCCGCCGCTACGGCAAGGACGTCACCAAGAGCGTGGTGTTCCTGTCGCGGGGGTGTGGGTCTGGCCCCTTCTCCCCTGGCGGTAGTCCCGCGCCGTGAATTTGATTCCGGAATTGGCTTTGGCCATGTCGATCACCGCCTCCAGTGTATGAGGACATCCTCCACGGGGCAGACGGTTCGCGCGAGCCCTGTTTTCCTCACAACCCCCGCAGCGCCTGCGCTCGCGCCACGCGCTCGACCGCCAGGGCGAAAGCCGCCGTGCGCAGGTCGACGTCCAGGCGCTTGGCCTGGGCGCGCACGGCGCGGTAGGCGGCCAGCATGGTTTTCTGCAGCTCGACCTCCACGCGCGCCAAGTCCCACTTGAACTTCTGCACGTTCTGCGCCCACTCGAAATAGGACACCGTGACGCCCCCCGCGTTGGCCAGGATGTCGGGGATGACGACGATCCCGCGTTCGGCGAAGACGGCGTCGGCCGCGGGCGAGGACGGGCCGTTGGCGCCCTCGATCAGGAGCGGCGTGCGCACTTCCCCCGCGGTCTCCGCGTCGAACACGCCGCCCAGCGCGGCCGGGATCAGGCAGTCGCACTCCAGCGCGAGCAGCGCTTCGTTTGTGATGCGCTCGCCCCCCGCAAACTCGACCACGCTGTGCCTTTCTTCCCCGTGGACGAAATCGACCAGCGTGGGCACGTCCAGGCCGCCCTCGTTGTAGAGCCCGCCGTGCACGTCGCTGACGGCCACGACCTCCGCCCCGCGTTCGGCCAAGAGCCGCGCGGCGTGCGCGCCCACGTTGCCAAAGCCCTGGATCGCGCACCTCAAGCCGTCCAGACCGCGCCCCTCGTCGGCCAAGTAAGCCGCCAGCACGTGGACCAAACCCTGACCCGTGGCGGCCTCGCGCCCCTGCGAGCCGAACAGCTCGACGGGCTTGCCGGTCACGACCCCCGGCGAGAAGCCGTGGTGGCGCGAGTACTCGTCCATGATCCAGGCCATGATATGCGCGTTCGTGTTGACGTCGGGCGCGGGGATGTCGGCGTCGGGGCCGATCAATTCGTGGATTTCGCGCACGAACTGCCGGGTGAGCTCGCGCAACTCGCGCTCTGAAAGCGTGCTCGGATCGACGGCTACGCCGCCCTTGGCCCCGCCGAAGGGGACGTCGACCACGGCCGTCTTCCAGGTCATGAGCGAGGCCAACGCCCGCACCTCGTCCTCGTCGACGTCGGGGTGGTAGCGTAGCCCGCCCTTGAACGGCCCGCGCGCGTTGTTGTGCTGGAAGCGGTAGCCGTCGAACAGGCCCAGCGAGCCGTCGTCGCGCTCGATGGCGACCTCGACCTTGAGCTCGCGCTCGGGGTTGATCAGGCGGCGCACGGTGAGTGCGTCCAGGCTCAGCAGCTCACCCGCGCGCCGGACGGCTTCGTTCACGTTGGCGAAGTGGCTCATGATCGCGCTCCTTTGGGGAGATGCCCGCAGTGTAGTGTCCCGGCGCGGCCCGCTCCAGTCCCGCGCCGGGTCCGTGTTACAATGGCCGCATGCGATTCCAAACAAGTCGGTGGCTTCGAATGTCACTCGGTGCGGTCCTGCTGCTGGCGCTGTTGGGGGCGAGCGCGCCGGAGGAGGGCGCGCTGCCGTTCGAGCACACCTACGCGGTCCTTGTCGAAAAGAACGAGGTGTTGTTCACGCGCGTGCCGCTGATCTTCCTGGAGCTGGCGGGCGCGGCCTTATTTGACTACGACGCTGACGGCGACGACGACCTCTACCTCACCAACGGGCCGGGCTTCCCCAACGCGCTGCTGCGCAACGACGGCGGGGCGTTCCCCGAGGAGGTCTCGGCCGAGGCCGGCGTGGGCTACCCCGGCGGGACAGCCGTGGTGGCCGGCGACCTGGACAACGACGGCGACACCGATTTGTTCGTGGCCCGGCGCAACCGCAACGCGCTCTTCTTCAACCGGGGGGACGGGACGTTTGTCAACCTCACCGGGCGCGCCGGCGTGGGCGCGCAGGAGCAACTTTCGATCAGCGCCGCGCTCTGCGACTTCGACCAAGACGGTTTCCTGGACCTTTATCTGGGCAACCGGCGCCTGCACCCCGGGGACGACGCCCACCCCAACCTGCTGTTCCGCAACCGGGGTGACGGCACGTTCGAGGAGATGGGGCGCCGGGCGGGCGTCGACAACCCGGTTACGCGCGCGCTGGTCGGCCCCGGCGAGGCGCAGAACTCGACCTGGGCCGTCACCTGCCTCGACTACGACAACGACGGCGACCAGGACCTGGCCCTGGCCGTGGATTTTTCGACCGTCACGCTCTTCCAAAACCGCTGGGTCGAGGAAGGCGACCTGCGCTTCGACAACGTCACGCTTGAGGCGGGCCTGGGCGCCACGGGCAACTGGATGGGCCTGGCACCGGGCGACTACGACGGCGACGGGTGGATCGATTTGTTCGCCACCAACTGGGGCAACTCGCCCAACGTCTACCGCGTGGACATCCCCGTGGACACGCTGCGGCACGCGCTCTACCTCAACAACGGCGACGGCACGTTCACCGAAGGTGCGGCGGAGGCGGGCGTGGCCGACTGGCCCTTCGGCTGGGGGGCGGCGGCGCTCGATTGGGAAAACGACGGCGACCTGGACCTGTTCTACGCCGGCAACATGATCGACCACCCGCGCCGCCCCGTGCAGGACAACCCGGCGCACCTGTTTCTCAACGACGGAACGGGACGCTTCGAGGAATCTCGGCCCGCGGTCGAGCTGACCAATGATCTATCGGACGGGACCTATCAACTGGGTCACGCCGTGGCGACGGGCGATCTGGACGGCGACGGCCGCCCCGACCTCGTGGTCGCCAACGCGGCCTTTCCAATCCCCGACAACGAGGTCGTCCGCGGGATTCCACGGGTGTTCCTGAACAGCGAGCACGCAACGGGCGACGGCGGCAACTGGCTCAAGTTCGAACTCGAAGGCACGGCAAGCAACCGCAGCGGGGTGGGCGCGCGCGTTTCGGTCACGGCCGGCGGCCGCACCCAGGCGCGCGAGCTGCGCGCCGGCGGCGGTCACCTGTCGCAGAGCAGCGTGACGCTCCTGTTCGGGCTCGGGGAAAGCGAGCGCGCCGAGCGCGTGACCGTGCGCTGGCCCAGCGGGCGTGTGGACGTGCTGGAGGACGTGCCAGGCAATCAGTTGTTGCGGTTGCGCGAGCCCGAATAGAAAACCGGAGGCCGCAGCACGCGAGCCTCCGGTTTCCGCTTTTGAGCCGCTTGTGTGGACTAGGACTGGACCACAGTGGTTCTTGGGTGTAGGGGCGCGATTCATCGCGCCCGCGGACACGCGCCTTGGCTGCCCACCACACCCACCCGGTGAAGAACCAAGCGAGTCTCCCGGGTCCCATGAATGGGACCCCTACCCAGTAGAAACATCGTGGTCGAGTACTAGAGCGCCGGCACGATGTCGCGGTAGAGCGTCCAGGAGTCCGAGCGCGGCGTGAAGTTGAGCCCGCTGTCCACGCCCCAGACTTGGCCCTCGAAGTGCAGCGGGACGAGCGCGACGTCGTCCATGGCCAGCTTGTTGGCCCGCTGCAGTAATCGCTCGCGCTCGCCCGTGTCGAGCGTGTTGTTGGCCTGCTCGATTAACGAGTCGAACTCCGGATTGCTGTACTGCGAGTCGTTGAAGAACGCGCCCGTGACCAGCAGGTTGCCGGCCGTGCGCCCGAAGTCGAACGCGCCGTCGAACCAGCCCACGATGAAGAACTCCTTGTCCGGGTCGTCGAAGAAGAGCGACCCCGGCCGCGCGCGCACCTGGGCGTTGATCCCGATGCTCTGGAGCAGTTGGGCGGTGGATTCGCCCACGCTCACGGGGTTGACGAACTGGTCGTTGAGCACGTCCACCGTGAGGTCGAAGCCGTCCGGGAAGCCCGCGTCGCGCAGCAGTTGGCGCGCGCGCTCGGGATCGAACGGCAGCCGTTCGATGTCCGGGTTGTGGCCCACGGTCGGCGAATCGGGGATCTGGGCGCCGGGCGTGGCGAAGCCGTCCAGCGCGGTGTCGATGATGAGCTGCGAGTCCAGCGCGTGGTAGACCGCCTGGCGCACGCGCAGGTCGCTGAAGGGCGTGTCCACCACGCGTGGCGAGAAGAAGATGAGCTGGCGCCCCTCGCGGGTGGCCACGCGCAGGCTCTGGTTGCCGTCCAGCCGGCTGGCGAACTGCGTGGGCAGGTTCTGGACCAGGTCGGCGTCGCCACTCACCAGCGCCGAGAAGCGCGTGGAGTCGTCCTCGATGATCTGGTGCCGCACGCGCTTGACCGCCGGCGCGCCGCCCCAGTAGCCCTCGTTGGCCTCCAGGTCCACGAAGTCGCCCTGGACCCAATCCACGAAGCGGTACGCGCCGGTGCCGATCGGGTTCTGGGCGATGTCCTCCAGCGAGCGCGACTCGCTGGATTCCTTGTCCAGGATGAAGATCTGGTGCATGTTGTTGGCGAAGAACGGAACCGAGCCGTCGGTGACGACGCGCACCTTGAAGGGGTCCAGGATCTGGACCTCGGTGATCATGCTCCCGAAGAAGTTGAACTCGGAGAAGTCCTCCTTGAGCCGCTCCAGGCTGAACTTGACGTCCTCGGCGTCAAAGGCGTTGCCGTTGTGGAAGCGCACGCCCTGCCGCAGCGTGAACTCCCACTGGTCGATGGCCGTGCGCTCGAACGAGGTGGCCAGCGCCGGCAGCAGGTTGCCCTGCGCGTCGCGGCGCAGCAGCCCGTCGAAGATGTTGCCCACCAGCTGCAGGTTGGGGTCGTTGAAGCGGGTGGGCTCCATCGTGTCCACCGCGCCGTTGGTCACGGCGGTGATGCCGCCCTGTTGGGAAAAGCCCGTGCGCCACAGGCCGCCGCTGGCGCTCACGGTGACGGCGCCGGCCGCCAGCCCTTTCAGAAACGCGCGTCGAGAGACGGGTCGGATCATAAACGTCCTCCTTTTGGGGCTAGATTGATTGTTTTTAATAAAAACGGGTCGGGCCGGACGAACGCGCCCGGGCGCCGATCGGGTTGAAATGGGTCGAGGGAACGGGGACAGCTAGAGGGAAGCGTGACTTGCGCCGCGACAAAGGCGACCACTGATCATGCGGATCACTCGCTTCGATTGGGTGTGGGGATTATAGGGCGATCCGCGTGCCTTTTCAAGAGGCGGGCTCTTTGCCGCCGGCCAGCTTGTAGCCGAAACCCCGCACCGTGACGATGAGTGCGGGCTTCTTGGGGTCGGCTTCGAGCTTGCGACGCAGGAAGTAGATGTACTGCTTGACGTCCTGAGCCGAGGCGAAGTCCTGTTCTGCCCAAACGGCCGCCAGGATCTCGTCGTTGGCGAACACCTTGCCGGGGTGCGAGCCCAGCAGGCTCAGCAGCTCGAACTCCTTGGGCGAGAGCTCGACGGGCTCGCCGCGCACCGTCACGGCCTTGCGCGTGTCGTCGATGGTGAGCGTCCCAATGCGCCGCGCCGCGGGGACCGGCGCGGGTTGTGGCTCAGGGGGCGGCGCGGGCTCCGCCTCAGGCTCGGGCATGGTTGCGGCGGGCGCGCTCACGGCGGAGGCGGGGACCGGCGGGTGCAGCCAGCGCGCCCCTAGCCAGACACCCAGCAGCAGCACGGCCCAGACGCCCGCGCCCAGCGCGGCCACGGTCCAGCGCTCGCCCGCCAGCTCGGCCTCGAGCTGGGCCAGCGAGGTCCCGATGCGCACGTAGCCGTCGAGCGGCTCGCCCGAGTCGGTGCGCAGCGGGAACAGGCGCTTGACCACGTCGACATAGGGCGGACCGTCGGGAGCGCGGCGGCGTTCGCTTTGCAACGCGGGGGGAGCGTCCAGCAGCGGAAGCGGAAGCGCTTCCCCCAGCGCCGAGCGCGCGTCCACGACCCGCTCTCCGGCGTGGACGGCTTGCACGTAGAGCACGACGTCCCCGAACAGCAGCGTGCTGGCCGTGTTGGCCAGCAAATCGAGCGCGTCGGGGTTGCCCCGGCTCAGGTAGAGTGCGGCCCGGTCGGCGAACGCCGCGGTGTAGGTCTCGGCCAGCTCCAGATAGCGCGCCGTGCGCTCGCGGCCGGCCCGGTCCAGGTACAGCGCACCCAACCCCACGACCAGCGCCGTCACCGCGGCAAACGCGATCCACCATGCTTTGTGTGCTCGGCTCATGAAAACCCACAACCGCTCGGGATGGGGTCAGTATAACCGCGGACCGGGGAGAAGTCAGGAGATGGCGCGCCCGTGAGGATTTGAACCTCAGACCTCTGCCTCCGCAGGGCAGCGCTCTGTCCACTGAGCTACGGGCGCAATGATCGCACCATTGTATCGAAACGCGCCTCCCCTGACAAGCGTCCTGCGCGCGGGAGACTGTTGTCTCCGGAGAAGAAATGTCGTATAATTAAGGCGTGAAACGCCCCATGGAGCTTGTCCCTCGCGCGCGGGCCCTACCCGCTTGTTTGCTTCCCTTCCCCCTCGTGTCGGCCCAACCAGAGTGCACCCGAAAGGAGTGGTTCCGTTGATGCGCAACCGGTACGCGCGAACCGATCGCACCAAGTCTTTGACGTGGTGGGCAAACGACAAACCGCAGGTCGAGTCGCTGCTCAGAAATTTGCTCACGCGCAAGCGCGTCCAGCCCAACGCGCTGACGAAGAAGCGCAAGACCCCAGGGTACTTCGTGGCCATCTCGTACTACGAGCACGGCCACGCCGAGGACTTTCACTTCGGACGGACCAACCCCAAGGACGGCTCGATCCGCTACGAGCTGGACCTCACGCGCATCGAGGCGCACGGGCGCAAACAGCGGCTCAACTGCGCCATGGAGGAATCCAAGCAGATCACGGCCGACGACCTGGGCGAGGTCGACTTGGTGTCGCTGAAGGAAAGCGAGTACCGGACGCTGCGCGATACCGTAGTCCGCAAGCTCCACTAAGCCCAAACCACGACAACCGCACGCGCCAGGGGAGGAGGATCCATCGCTCCTCCTCTTTGCTTTTACGTCGTTTGTCGCGCTCCGAATCGGGCCTTCCGCCCATGCGCCGGGTCCGGGCGCCCGGCAGCCTATAGGCCGTCCAAGCGCCGGCCGCCGGGTTGGCGCTATACTCAAGAGAAAATCTCATTCCCAATGGGGCACGGCTCCCGAAAGGACGGTTGTAATGAAGACGATTCTGGCTGTGGTGCTGGGGGCGCTGGTGTTGGCCGCCGGCGTGCTGGGGTGGATGATGTGGGGGTCCGACTCCGCGGGCGTGCGCACGGGCGTGGTGCTCGGCGCCGAGGCCCCGCTGGGCAACGGACTGGTCCGCACCTGGGAACGCCTCGACGGCGCGGGCGCGCTGGAGGCCGTCGGTGTGACGTTTGGGGAGTCGATGCTCTCCGGCCTGCCCGAAGAGGACGTCCAGCTCTCGCTCGCGCTGCCCGGGAGCAGCGCCTCGAGTCCGTTCACGCACGTGTTGCTGGACTGGGCGCCGCACGGACACGTGCCCCCGGGGGTCTACGACGTGCCGCACTTCGACGTGCACTTCTACATCGTCCCGGAGGCCGAGCGGCTGGCGGTCGAGGGCGCGCCGGAGGACACAGTGCCCGTGCAGGAGCGCTACTTGCCCGCCGGCTACATCTCGACGGTCGAGGTCGTGCCGGCCATGGGCGTGCACTGGGCCGACGGGGCCGCGCCCGAGCTCAACGGCGAGCCCTTCACGCAGACGTTCCTCTACGGCTATTACAAAGGCCGGCTCACCTTCTTCGAGCCCATGATCACGCAGGCGTATTTCGAGCAGCGAACCGATGCGACCTTTTCGATCAAGCAGCCCGAGGCCTACCGGGCCACGGGGAAGCGATACCCGACGCAATACACGATCCGCTACGACGAGCGGGTGGGAGAGTACACGGTCTCGCTCGAGGGGATGGCGGACCGCTAACGCAAAACGAGGCTGAGGAAGGACCCTGTAGGGCCTGTTATGCAGGCCCTACAGGAACGCATCGGGGTGCAAACCCAATTCGACGGGTTTCAGGGGCGCAGGACGACGCGCCCCGTCTTGGTGCGCGGTTGGCCGTTGAGCTCGAATTCGGCCACGAAGAAGTAGCGCCCCGCCGGCTGGAGCGAGCCCACTTCCCAGACGTACCTCCCGTCCGTAATCGACCCCGACCCCAGCGCCCTCTCCTGGGCGTCGTACCACTGGATCGTGCCGCCGGCTGCGTTGGGCAGGCCGATTTGGATTGCCCGGGCGCCCACCTCGTAGTGGACGGCGGTGCGGCCCGCGCCGTCGCTGAAGGTCACGGGGCAGTCCGCGTTGGCCGCCTCCAGCGCCCTGGCCACCCGGTCGACGGGTGCCGCGGCGCGCTGGGCGCGCTGCAGGAACGCCTGCAGCGTCTCCTCGACGCTCACGCCCGAGGCGCCGCCGCCCACGGTCTCGAACACGAGGTCGAGGTCGGCGAGCGAGGCGTCGATCACGTCGGCCACCTCGGCCAGCGGCGCGAGATCGACCCCGTTGGGCCGCAGCGGTGCGAGCCGGCGCGCGGCGGCGCTGATGGCCCCGAGCGCGGCCTCGGTGGGCGCGGGCTCCAGGGTGCGAAACCCCTCTCGGGCCGCGTTGATGGCCCCGGCCAGCTCCTCGAACAGCGGCGCGTGGCGCAGGAACGGGTCGGCCTGGGCCACGGCCTCCGGAGCCGCAGCGCGCAGCGCGTTGATATCCTCCAGCGTGGATTCGAACGCCGCCGAGGCCGACTCCAGGTTTTCGAACAGCAGGTCCACCGACTCGGTCAGCGTCTGGTCGGGCGGGAAGTCGAGCGTGCGCGCGAGCGCGTCGAAGGCCGAGACGAGGTTGCGCACGACCCGGTGCGTGAGCGACTGGTTGCCGTCGTTGTTGACGAACACCATCACCTGGCCCGTCCCGGTGAGGTTGAACAAGTCCGTCACCTCGGCGCGTAGCGTGTAGGCACCGTCTTCGACCTGAGAGGTGTCCCAGAGCAGGCTGAGCCCGTCGAAGGTGTTCCGGTCGCGGCCGATCTCCCTAAAATCCCCGCCCTCGGGCGCGTAGGAGAACACGGCGAACCCGAACGTCTTGAGGTCCTGGAAGTCGATCCCCTCGGCCTCGATCAGGAGCCGGTCGTGGACGATCGCACCGTCCTCAGGCGCCAGGAACGCCACGCGCGGATCGCCCTGCTCCTGGGCCTGTCCGCCCACCAGACAGAGACAACATAACGCCAACGCCGCTAGGGTACGCATGGGGCACAACCTCCTTGGAAACCTCGGGTGCGGCCCGTTATCGCTTGTTTACGGGCACGTAACCGCGCTCGCGGGCGCCGGTGTAGATCTGGCGCGGCCGCCCGATGCGCGTCTGTGAGTTCATCATTTCCTTCCACTGTGCGATCCAGCCCGGCAGGCGCCCGATGGCAAACAGCACCGGGAACATGTTGAGCGGGAAGCCGATGGCCCGGTAGATGATCCCGCTGTAGAAGTCCACGTTCGGGTAGAGCTTGCGCTCGACGAAGTAGTCATCCTCGAGCGCGATTCCCTCGAGCTCCTGCGCGATGTCCAGCAGCGGATCCTGCACGCCCATCTTCTGCAGGATCTTGTCGGCCTGCGCCTTGATGATCTTGGCGCGCGGGTCGTAGTTCTTGTAGACGCGGTGGCCAAAGCCCATCAGGCGCACGTTGGCGTCCTTGTCCTTGACCAGCTCCATGTACTTCTTCACGTCCCCGCCGTCGTCGTGAATGGTTTGAAGCATTTCGATGACGGCTTGGTTCGCTCCGCCGTGCAGCGGCCCCCAGAGCGCGCAGATGCCGGCCGAGATCGAGGCGAACAGGTTCGCGTGACTCGATCCCACCATGCGCACGGTCGAGGTGGAGCAGTTTTGCTCGTGGTCGGCGTGCAGGATGAGCAACAAATCGAGCGCCTGGGCCACCTCGGGGTCGACCTCGTAGGGCTCGCTGGGGACGGCGAACATCATGTTGAGGAAGTTGGCCGTGTAGGAGAGCGCGTTGTTGGGGTAGACCAGCGGCTGGCCGATGGCCTTCTTGTGCGAGTAGGCCGCGATGGTGGGCAGCTTGGCCAGCAGGCGCACGGTCGAGAGCCGCACGTGCTCGGGGTTGCCGGGGTCGAGCGCGTCCTGGTAGAAGGTCGACAGGCTGCACACCACCGAGGAGAGCGTGGCCATGGGGTGCGCGTCGCGCGGGAAGGCCTCGTACATGTGGCGCAGGTCCTCGTGCAGCATGGTGTGGTGCGTGATCTGCTCCACGAACGCGTCCAGCTCCTTCTTGTTGGGGAGCTCGCCGTGGATGAGCAGGTAGGCGACCTCGAGGAACGAGGACTTCTGGCTCAGCTCCTCGATCGGATACCCACGATAGCGCAGTATGCCGTTCTCCCCGTCGACGAACGTGATCTCGCTGGTGCAGGCGCCCGTGTTGCCGTACCCGTTGTCGTAGGTGATGTAGCCGGTTTGCGCGCGCAGCTTGGCGATGTCGACGGCTTTTTCGCCCTCGCTCCCCTCGATCACCGGCAGGTCGATCGTTTGCTTGTCGAGCTGTAGCGGTGCGGACTTGGATGTTTGCGGTTTGGCCATGATCATCCTTTCAAGAGGGTCAACCCCCGGGCCGACCCGGACACCGTGCCGAGCTTGCCGCAAGGGAACAGATCCCTGAGACGGGATCATTATGGGCGGGAGCGCCGCGGCAATGCAAACGGCCGCGCCGCGGAGTCAGGGCCCCACGCCGGCGACGGGCTCCAGCATCCGCGCGCTTTCACGCTACGTTGGCGTGCCCATTCATCGCCCGTTCGGTTATTCAACGGCGCGGAGGTCGGTGGGCAGCTCGTCCGGCACGTCGGCGTTGAACCGGAGGTGGCGGGCTACAAAGCGCGCGTAGGGCCCTTGATCCTCCCAGATGAACGTGTGCGCCGTGGGCACCCAAACCCCTTGCACACGTTTCCAGCGGTCGAACTCGGCGCGCCAGGGCGTGGTCTCGGACTCGCCGCTGCGGTAGCGCGCGGCCGCGACGTGACGGATCCGGCCCGTGGTCGGGGCGAAGGCGACCGTGAGCGCCTCCTCGCCGCCCGCGAACGGGACGATCAGGCGTGCCGTGGTCGCGTCCACGGCCTCCCAGCGGGTCTTGGAGTGGGTCAGCAGGACCGACGGCATCCAGACGAGCTGGGCCCACATCGACAGGTATTCGGCCTGCGTGGCCCGCGGACCCGACTCGTCCAGTTGCGCGACCCCCGCCCCGACCAGCGCGCCCGCGCCGTCGACGTAGTAGTCGAGCGAGCGCAGCAGCGGGACGCCGAACCAGGTGACCTCGGTGTAGCGCGAGAGCTCGGGTGCGCCGGTGTGGGAGGCCCGGAAGCGCAGCGGGGCCCACCACGTGTCGTTGCGGATGCGCCCCACGCCGCTTACGACCGCGGAATGGATGTGCACCGGCCCCCGCGTGAAGACGGCCTCGGCGTAGCGGCGCACGGGGGCGGGCAGGTCCCGGGGCAGGTCGAGCGCGGTTAGGGACGTGGCCACCTCGGTGTCCGGCGCGAAGGCGGGCGGCGGGAGCTGGAAGCCGAGCCAGCCGAGCGCCAACACCCCGGCCAGCGCGAGCACGACGGCGGACGCGAACGCGTTCATGGGATCACCTCGAGGGATTACCGACTGCCTCAAGGCTATCGGAGCGCGCGGGGAACGTCCACAGCGGGCGCGCGGTCAGCGCGATTCATCGCGCCCGCAACCACGCGTTTGAGCCGCCCACAACGTCCTCCTGGTAAAGAACCAGGCGTGCATGC
>CAZNGF010000036.1:16255-29131 GCA_964572855.1 uncultured Thermotogae bacterium | reverse complement strand
GGGAAGGTGACGTCCTCGAACATGGCCAGGTTCGAGACGTTGATCCCGGCCACGTTCATGTCGATCTGGACGCGCTTTTTGACGAACAGCGGGTCGCCCGGCGGGATCACGACGATGTTGACGTTGTTGCTGGCGCTGGTCACGGTCTCGAACGGGACGGCGAACCAGAGTTCGGGCTTGAGCGTGAGCGCGCCCAGGTTCGAGGTGAGCCCCAGGATCAGGTGCTCGGCGCCGGCGATGCCGAGTTGAGCGAGAGCGTCATCCCGCTGAAGGTGACGTTGACGTTCATGATGGATTCGATGTCGAACTCGAGCACGGTGCGCTCGCAGAGCGTGTCGAGCTTGATCTCCTCCACCTCGGTGCACGGGATCGGAAAGGCGACCAGGTCCAACCGCGAACTTCCGTGGATCTGCGCCTGGCCCGAGACCGCCGATGTCGTCAACAACAATAGGATAAGGACCGAGAGAGAGAGCGGGCCACTTCTAGACATGCTTGAGCCTCCATTCCCCGAAAAGTGATTTGTAATGGAACGCACTTGTCCCCGGGAAACGGAAAGATTAGAATGTGAAGTGGTGCGGGGGGCGCTAACCGCTTTGCAACGCGAGTTGCCCCCCAAGCGAACCTGACCCGTTCGCTTGGGGCGGGTTAGCACCCCTGCTTCCCTTTTCCTAATGTGAACAAGCGCTTAACACGTTACCGGATCGTTAACATCCCTCCCCGAACTGCCCAGGTAAACACTGAATAAGACGCATTATCGTTATTGGGTACACCTTATTCACATCTCTCCTCCAAGGAGAAGCCACCCCGTGGCGCTCCCCGATACAGCAGCCCAGATGAGATGCGCCAAGGCGCACAAAACTGATCCAACCTCCAGACTTATATATACAACGATTTGACTCGGGAGTCAATGAGTAACTTCGCTTACCGCTAATACGATATGTGAATTAATAAGTATTGAGGCGGTTTTCCGAGCAGGGACCCGCGAGCTTGTAAAGGGAAAGGGGGGTGGTACCATGAATCGCCGGTCGTTCGGCCCACACCCCAAGCGCGAAAGGAGGCCCGATGGCGCCGGTCCAGATGGACGAGATCCTGCACTGGTTCACGACCCTGCTCGAGCGGGGCGAGCGCGAGCCGTTGGCCGACTTTCTCGAGGACCTGGACCGCTACGACTTCCTGCGCCTGCTGGCCGAACTCGACAAGCCCGCGCTGCAGCGCCTGTTGCGCACCGTGGGCCGCCAACACTTGGCCGACCTGCTGACCCAGCTCGAGCCCGAGGACGCCGTCAAGCAGTTCGACCGGCTCGACATCGCCCAGGCCGCAGACTTAGTCGAGCGCATGGACCCGGACGACGCCGCCGACGTCATCAGCGAACTGGCCCCCGACGACTTGCAGAAGATTTTGGCCGAAATGGTCCCGGAGGAATCCGAGGACGTGCGGGCGCTGTTGAGCTACCCGCCCGAGACCGCCGGCGGCCTGATGACCCCAGAGTTCGTCTCGATCCAGGCGTCGTGGTCGGTCAGGCGCACGCTGGAGCACCTGCGCGCCCACAGCGGCGAGGCCGAGACGATCTACTACCTCTACGTGGTCGATCAGGCGGGCAAGCTGCGCGGCGTCGTGTCGCTGCGCGATCTGATCCTGGCCAACGAGCACACCCGCGTCGCCCAACTACTCAACGAGGACGTCGTCTCGGTCATGGTCGACGACGACCAGGAGGCCGTGGCCAAGGTCATCAGCGAGGAGGACCTGCTGGCGCTGCCCGTGGTCGACTTCAACGAGAAGCTGGTGGGCATCGTCACGGTGGACGACGTGCTGGACGTGATGGAGGCCGAGTACGGCGAGGACATTCTGAAGTTCAGCTCGATCGAGGGCGGCGAGGAGCGCCCGCTTTCCTCGGCGCGCTACAGCGTGCGCCACCGCCTGCCCTGGCTCACGGTCAACATCGCGCTCAGCCAGGTGGGCGTGATCGTGGTGTCGTTGTTCAACGACACGCTCGCCCGCGCGGTCGTGCTGGCCCCGTTCATGCCCTTGATCTCGAACATGGGCGGCAACGTCGGCATCCAGGCCGTGAGCGTGGCCATCCGCGGCATCGCCACCGGCGAGGTCTCGTTCCGCGACACCTGGCGCGTGCTGCGCAAGGAGGTCGTGGTCGGCCTGGTCAACGGCCTCGTGCTGGGCGTGCTGCTGGGCGCGGTGGCCTACCTCTGGCACGGCAACTACTTCCTGGGCGTGGTCACCACGCTCGCGCTCTGGGCCAACGTGCTGATCGCCAGCCTCGCCGGCGGGACGCTCCCCTTCGTGCTGAACCGCTTCGGCCTCGACCCGGCCATGATGACCGGCCCGCTGCTGACCACCCTGGTCGACTTGGTGAGCTTTTTCATCTACCTGGGGCTGGGCACGCTCTTTTTGGACTACCTCTGATGTCAAACCTCGTTTGTCCTGTCGTAGGAGCGCGATTCATCGCGTCCGCGGGCACATGCCCCCGAACGCCCGTGACGTCTCATTCCCCTGGCAGCCAAGCGCGCCCGGGGCCAATGAATTGGCCCCCTACGTTTAAGAATCAGCGCGGCCGTCTATCAGCCTCCCTTTTGACTAATGAGGGAGGCACTCCAAAGCCCTTGCTCAATCGAACAACAGCACCGCCACGGCCACGACCGTGGTGTAGAGCCCGTCGCGGGCGATGGCCGTCTGGGTCGTGTTGGTGGTGCGCACGATCTGGCCGCTGATCTTCCAGAGTTGTTCCTTCTCGTCCCAGCTCTGGCTCTCGTCGAACGGGATGCCCAGGGTCGAGGCCAGCATCGAGGCGGCCAGATCCTCGGCGTAGTCGCCGGCCTGCCGCTCGTTCTGGCCGAAGGCGTGGTGCTCGCTCAGGTAACCGTACATCTCGGGGTCGCTCGGGATGGCGCAGCCGATGGACGAGGCCAGCAGGCGGTGCGGCTCGTTGGTGCAGCTGCGTGCCATGACGCAGAAGGCGATCTGGCCCGGATACATGTCCTTGAGCCCTTCCTGGGGCGGGACGATGCGACACTTGGGGGGGAAGATGCTGGAGACGTGGACCAGGTTGTACTTCTCGATCTGGGCGTTTCGCAGGGCCCCTTCGAACGAGCGCAGCTCGTCGCGGCTCGTGCCGACGCCCTTGGTGAAGAAGAGTCGTTTGGGGACGGGGAACATGATTCCTCCTTATGAACCGCGTTGTGCGCGTTGCCAGTATCCGATCATCTTGTAGACGAGTTTCGCAACCATGAACGCCGGCCCGTTCAGGCCCGCCGCCGGCGCGAGCTCGACCACGTCGGCCCCGACCACGGCGCGGCGCTCGAAGGCCGCCTCCAGGATCGACAAGACCGCGTACCAGTCCAGGCCGCCCGGCTCGGGCGTGCCGGTGCCCGGCACGACGCTCGGGTCGAAGGCGTCCACGTCGAGCGTGACGTAGACGGGGTCGAATAGCGCGTCCAGCGCGCGCCCGAAGGCACGGGGGTCGCGTGCCAGCTCGCGGGCGGTCACGGTCGTGACGGCCGGGCCCGTCTTGAGGAAGGCGGCCTCCTCGGCCGAGAGGCTGCGGATCCCGATTTGGGCCACGGAGGCGCCGGCCTCCAGCGCGCGCCGTGCCACGCAGGCGTGGCTCCAGGGTGTGCCCTGGTACGCCGCGCGCAGGTCGGCGTGCGCGTCGATCTGGAGCAGCGAAAAGCGCCCGTGCCGTTCGGCCAGCGCGCGCACGACGCCGTGCGTGATCGAATGGTCCCCGCCGAGCCAAATGGGAAATTTCCCGGCGTCGAGCACGTCCCCGGCCGTGGCTTGGATCAGCGCGCTCATGGCCTCGGGGCCGGCGGCCACGGACTCCAGCGGGGGCAGGGTCGTGACCCCGACCTCGTAGGGCTCGGCGTCCAGCTCCTCGTCGTAGAGCTCGAGCTGCTGGCTGGCCGCGATGATGGCGGCCGGTCCGTGGCGCGCCCCCGCCCCGTAGGAGGTCGTGAGGTCGTAGGGCACGGGGAGCACGGCCACCCGCGCCCCCTCCCAGTCGGCGTGCTCGGGAGGGAGCGCGCCGAAGTTCTGCGGCACGGCGGCCTCGGCCCACCGGGACGAAAAGGACTGGGAGGAATGGGAAGCGTTGGCCAACGTCGGGAATCTCCTTTGATCGGGTTGAGGTGTAGGGCGTATGTTAACATGGGAGGCGGAACGCCACAAGGAGTCCGACGAGTTGTTGCTTCGAGGGGGGGGCGTTACGCTGGAGGTGTGCGATGCAAGCATCCAGGGAGGGATCTATGGACAAGCAGGACTACCTGAAGACGCCGGTGACACACATTGACCCGGCCGCGTTCGACGCCGTGCCGATCCTCGACGCCATGGGCCAGACCGCCTTCTCGGCCCGCAGCTTGGGGCGCGCGGCGCGGGTCTACGAGACGATGATCGCCGACCGCGACTGCACCGTCATCCTGTGCCTGGCCGGCTCGCTGATCAGCGCCGGGCTCAAGAAGACGATCCACCGGCTGGTCGCGCACGACATGGTCGACGCGGTGGTGGCCACGGGGGCCAACCTGGTGGACCAGGACTTCTTCGAGGCGCTCGGCTTCGACCACTACGCCGGCTCGCCCGACGCCGACGACAACGAACTGCGCGAGCTCGGCATCGACCGCATCTACGACACCTACATCGACGAGGACCAGTTGCGCGTCTGCGATGCGACCGTGGCGCAAATCGCCGACGCGCTCGAGCCGCGGCCGTACTCCTCGCGCGAGTTCCTGCGCGAGATGGGCCGCTGGCTGGTCGCACAAAACAAGGACCGCGACTCGATCGTGCGGGCGGCCTATGAAAAGGGCGTGCCGCTGTTCGCGCCGGCGTTCTCGGACTCGAGCGCGGGCTTCGGCCTGGTGCACCACCAGTGGCACCACCCGGAATCGCACGTCTCGATCGACTCGGCCAAGGACTTTCTGGAACTGACCAGGGTCAAGATCGCGTCAAAGCAGACGGGGCTGGTCATGGTCGGCGGCGGCGTCCCCAAGAACTTCGCCCAGGACGTGGTGGTCTCGGCCGACTTCCTGGGGTATGAGGCCCCCATGCACAAGTACGCCATCCAGCTCACCGTGGCCGACGTGCGCGACGGGGCCCTGTCGAGCTCGACGCTCAAGGAGGCCAGCTCCTGGGGCAAGGTCGACCAGGGAGCCGAACAGATGGTCTACGCAGAGGCCACCCTCAGCCTCCCGCTGCTGGCCAGCTACGTCTACCACAAGGGGGCGTGGAAGCAGCGGGCCGAGCGCCGGCTGGCCGACCTGCTCGATCAGCCCGTGACGGCGAAGGCCTAAGTGAGAATTCCACGGCCGTAGCCGTAGGGGCTCCCGTGTCACTGGTCACAACTTTAGCCTGGAGTGGCCAAGAGAACCCCTTCTCCCCTGGCGGGAGAAGCACGGGATGAGGGGGAACATAAGCAACCAAACGGCCCTCACCCTCACCCCGACCCTCTCCCATCAAGGGAGAGGGAGGGGAGGCGAGCGTTGAAATGGTGGGGGTCACGGAACAATCGTCCTTAAGTCATGACCTATGCCGCCATCGGGGCGCCCCTACGTCTTGAACGAACCTACCCGTCCACCCCGCGCACCTGCGCGTCGAACGCGCTTTGTAACCCCTCGACGATCTTCCCGTGCACCCGCTGCACTTCCTCGTCGGTGAGCGTGCGGTCCGGGGCCTGGTAACGCAGGCTGAAGGCCAGACTGCGCTTGCCTTCGGGCACGGGCGCGCCGGTATAGACGTCGAAGAGCGCGAGTTCGCTCAGCAGCGGCGCGCCCAGGTCGCGGATGCGCCCTTCGATTTCCCGGGCCGGCACGTCTTCGGACACGATCAGCGCCAGATCCTGCTCGACGGCCGGGAAGCGTGGCAGCGGGCGGTAGGCGCCGTGGTCCCGCATCCCCGCCAGCAGCGGGGCCAGCTCGAACTCGGCGGCGCAGACGCGCCCTTCCAGCTCGAAGGCCTCGGCCGCGCGCGGGTGCAGCTCGCCGAAGTGTCCCACCGCGGTGCCGTCCAGCGCCAGGCGCGCGCAGCGGCCCGGGTGAAAGGTCGGGTGCTCGTCGCGCTCGAAACGGCCGTCGGTCAAGCCGAGCGCCCGCAACAGGCCCTCGACGGCCCCCTTGAGGTCGAAGAAGTCGACCGTCTCCTCCTCGGCGAGCCAGGACGCCTGCTCGCGCCGGCCCCAGAGGACGAGGCCCAGGCGCACGGGCTCCTCCGGTAGCGGCTCGCCCTCCGCAGGCAGGTAGACGCGCCCCAGCTCGAAGAGCGCGACGCGCGCCTGGAAGCGGCTGTTGGCGGCGGCGCACTCGAGCAGGCCGGGCAGGAGCGCGCGGCGCATGACGCTGCGCTCCTGCGAGAGCGGGTTGGCCAGTTGCACGAACGCTTCCGGGGCCTCCGGCTGCCCGTCGGGGGCGAGCCGGGCCGGGACCGACGGGTGCGTGAGCGTGTAGTGGATGGCCTCGCTCAGTCCCAGTTGGACGAGCGCGCGCCGGACGCGCTTGGTGCCCTCCTCGTCGCGGTTGCGGCGCTGGGGCGGCAGGACGTCGGCCAGCAGGCGCACCGGGAGCCGGTCGTAGCCCACCATGCGCGCGACCTCCTCCACCAGGTCGGCCGGGCGCTCGACGTCGAGCCGGTAGTACGGGGCCGTGACCTCGATTGACCCGTCCCCGACCGCGCACTCGAAGCCCAGCGGGCGCAGGTGTTCGGCGATTTCCTCGGGCGCGAGGCGCACCCCCAGCAGCCGCTCGGGCTCGCCCGCGGGCAACGAGACCACCGTGGGCTTGGGCTTGCGCGGGTAGGCGTCCACGAAGCCCGTATCGATCGTGCCGCCGGCCCATGTACGCATGAGCTCGGCGGCGCGCTTGAGGCCGTGTTGGGCCAGCTCGGGCGGCAGGCCCCGGCTGAAGCGCGCTCCCGCCTCGCTGAACAGTTTCAACCGCTGCGCCGTGCGGCGGTTGTTGGCCGGGGCGAAGTGGGCCGACTCCAGCAGGATGTCGGCCGTGTGGGGACCGACCTCGCTTTCCAGCCCGCCCATGACGCCGGCCAGCGCGATCGGGCCTTCCCCGTCGGTGATGAGCAGCATGTCGGGGTCGAGCGCGCGTTCTTGCTCGTCCAGCGTCGTCAGCGTCTCGCCGGACTCGGCCCGGCGCACGCGGATGTAGGGGCCGGACCCGCCAGGCCTGGGGCGCAGCTTGGCGTAGTCGAAGGCGTGCAGCGGCTGGCCCCACTCCAGCATGGCGTAGTTGGTGACGTCCACGATCGTGTTGATGGGGCGCATGCCGGCCAGCGTGAGCCGGTGGCGCATCCAGTGGGGTGCACGCCCGATCTCGACGCCGCGGATCGCGGCCGCGGTGTAGCGGGCGCACAGTTCGGGGTCGTCGATCTCGACCTCGACCTTCCCCTCGATCGGGGGGCCCTCGGCCGTCCAGTCGGGCGCCTCGGCCGCGAAGCGCGCGCCGCAGAGCGCGGCCGTCTCGCGCGCCACGCCCACCACGTTCATGCAGCGGGCCAGGTTGGGCGTGAGGTCGAACTCGAACACGACGTCGCCCAGCACCTCGCTCAAGGGCGTCCCCACGGGCGCGTCGGCGTCCAGCAGCAGGATGCCCTTGTGGTCGTCCGAGAGGCCCAGTTCCTTCTCCGAACAGAGCACGACCTCGGAGCGCTCGCCCCGCAGCTTGGCGGGCTTGACCTTGACGCGCGCGGGGTCGTTGCTGTAGGCGTTGACGATTTGCGCGCCCGCCGCCGCCGCGGCCACGCGCAGGCCCCGATCCCCGACTTTGAGGTTGGGGGCGCCGGTCACGCTCTGTTTGGGTCCCTCACCGTAGTCCACGATCGCGATCAGGAGGCGGTCGGCGTTCGGGTGCGGCCGGACCTCGACCAACTCGCCCACCACGATCCCGTCCCAGTCCAAGTGGTCGGCATCGAGCTCGAGCCCCCGGCTGAGCGCGGGCCGGCCGTGGACGCGGGTGGACTCGACTTCCAGACCCGCATAGGTCAGCAGCTCGCCCAGCTCCTTGGCGTTCATCTCCAGCGTGACGTAGTCGTGCAGCCAGCTCAGCGGCAGTTTCATAAAAGACCCTTTCGGCGATCCATGCGGTTTCCTTCCCGTCCCGCTAGAACTGCGCCAGGAAGCGCAGGTCGTTGCCGTAGAAGTGCCGGATGTCGTCGATGCCGTGCTTGAGCATCGCGATGCGTTCCACGCCCATGCCGAAGGCGAAGCCCGTGTACTCGGCCGGGTCGTAACCCCCGTTTTCGAGCACGACCGGGTGGACCATGCCCGACCCCAGGATCTCGAGCCAGCCGCCCTGGGAGCCGCTCATGGCCAGCTCCATGCTGGGCTCGGTGAACGGGAAGTAGCTGCAGCGGAACTGCACCTGTCGCTCACGCCCGAAGCACTGGTGCACGAACGCGGTCAGCGTGCCCTTCAGGTCGGCCAGCGTGATGCCCTTTCCGACGGCCAGGCCCTCGACCTGGTAGAACATCCACTCGTGCGTGGCGTCGGTCTGCTCGTAGCGGTAGCACTTGCCGGGCAGGATGGCGCGGATCGGCTCGGGGTGGCGCTGGCGCATGACGTGGATCTGGCCCGGCGAGGTGTGCGTGCGCAGGATGACGCCCGGGTCCGTGGTGTAGAACGTGTCGTGCATGTCGCGCGCCGGGTGGTCGGGCGGGATGTTGAGCAGCTGGAAGTTGTGCTCGTCGGACTCGACCTCGCGCGTTTGGTAGACAGAAAAGCCCATCTGACCGAAGATGTGGTAGATCTCCTCCAGCGTCTGCGTGATGACGTGCGCCCGGCCCACAGGGTGCGGGCGCCCGGGCAGCGTGACGTCGACGGCCTCGTCCCGGAGGCGCGCGTCGCGCTCGCGGGCCTTGAGGCGGGCGGTGACCCGCTCCAGCTCGGCCTGTATGCCCTGCTTGAGCCCGTTGAGCAGTTGGCCGGCCTCGGCCCGTTGCTCGGGGGGCACGTCCTTGAGCCGCCCCAGGAGCTGGGTGACCCGCCCGTTGCGGCCCAGGTACTTGACGCGCAGCGCCTCGCAGGCGTCGGCCGATTCGGCTTGCGCCAGCTCGGTCTCGGCCGCAGCGCGCACGCGGTCGGCTTCGTTCTGCAACGTGTCCAGCATCGTAAGCTCCTTCGAATAGGCGGTTTGGATGAGAAAATCGACGACGGGAATCGGGTTGACGTGTTATGCCCCCAAGGGGGCAAAGAAGAAGGCGTGATGCATCGAGAAGGTTCGTGCGGCGTGCGTGCGTTTCATGGCGGCATATGGTAGCAATCCCGCGCCGCGCCTGTCAAGCGGCCGACGTTACCCCTCGCCGCCCATGGAGCGGGCCACCACGATGCTGGCCAGCACGACCGTGGTCACCAGCACGAGGGCGAAGCCCACGAGGTTGAACAGGCCCTTGTGCTCGTCGGACTCCTTCTTTTCCGATCCCATCCCGATCAGCACGAACCCCACCAGCATGAACACCAGGTTGATAATCGCTACCACGTCAGTACCCCTTCGTCGTGCAGTGTGACCCGCCGTTTTGGCGGGCATCCTACTCTACCGGCGGATCGAAAAGCCGTCAAACCCGCCTTCGGGGCGTTCCCAGTCCACCTCGACCCGCTTGACCCGGGCCGGGGGCGAGCCCTCACGGCACCACGCGAGCATCGTTTCCAGCCGGTCCGTTTCGCCCTCGAAAACGGCCTCCACGCGCCCGTCGGGCAGGTTCCGCACCCAGCCGGTCAGGCCGAGTTCGCGCGCCTGGGACCGGGTCGCGGCCCGGAAGTTGACGCCCTGCACCGTCCCCGAGATGAGCGCATGCGCGCGTTGGGACGCCATGTTCATCCCCTCTGGGTTTGTCGGGGCGCCGCGTCCGCGGGCAGTGCCAGCGCCTTGGGTCCCAGGGTGAGCACCATGAGGTTCTCGGGCCCCGCGTCCGCCAGGTAGGCGTTGACCCCCTCGAGCGTGAGCGCGTCGATTTGGTCCAAAACCTCATCCAGCTCGCGCAGCCGCCCGGCGTAGAGGTACTCGCGCGCGAGCGCCTCGGCCCGGCCGCGGGTGGATTCGCCCTGTACGATCACGTCGGTCTTGAGACGCGTCTTGGCTTTGGCGAACTCCTCGGGCGTGATCCCTTCGCGCAGCCGGTGCAGCTCGCCGAGCGTGACATCCAGCGTCTCCTGCGCGCGCTCCGGGGTCGTGCCCGCGTAGCCCAGCACGCCCCCCTGATCGCGGGTCGTGACGTGCGCGGCGAACACGGTGTAGGCCAGGCCGCGCTTCTGGCGCACCTCAACGAACAGGCGGGCGCTCATGCCGCCCGAGAGCGCGTTCACGCCCACCCGCGCCTTCAGGTAGTCGGGGTGCGTAAACGGCACGCTGTCGTAGGCGATGCCGAGCTGCATCTGCTCGGTTTCCTGCTGTAGGTGTTCCATGCGCCGGGCGGGCGGCTCGAGCGGGAGGTCGGCCGGCTCCTCCCCCGCCCAGTCCCCGAACGCATCCCGCACCGCCCTCAACATGTCCTCGCGCGTGAGCGCGCCGGTGATGGCCAGGGCGCCCCCGCGCGGGCTGTAGCGTCGCCAGAAAGCGCGGGCGTCGTCGAGCGTGACGGAGGCGAGCGTCTCCAGGGTGCCGTCGGAGGGGTTGCTCAAGGGCTTGGGGAAGAAGCGCTGGCCCAGCTCGTAGAACATCTTCGAGGCGGGCGCGTCGTCCAGCGCCCGCAGGTGGTGCAACGCGAGCTGGCGCACCTCCTCCAGGCCGGGTTCGGGCAGGTGCGGCTCGCGCAAGGCCGTGCGGGTCAGTCCCAGAGCGCGCGCCAGCTGCTGGGGTAGCACCGTGCCGGAATAGGCGGCCAGCTCGCGTTCGACCCGGTGGCTTTCCTGAAAGCCGATGTGGTCGATCTCGGCCGCCAGCGCCTGCGCGTCCCAGGGGCCCGCCCCCTTGAACAAAAGCTCCTGGGTCAGGTGGGACAGGCCGAGCTTGTCGCCCGGGTCGTGGACCGAGCCCAGCGGCAACTGCAGCGAGAACGACGCCGAGCGCGCGCCCGGCTGCGGTTCGCCCACCACGGTCAGGCCGTTTTCCAGTTGTTCGACGAACAGGGTCACGTAGCAACCTCCTCAGCGGCGTTTCCCGCGTGCGCCATGGTGGAGGGGCGGCGGCGCACCCGCAAGCGCAGCATGCTCCCCCCTTTAGAAAAAAGGGGGGAGGGCTTATCACCGTGGTCGCGTTTGTTACGAACCTAGCGCGCGAACGTGTCGATCATGAGCTTGGCGTTGCCCAGCGGGTAGAGGATCGGGCAGGTGGCGCCGTGGTCGATGTACTCCTGCACCTTCTCGCGCACCTGCTCCGGCGTGCCGCTGGCCGTGATGCCCTCGACCAGGTCGTCGGGCACGAGCGGCATGGCCTGGCGGATTTGCTCGTGCGTGGCGGGCCAGCCCATGGTGTCTTGAATCCTCCGCACGATCTCGGGATCGACGTTGCTGGCCTTGGCGATGTGCGGCTGCTGGGCCAGGTACTGCGTGAGCAGCTCGCGCGCGCCGTCCAGCGCCCGCTTGTGGTCGTCGTCCACCGAGCACACGACCAGCTGGGGCCGGTCGATCTCCTCCAGCGAGCGGCCGGCTTTCTCGGCGCCGCGCTTGAGGTGTGCCAGGGCGCGGTCGTTGTACTCGGGCGGAACGCAGTAGTTGAGCACGACGCCGTCGGCGATCTCGCCGGTGAGCTCCATCATCTTCATGCCGGTGGCGCCGATCATGATGGGCACGTTGCGGGGTTCGCGCCGGCCGTGCACGACGTCGAGCTCGATGTCGCGCACGTGGACGAACTCGCCGTCGAAGCTGACCTTCTCCATGTTGAGCAATTTTCGGACCACGGTCACGACCTCGCGCATGGCGGTGAGCGGCTTCTTGCGCTCGATGCCGACCTGCGAGGCCAGGGGGTCCCACCAGGCGCCGATGCCCAGGATCGCCCGCCCCGGCGCCAGGTCGTCCAGCGTGAGGAAGGTGGCGGCCAGCACGGCCGGGTTGCGCGTCCAGTTGTTCAAGACGCCGCTGCCGACCTTGATGCGGTCGGTCACGGCGGCGAAGGCCGACATGGGCACGATCGCATCGCGCACGAGGCGCGACTCGGCCTGCCAGACGGCTTCGAACCCCTTGGATTCGGCGTACTTGACCAGATCCATTCCCTCTTGCAAGGAATGCTTGTCCTGCAAATAGAGCGCGACGCGGTCGATGGAAGCCATGAATTCCTCCCTGTGGTCTGATTGCCGGGGGCAGTCTAACCGATGCGGGAAGCGGGGCACAAGGAGGGGCGCACGGGGCGCCCCTCCCTCAAACGGACGCGCGCGTCAGCGTAACAGGGCCAGCTCCTCGACGCCGCCGCGTCAGACCGAGCCGTCCGCGCTCGCGCCCACCGGCGCTCCCAAGATCCACAGCTGGATCAGCGCCAGGATTTCGGCGTCGCTGATGGTCTGCCCCGCGCCCGGCACGCTCGCCCCCAGGATCCAGTATTGGATCGCGGTGCTGATCTCGGCATCGTCGATGAGCCCATCGTTGTCGGCGTCGAGCGCCGCGGCCACCGCGCCGCCGCCCCCGCCGCCCACCGGGCAGACCGTGACGGCGTACTCGGTGTCGAAGGCGTCGTTGGCGTAGTGGACCGTGGCGCTTGGGTTGGTGCTGTCCGCCTTGTCCAGGTAGACGGAGCCGTCCCCGGCGGTGTCGTCGGTCAGCGTAATGAAGTACCGGTGGTTCGCGTTGAACGTGACCGGCCCGACGCTGCGCCACTGCAACCCCTGCGTCGGACTGCGGATCACGACCGCGGTCCAAACCATGTACTGCCCCGGCGAGACGATCGGTCCGGCCAGTTCGCTGCCTGGGTTGAGCGTCATGTAGCGGATGTCGCAGGGCGGGCCGGC
>CAZNGF010000036.1:0-16155 GCA_964572855.1 uncultured Thermotogae bacterium | reverse complement strand
GGGTTGAGCGTCATGTAGCGGATGTCGCAGGGCGGGCCGGCGCGCTCCTCGGCGCCGATGGCGCCCACGGCGTCGACGTCCGCGCCGGCGTAGGGCGAAGCGCTCCCGCGCGTGTTGGCGTCGGTGATGCGGACGTAGGCGAACCGCTGGCCCGGCGAGGCCACGCCGGCGATGTCCAAGCTGGTGGGCTGCCCGCTTACCGTGCCGAGCTCGAGCCAGCGGGCTCCGTCCTCGCTGATGGCCACGTAGAACGGCTCGACCAGCTTGCCGACCTCGAACACGTAGAGGTCGGGCCCCGGCCTGTCGACCAGGTAATTGTCCAAAAACTCCAGCACGACCGAGCCGCCGTTGCCCAGCGACATCGAGCTCGTCCTCAGGTCGTCGGTGTGGTCGGGCGGCCCGAGCGCTCTTGTCGCGTCCGTCCACTCCGTGCCCTCGCCGGGACTGGCGGACACCACCCGGTCGGCAAACGACTTCGCGCCCAAGGGGAATTCGACGCCGCCGAACGGCTCCGCCAGGGACTCAACGCCCCACGTCCCCACGCCGATGGCGACCAACAGCAGCAAGCCCATGGACCGCAACGCGCTCCGCTCTAGCCGTCGACGACCCCGCATGGATAACCTCCCGAAGCGAGTTTCTGTTGGGATGCGGCCCGTGAGACGGGCTCGCCCAAAATCCACCACTGGATCAATTCCCGCATCTTGGCATCGCCAATCGTCTGGCCCGATCCCGGCACGCTCGTGCCCAGGATCCAGTGCTGGATCGCGTTCGTGATTTCCGCATCGTCCAGGCGGCCGTTGGCGTTCGTGTCCAGCGCGGCCTCGATCGACGCCCCGCCGTCGTTTGACCCGTCGAAGCGCGCGCTCTGGCCGGCCAGCACGCTGCTGAAGCTCCCCGTGTCCAGGTCCTCGACCTCGACCACGCCCTCCTGAACCGCGACCGTGGTCACGCCGTCGAGCTCCGAGATCGTGAGCCGGGTGCCCTTGATGCCGACGCGCGCGCGCCGGGTCTCGACCTGGAATTTCTCATACCCTTGCTGGCCGGGGGGCCAGTAGAACTCGCACACGCCTTCCTTGAGGCGGGTCAGTCCGGTCCAGAGGCTCGTCTTGGAGCGCGTGCGCTCCTGCAGTTCGTACTCGGTGTCCGCTTGCACCCGGACCACGGCGCCGTTGCTGAAGCGGATGACGATCTCGACGCCCGGGCCGGTCTTGAGCCGCGTGCCCTTCCAGAGCTTGATGCCGGCCGCGCCCGGGTCGGCCTGGCCGTCGACGACTACCTCCCGCACGGTGGCGTAGGGCTCGCTTTCGCCCGCCTCGAAGCCGGGGGCGATCACGTAGCGTTTGCGCTCGCCCACGGTGAAGCGGACGGCGTCTTCGGCCGTGCCGCCGCGGCCGTCGGAGACCACGACGCGCATCGTGTGGTCGCCGGCCGGCGGGGTGGCCCACTCGACGTTGGGCACGGTGACGGTCTGCTCGACCCCGTCCAGATACCAAGCGTAGCTGAGCGTGTCCCCGTCGGGGTCGGAGGCGCTGGCGAAGAACTGGACCGTGTCCTGCGTGCCGGGGTTCCCCGGCGCGTGGCTGAGCGCCACCTCGGGCGCTTGGTTGCCCGCGGGCGGCGCGGCGCCGGCCCGCACGCCGCTGAACGTCGTGACGCACGCGCCGCCGTCCTCGAAGGTGCAGTACCCGCTGAAGCGGTTGCAGTCCGGGGCCATCACCCAGATGTAGTGGCCCGGCCGCACGCACACCCCGTTGACCAGCGAACACACCTCGAAGCGCACGGTGTCCCCCGCGACCGTGCCCACCAGGTCGCCGCCGGTGTGCAATTGGTTCCCGCGCTGCTCGAACGACGCGCGGCTGGTGTAGGTCCCCGCTCCCGCCGTGGTCACGTCCCACGCGCCCGTCCAACTGCAGGCGGGCTGGGCCGGCGCCGGCGGCGCGAGCGCAAACAGCAGGGCGAGCGCCCACAGGCAGTTGATGCCGAGCCCTCCTTTCCCCAAAGATCGATTCGATCTCATCGACAAACGCCTCCTCTTACGGTTCTTAACGCAGCACGACGAGTTTGCGGACCTCGTCGCGCCGGACAGTTCCGGTGCGATCCTGGGCCGTGACCACGTAGAGGTAGACGCCGTTGGCCAGCGGGGCGCCGTCGGCGGCGCGCAGCGGGAAGCGCAGGCGCGGGCCGGCCGTTTCGTACGCGGCCAGCCGGCGGCCCGACAGGTCGAACAGTTCCACCGCGAGCGACGCGGCGCCCGGCACGTTCAATTCCCGCTCCAGTGGACTGGAGGCGCTCAGGCGCGCGGCGCGCGCCAGCGGGACCGCGGCGGGGGCGACGGGTGAACCCAGGATCCACAGCTGGATGAGTTGGCGGATCTTGGCGTCCGAGATCGTCCCGCCCGCGCCGGGCACGCTCGTCCCCAGGATCCAGTACTGGATCGCGGCCGTGATCTCGGCGTCGTCCAGGCGGCCGTTGGCGTTGGTGTCCAGCGCGGCCTCGATCGACGCCCCGCCGCCGGACGACCCGTCGAAGCGGGCGCGCTGGCCGGCCGAGACCGTCTGGATCGCGCCGGAGGCCAGGTCTTCGACCTGGACCTCGCCCTCCTGGACTTCGACCGCGGTCACGCCGTCGCGGTGCGAGATCGTGAGCCGCGTGCCCTTGATGCCGACGCGCGCGCGCCGGGTCTCGACCCCGAATCTCCTGAAGGCGTCGGCCTCTTCGGGGGAGTAATATTGCAGAATGCCTTCTTTGAGCCGTGTCCAGACCGTTTCGTGGTCCGTAACCTGAATCCTTCTCTCCAGGATCTCGTACTCGGTGTCCGCATTGACGCGCACGACCGCGCCGGAGCCGAAGCGCACCACGATTTCCACGCCGGGGCCGGTCTTGAGCTGCGTCCCCTTGTAGAGCAACGTGCCCTTGGCGTCGGGGTCGGCCTTTCCGTCCACCTCGACCGCCTCGACAAAGGCCAGGGGCTCCCCGCCTTCCTCTGCCGCCTCCTGGGTTCCCGGCGCGATCACGTAGCGCTTGGGCTGGGCGCCCGCCGTGAACGTGACGCTGTCCTCGGCCATGCCGCCCCGGCCGTCGGAGACCACCACCCGGACGGTGTGCTGGCCGGCGGGCGGGTCGTTCCAGTAGACGCTCGACTTGGTGGCGCCGGCCTTGTCCCCGTTCACGTACCAGGTGTACGTAAACGGATCCCCGTCCGGGTCGGACGCCTCGGCCCGCAGTTCGACCCGCTCGCGGGTGTTCGAGCTGATGACCAGGGCGACCACGGGAGACCGATTCTGCGTCCCGATCCAGCCGGGCGCGTGGCCTATGAGGCCGACGCAGCCGGAAAAATCGTCCACCCCCAGGTGCGGTGCGCCGGGGGAGAAAGCCCAGGCTTGGTCGTACTTGAGGGCGCTGTGGCCGCACAGGTACTTGGCGTCTTCGGTGCACTCCGGGTCGTCGCCGCTACAGGGCTCGTAGCGGGGATTGGGTTCGATCCAAGCCAGCACGACCTCGTTGACCCAGAGCGGGTTGTCCACGGGCTGGTTGCGGGCGTGGCGCTTGAACGTGGCCCAGTATTCGGCCGGGAGCCGGGCGGCCGCGCTCAGCGCGGCGGTGCGGATCTCCTCGTCCGTGGGCAAGGCCTTCCAGCCCCAGCCGGCCCAGGTGGCATGGGAGAGCACGAGTAAGAGCGTGCAACACAGGATCCAAAGCGTTCCCGCGCGTCGGGCGGCGGGCCCGCGGAGCCGCCGGCTCAGCATGATTTCCTCCCTTTTCCCTTACGGCAAGTTGCGAGTGCGCACAGCGCCTATACCACGCCCACCGGCGGCGTCCCAAAAACACCGTGAGTCGGTGCAATGATGTTCTTGGGATGCCGAACGGGAGCAATGATCGCCGGCAGCGGACAACCTGACGCTGGGCAGCTTTCCCGTGCGACCTCGTGCGTGGGGAAAGCGAGCGGGCGCAGAACCGCAGCGCACATCCGGCCGATTTGCGTCGCAATTTGGGCAGTGTTAGAATGAGCCTTCGTTTGGAGAGGTAGTCAAGCGGCCGAAGACGCTGGTTTGCTAAACCAGTGTAGGGTTAACCCCCTACCGAGGGTTCGAATCCCTCCCTCTCCGCCACCTGCGCCCGGCTTCGCCGGGCTTTCTCTTTTTCGCTAACACGGGGCGGGCGCGATGGATCACCCTTACGTCAGATAACGCTCGCGGATCACGCGCTGCAGGTTGGGGAAGGCCAGATAGCGCAGCGATTCTTCGAGCGAAAACCAGCGCACTTCCTCGATCTCGTCGGGCGGCGGGGCGAAGTCGTGGCTCAACAGCGCCGTCTCGTAGAAGCTCATGGTCCAGTGGAAGCCGTTGTCGCGCCCGATGAAGCTCTCGAAGCCCAGCAGCGCGCCAATTTCGCAGTCGACTCCGACCTCCTCGCGCACCTCGCGCGCGGTGGCCGCGGCGGGCGACTCGCCATAGCTCACGAAGCCGCCGGGCAGCGTCCAGCGCCCGCGGTTGAAGCCCCGGCTCGACTTCACCAGCAGCACGCTCCCCCCCTCGACGACGACGGCCTCGGTCACGAGGCGTGGCAGCGAGGCGTTCACGGCGCGGCGCACCAGCGGGTCGGCCTCGTCCCGGCCCACCAGCGTGTCCTTGTGGTGCCAGCGGGGGTGCTCGGCGATCTCCGGTTTGCAGAAGTAAACGAGCTCGCCGTCCACGTGCATCTCGTGCAGGACGCGCACCGGGAAGGGCAGCTCGCCTTCCGCGGTCGGGAAGCGCAGCCGGCCGGCCCGCTCGATCAAGAAGACCTCGCCGTCGGTTTCCACGTAGTAATGAGGCATGTCACCCTCGCAGGGCGCTCAGCTTACGGCCGGGCCGCGGGGGGCGCAAACGGGGGCGAAAGGTCGAAAACCGGTTCAAATCCTTCGATGCTGGCATCCCATCGTCAGAATGTCGCACTCGTCACCGAAAATGGGGGGAGCCCGTGCTGGACAGGATACTCGGCTTTCTGTTATAAAGGGTCGAGTCTCGTGCCCGGCGAGGGCACAAAAAATACAGGAGGTTTCGCCCATGTCCAAAGTCTTTCGCGTCGCATTGGTCGCAGCGTTGATCGCGGCCTTCGGCCTCGGTGCCGGACAGTGGACGCAGCAAGCGCAGGCCCAGCTAGGGGACCTGTGCATCGTGTTCGACGTGGCCGGTCCCGGCGACCTGAGCTTCAACGACTCCGCCATTCTCGGCGCCAACCGCGCCGCCGAGGAGTTCGGCTTCGGGTTGCAGTTCATCGAAAACGCCTCGACCGACGATTTCCTGCCGAACCTGATCAGCCTGGCCGAATCCGGCGAGTGTGCCCTGATCGCCGGCATCGGATTTCTCTTGGGGGACGCGCTCAACATCGTGGCCCAGGACTTCCCCGAGCAGAACTTCATGATCATCGACTCCGTGGTGGACCAGCCCAACATGCAGAGCGTCCTGTTTGACGCGCACACGGGCAGCGCGCTGGTCGGCGCCCTGGTGCAGCAGATCAACGAGGAGGTGCGCGGCCAGAGCGAGGGCGGCGTGGGCGTCGTGTTCGGTATCCCGATCCCCGTGCTGTTCGAGTTCGAGTGCGGCTTCTACTGGGGCGTGCGCTGGGCCGACAACGGCCGCGACAACGCCTTCGACCAGGGCGACTTCGCCAAGACCACGCGCATCGACATCAACTACACCGGCGCTTTCGACGACCCGGCCTTGGGCCGCGAGGCCGCCCAGACGTTCCTGGGTCAGGGCTTCAGCGCGCTCTACAACGTGGCCGGCCAGACCGGCGCGGGCATGGTCAGCGCGGTGGCCGACTTCGGCCGCGAGCGCGGCCGCGAGACGGGCCCGCCGGTGGCCATCGGCGTGGACTCCGTACAGGACTTCCTCGAGGGCGGCGGCTTCGTGCTGACCAGCATGCTCAAGCGCGTCGACCAGGGCGTGTTCCTGGCCGCGCAGGATATCGCCAACGGCACGTTCGAGGCCGGCATCACCCGCCTCGGCATTGACGACGGCGCCATCGGCCTGAGCACGGTGGACGACCTGGACGACTTCGTCTCCATCGGCGTGGACGCCGGCGTGCTGAACGAAGAGGACATCCCCGCGATCAAGGCCCGCAACACGGGTCTGCGCGAGGTGTTCTCGAACGCGTTCGCCCAGGCAGAGGCGCTCAAGGCGGCCATCCAGGCCGGCGAGGCCGACATCCCGCTGGCTTCGGACGACGACGCGATCCAGTCCTGCCGCGCGACCTACAACTAAGGTCGGCGCAGAGGACTCCGTACGTGAACGAGCAAGCGACGGTTCGCCCGCTGCTGGAGGCGAACAACGTCACCAAGGTCTATCCCGACGGGACGGAAGCCCTCAAGGACGTGGATTTCCACGTCCTTGAGGGCGAAATTCACGGCCTGTTGGGGGAGAACGGCGCGGGCAAGACCACGCTGACCAAGATCCTCTCCGGCCTGCTGCCGCCCACCAAGGGCGAGATACGCTGGAAGGGCCAGCCCGCCCCGTTCCGTAAGCCGCTGGACGCGCTCCAGGCCGGCATCGGGATGGTGCACCAGCACTTCGCGCTGGTCAACCCCTTCACGGCGCTGGAGAACGTCGCGCTGGGCCAGGAGGGCGGCGGCCGCTTCTCCAACATTCGGTACGGGCAAATCGAAACCAAGCTGAAGCAGATCATGAGCGAGGGGGGCTTGCACGCCCCCCTCGACATCCCGGTCGAGCTGTTGCCCGTGGGGGTGCAGCAACGCGTCGAGATCCTCAAGATGCTGTACCGCGACGTGGAGCTGCTCATCCTGGACGAGCCCACCGCCGTGCTCACCCCGCAGGAGGTCGACGAGCTGTTCGAGACGCTCCGCGGGTTTCGGGAGGCGGGCAAGACCATCGTCATCATCACGCACAAGCTCAAGGAGCTGCTGGCGCTTACGGACCGCATCACGGTCCTGCGCCAGGGCAAGACCGAGGGGACGGTGAGCACCAGCGAGGCCACGCCGGAGAGCCTGGCCCGCCTCATGGTCGGCCGCGAGGTGATCTCCGAGGTCGAGATCAAGGAGGCCGAGCCCGGCGAGGTCGTGCTGAGCGTGGAGGGCGTCTCGGCCCTGAACGAGCTCAACACGACCACGGTCGATGACATCAGCTTCGAGGTGCGGAAGGGCGAGATCTTCGGCATCGCCGGCGTCGAGGGCAACGGCCAGACCGAGCTGGTCGAGGTCATCACGGGCATGCGGCGGGCGCTCTCGGGTCGTTTTACCATCGACGGCCAGGACGCCACGGGGCTGGGCCCGCGGGACCTTTACCGTCTCGGCATCGGGCACATCCCCGAGGACCGGCGCCGCGTGGGGATGGTGCTGGAGTTCTCGGTGCTGGAGAACAGCATCCTGGGCTTGCAGCGCGAGCCCGAGTTCAAGGGGCCGTTGCGCAACCTGAGCTGGCGCAAGGTGCGCGCGCACGCCCGCCAGATCGTGGACCAGTTCGACGTGTTGGCGCAAAGCATGAAAAGCCCGACCAAGTCGCTCAGCGGCGGCAACCAGCAGAAGCTGGTGGTGGGACGCGAGTTGAGCAAGAAGCCGACCCTGATCATCGCCTCCCAGCCCACGCGCGGGCTCGACATCGCCTCGACGCAGTACATCCGCGACCTGCTCGCACAGTTGCGCGACGAGGGCATCGCCATCCTGCTGGTGTCGGCCGAGCTGGACGAGGTGCTCCAGCTCTCGGACCGCATCGGGGTCATGTTCGACGGGAAGTTCTCCGGCATCCTGCCGCGCAAGGACGCCAACCGAAACAACGTCGGGTTACTCATGGGAGGAATTACCGAAAACTCATGAACAACAGCGCACCGGCGGCCAAAGCCGCCCCGTCCGTCAAGGGCGGGGCTCGTTTCTGGGACTACATCAAGCCCGTGCTCGACGTGCTCGTCGCCATGGCCATCGGTTTCCTGATCGGGGCTGTGCTGCTTCTGATCTGGGGATACGACCCCCTGCGGGCCTACACGGCGCTGATCCAGGGGAGCTTCGGCAGCACGCGCATGATCGGCAACACCTTGGCCAGCGCCACACCCTTGATCCTGACCGGGCTGACGTTTGCCATCGGGGTGCGGGCCGGTTTGTTCATCATCGGCGCGCAGGGGCAGATGTTCTTCGGCCCCGTGGCCGTGCTCAGCCTGAGCTTGGTCGACATGCCGGCGTTCATCCACCTGCCGCTCGGGATCCTGGCGGCCATGGCCGGCGGCGCGCTCTGGGCCCTGATTCCCGCGCTGCTCAAGGTGACACGCGGGGTGCACGAGGTCATCTCGACCATCATGTTCAACTGGATCGGGCGCTGGCTCACCCCGTTTCTGTTCACGCAGTACCTGATCGCGCCGCTGGCGTCGTACCGCACCATCAGCACGGCCGAGACCATGCGCTTTTCCCAGATGATCCGCCTCAGCGAGCTGACCACGGGGATCTTCGTGGCCGTGGGCGTGGCGGTGTTCGTCTACTGGCTGCTGTGGCACTCGCCGCGCGGCTTCGAGCTGCGCATGGCCGGGCTCAACCCCGACGCCACGCGCTACAGCGGCGCCAAGCCCAAGGTGAGCGTCGTGACCGCGTTCCTGCTGGGCGGGGCGACGGCCGGCCTGGGCGGGGCCATGCAGGTGATGGCCAAGCGCTCGTCGTCGTACGCCATGGACACCGGGCTCACCGGCTTCGGCAACCTGGGGTTCGACGGCATCGCCGTGGCCCTGGTCGGGCGCAACCACCCGCTGGGCGTGATCTTCGGCGGGATCTTCTTCGGGGCGCTGGCCAGCGGCGCGCGCGAGATGCAACGGTCCGCCGAGGTGCCGCTGGACATGATCATGGTCGTGCAGGGCACGATCATCCTGGCCATGGCGGTTCCCGAGCTGCACCGCATGGTCATGCGCTGGAGGAGGAAGCGGACATGAACATCGACATCATGCTGCTGGTCCTGCTCGGGCTGCGCGGGATGGTGCCGATCGCGCTCACCGCGATCGGGGAGGCCTTCTCCGAGCGCGCCGGGGTCGTCAACATCGGGCTCGAGGGCATCATCCTGCTAAGCGCCTTCGGCGCCGTGGTGGGCGGCGAGTTCTTCATGCACATGGGGGCCGGGGCCTGGACCCCGTGGCTGGGCATGCTCTCGGGCGTGGTCTTCGGGGCCTTCATCGGCCTGATCCACGGCTTCATCGGGATCTACATGCGCGGCGACCAGATCATCAGCGGCGTGGGGATCAACCTGTTCGCGCTGGGGCTGGTGGGCTTCGGCCTGGACGCGCTCTGGAACGTCAAGGGCAGCTACCAGTACGACCTGGCGCTGCGCCTGCCCGGCATCCCGACCCCGTTCGGGAACTTCAGCTTCCTGATCGTGGCCACCTTCGCGTTCGCGGTCTTCACCTACTGGATGCTCAACAAGACGGCGTTCGGCCTGCGGGTCAAGGCCGTGGGCGAGAACCCCGAGGCGGCCGACATCGCGGGCATCTCGGTCGAGCGCACCCGCATGATCGCGGTGGTCTACGGCGCGGCGCTGGGGGGGCTGGCCGGCGCCTTCCTCAGCCTCGACATCAACAACGGGATCACGGAAAACATCTCGGCCGGGCGCGGCTTCATCGCGCTGGCCACCGTGGTGTTCAGCAAGCTCAACCCGCTGCTGGCGCTGGTGGGCGGGCTCATCTTCGGGCTGGCGCAGGTGCTGAGCACGTGGATCAAGAGCTTCGTGGGGCCCGACTACTTCTACTTCGTCCAGATGATCCCCTACGTCGTGACGCTGCTGGTCGTGGCCGGCGCCATCGGCCGGGCGCGCTTCCCCGCGGCTATCTCGCAGCCGTACAGGCGGGAGTAGCCCCATGACGCTTGCGGGTCGGCTCCAGCACACCAACGTCGCCCCCGACGCGGTTGAGGCCGACATCCGCCAACTGTGCCGCGACTGCCTCGAGCTGGGCTTCGACGGCGCCATGGTCCAGCCCTGCTGGGTCCCGCTGGCGCGCGAGCTGCTGGCCGGGAGCGCGGTCAAGGTCTGCACGGCCTTTGGCTACCCCATGGGCGGCGACGGCTTGTTTGCCAAGCTGGCCGCCGCGCGCGACTGCATCGCCCGCGGCGCCGACGAGATCGACTTCATGCCCAACGCGGGCTTGCTCAAATCGGGCTACGCCGAGCGCTACCGCGACGAGGTCCGGGCCGTGGTCGAGGCCGCCGAGGGGCGCGTGGTCAAGGTCATGCTCGAGATGGGCATGCTGAGCGACGCCGAGGCCGAGCGCGCGGTCCAACTCTCGATTGAGGCGGGCGCGCACTACGTCAAGAACTCGAGCGGCTTCGGCCAAGGCGGCCAGGCGAGCGTGGGAGCCGTGCAGAAACTCGTCCGCTGGGCCGGCGGCCGGGCGAAGGTCAAAGCTTCCGGCGGAATCCGCACGCGCGCACAGGCCCGCTCGATCCTGGACGCCGGCGCCGCGCTGCTCGGGACGAGTTCGGGCGTGGCCATCGTCCGGGACGAGGTCGGGGAAGGGGACTACTGATGGGCGCCAAGGTCGCCGTGGTGGGCAGCTACAACGTCGGCCTCACGGCCGAGAGCCCGCGCCTGCCCGCGGTGGGGGAAACGGTGCTGGGCGGGCGCTTCTTCGAGGGGCCCGGCGGCAAGGGCTCCAACCAGGCCATCGCCGCCGCGCGCCTGGGCGCCGAGGTCCACTTCGTCGGGTGCGTGGGCCAGGACCGCTACGGCGACGACGCGCTCAAGCTCTGGGAGGCCGAGGGCCTGTATTTGGGCGTGCGCCGCGACAAGCGCCACACCGGCGTCGGCATCATCTTCGTGTTTCCCGACGGCGACAACGCGATCGTGGTCGCGCCGGGCGCTAACGCGTCGCTCTCGCCCGGCGACGTCGACTTGATGGAGGAGACGATCGCGGACTGCCATGTCCTGTTGCTGCAACTTGAGATTCGCTCCGAGACCGCGATCCACGCGGCCAAACTGGCCAAGAACCACGGGCTGCGGGTCGTGCTCAACCCCGCGCCGGTGCAGCCGCTCTCGACCGAAGCCCTGCGCCACGTCGACGTGCTCACGCCCAACGAGACCGAGGCGCGCGTCCTGTTGAAGGAGCCACCGGATGCCGACATCCGGCCGGAGCGGCTGGCCCAGCGCCTGCGCGGCGCCGGCGCCCGAGCCGTGGTCATGACGCTGGGCAAGGCCGGCGCGCTCGTGGTCGACGAAGGGGGCGCGCACGCGGTCCCCACGCCGCAGATCGAGGTCGTGGACCCCACGGGCGCGGGGGACGCGTTCAACGGGGCGCTGGCCGTGGCGTTGGCCGAGGGCAAGTCGCTGCTTGAAGCCGCCCAATGGGCCTGCTACGCCGGCGCGCACTGCGCCACGGAGATGGAGGTCATCCCGGGGCTGGCCCGGCGCGATCAGCTCGAAGCCTTCATGAAGGAGCGCTCTCAGTGAACCGAATTCCACTCCTCATCGACACCGACACCGCCGGCGATGACACCGTCGCACTCCTGCTGGCCCTGCGCGACCCGCGCGTCGACCTGAAAGCCGTCACGATCTGCGCCGGCAACGTGGACTTCTCTCAGCAGGTGCAAAACGCGCTCTATACGATCGAGGTGGCGGGCCGGGGCGACGAGGTGCCGGTGTATCCCGGTTGCCAGCGTCCGCTGCTGCGCGACTGGGAAACCGTGGGCCACATCCACGGCGAGGACGGGATGGGCAACTCGGGCTTTTCCCCAGCCAAACAGCAACCCGAGTCCGAGCACGGCGCGGCGGCGATCGTGCGCCTGGCCAACGAATACCCCGGCGAGCTCGTGATTGCGGGCATCGCGCCGCTGACGAACCTGGCCGTGGCGGTCATGCTCGACCCCGAGCTGCCCAAGAAGGCCAAGCACCTCTACCTGATGGCCGGCACGAACCAGGCGCTGGGCAACGTGACGCCCGCGGCCGAGTACAACGTCTGGGTCGATCCCGACGCGGCCAGAATCGTGTTCGAGGCGGGGTTCGAGCTCACGATGGTCGGCTGGGAGGTGTGCGTGCGCCACTCGGTGCTGGACGACGCCGCCTGGGACGAGATCGCCTCCTGGAACGCGGCGCTGGGGGACTTCTTCTGCCAGGTCAACCAGGTCACGCGCGACTTCGCCAAGCGCGAGCAGAGCCTGGCCGGCAGCACGCACCCGGACGCGCTCACCGTGGCCGGCATTCTGGACCCGTCCGTGTTCACCCGCGTCGAGGCGCGCTACGTGGCCGTGGAGAACGAAGGCCCGCTCACCCGTGGCATGACCGTGGTGGACGAGCTGGGCGTGCTGGGCCAGCCCGCCAACACGCACGTCGTCTGGGAGGCCGACTTCCCCAAGTTCAAGTCGCTCCTGTTCGACGTGCTCAAACAACGCTAACCCATTGCGTTTGCCCGTTACGAGCATGCAAGAAATTAGGGCCTGCTGTGCAGGCCGAGCCCTTGGGTTTGGCCTGCACAGCAGGCCCTACAGTCGCTCGCCCGCCTGTACAGGGAAGGGCAGGCCGTTTTCGGGTGGCGGCAGCGGACAGACCCAATTCGGGCTGTAGGCGCACGAGGGGTGGTAGGCGAAGTTGAAGTCGAGCGTGAGCTCGTCCGCGTCGACGCCCAGGTCGGCCCCCTTGACGGTGTCGTACAGATAGCGCCCACCGCCGTAGGTCTCGCGGCCGTTGGTGGCGTCCTTGAACGGCAGGAACAGCCCGCCGCCGTAGCCCTCGATCCAGAAAAGCTCCAAGGACGCGTTGCCTTCGGGGGAATCGAAGCTGACGCTCGCGACGCGGGTCAGGCGCGTGGGGCCCTCGGAGAGCGCGACCTGCCGGCTGTCGGGCTCGGCCACCTCGACCCGACCGACGAGGCGCCAGCGCGGGTCGTAGTCGAAATAGGGGAGCCCGTCGAATCCGTCTAGCCGCTCCGGAGGGAGCGGCGTGTGCGGGTGGGCGCGGAACAGGTGGTCGCGCTCGAGGCGGAAGCGTTCCCAGGCCCGCCGTGGATCCCGCTCGCCGTCGGCGCGCGCGGCCGCGTAGAGCTCGGTCACGGCGCGGCGCCAGACGGCCAGGTTGAGTCGGTCGTGGGTCATGTGCGGCCTCCGCGCGCGGCTCGGGGTGTTTCCCGATGATGCGGGCGGCCGAGGTGCGCTTCAAGGTGGCCCCAAGGCGCTTTCCCCGTTGTCAAACGCCGCGGGGCTGGCTTATAATGGCCGCGGTTTGACGGTCATTGAGCTTGAACGCAAGCGAACGAACAAAGGACAAGCCGCCCGAGAGGAGTTTGGATGGGCATACACGCGTTTCACACGCCCGGTTCGGTTGACGAGGCCGTGCGCCTGATGCACGAGGGCGAAGGACGGGGCGCCTACGTGGCCGGGGGGACCGATCTGGTCTGCCTGAAGGACAAGCCCGACTTCGTCGTCAACGTGCGCGACCTGCTGCGCGAGTCCAAGCGAGACAACGGGATGTTTTCCATTGGCGGCTCGGTCACACTCACACAGATCGAGCATTGGGATGCGCTCGCTGAGTGCGACGACGGCCTGCTGCGCCGCTGCGCCCGCGAGTTTGGCTCCTGGCACGTGCGCAACATGGCCACCGCCGGCGGCAACCTGGCCAGCGCTTATCCTAGCGCCGACGCCGCCCCGCCGCTGCTTGTGCTGGAGGCCGAGTGCGCGATTCAAGGCAAGGACGGGGAACGGACCGTGCCGCTGGACCAGTTCTTCAAGGGGCCGCGGCAGAGCGCTCTGGGCCAAGACCTGCTGACCGCGATTCGTTTCCCGGCGCCCGAGGCGGGCGCGCGGGGCGAATTCTTGAAGATCTGCCGCAACCCGGGGGCGATCGCGGCGATCAACGTGGCAGCGCTGCTGTGGCTGGACGGCGACGAGATCACCAAGGCGCGCATCGCGCTGGGCGCGGTGGCGCCCACGCCGATCCGCGCCTACGACGCCGAGGAATACTTGCAGGGCAAGCCCGCCAGCGACGAACACCTGGACCGGGCGGCCGAGCTGGCGCAGGGTGCGACCAAGCCGATCGGCGACCAGCGCGCCAGCGCCGACTACCGCCGCCACATGAGCTATGCACTCACCAAACGCGCCCTGGAACGCTGCGCAAGGAGGTCCGCATGAGCACGGCCACCACCCGAAACACGCTGAGAATCGAAATGACGGTCAACGCTGAATCGAAGGTGTTCGAGGCCGCGCCCGGCGAGACGCTGAGCGCGCTGTTGCGGCGCGCGGGCTACCTGGGCGTCAAGACGGGCTGCTACACCGGCGACTGCGGCACGTGCGTCGTGCTGCTGGACGGCGAGCCGGTCCTGGCCTGCCTCATGCTGGCCGGGCAGGCACAAGGGGCGGAGGTGAGGACGGTCGAGGGGATGAGCCGGGGCGCCGAGCTGCACCCGATTCAGGCGGCGTACCTGGACCACGGCGCGGTGCAGTGCGGCTTCTGCACGCCGGCCATGCTGCTCACCACGCAGGCGTTGCTCGAGCGCAACCCGAGCCCGTCGGAAGCCGAGGCGCGCGAGGCGCTCTCGGCCACGCTCTGCCGCTGCACGGGCTACGAGCGGCCCGTGATGGCCATCATGTCCGCGTCGAAACGCGCCAAGGGGGACCAATGAGCCGCAAGTACTATCACGTGGTGGGCAAGGACGTCTGGCGCGTCGACGGGCGCCAGCTCGTCACCGGCAAGCCCGCCTTCGCCGACGACTACCCGCAGCGCGGCATGCTCTACGGACGGATTTTAGGCAGCCCCCACGCCCACGCGCGCATCAAGTCGATCGACACACAAAAAGCCAAGGCGCTGCCGGGCGTGCACGCCGTGCTTACTTACGAGGACGTGCCCAAGGCCAAGGGCCCCGTGGGCCGGCGCGCCGACCTGTTCCACCGCACGCCGTATACGCGCGCGGGCCAGGACTACCCCGAGCCGTCGCCGTGGGATTACTTCCTGCTGGACGACAAGGTGCGCTTCGTGGGTGACCGGGTGGCCGCCGTGGCCGCCGAGACGCCCGAGATCGCCGAAGAAGCCCTCAAGCTCATCGAAGTGAACTACGAGGTGCTGCCAGCGGTGTTCGATCCCCAAGAAGCACGGCAGGAAGGCGCCCCCGTGATCCACGACGAGCCGGATGTGGTCAACGTCAAGGACGCCGCGCACAACGTGGCCGCCGGCGTCGACGTGTACTTGCGCGACGTGGGAGCGGGCTTTGCCGAGGCCGACCTCGTGGTCGAGGGGGAGTACTCGGTGCAGCGCGTGCAGCACTGCCAGCTCGAGCTGCACGCGGCCATCTCCTACTTCGACGAGGACGACCGGTTGGTCGTGATCTGCTCCACGCAGGTCCCGTTCCACGTGCGCCGGCAGCTCTCGATGGCGCTGGGCGTGCCCATCGGCAAGATCCGCGTGATCAAGCCCCGCATCGGCGGCGGGTTCGGCGGCAAGCAGGAGATGGTGATCGAGGACATCTGTGCTGCGCTCACCGTGGCCACGCACCGGCCCGTGCGGCTGGAGCTGGACCGCCACGAGGACCTGTTCGCCGCGCGCAGCCGCCACCCCATGAGCTTCAAGATGAAGACGGGCGTCAAGCGCGACGGGACGCTCACGGCCAACGAGATGGTCGCGCTGGTCAACGCCGGCGCCTACGGCTCGCACAGCCCCACGGTGCCGACCAACACGGGCAACAAGAACCTGCCGCGCTACCGCTGCCCCAACGTGCACTACCGCTTCGATGCGATCTACACCAACGAGCCGATCACCGGCGCCATGCGCGGCTACGGCACGCCGCAGGGGTCGTTCGCGCTGGAGTGCCAGATCGACGAGGTGGCTGAGGCCCTGGGGATGGACCCGATCGAATACCGCTTGAAGACGACGATCCGCGCCGGCGACCGGGACGAGCTCTCGCCCCACATCTACGAGGTCGAGGCCGACAACGCCGACGAGGGCGAGGACGCCGGCTGGCCCATCGAGACCTGCGGGTTGCAGGACTGCATGACGCAGGGGGCCGAGGCGATTGGCTGGCGTGAAAAGCGCAAGGCTTACGCCGAGCACAACGCCTCCAACCCCGAGATTTTGAAGGGGATCGGGATGGCCTGCCTGAGCCAGGGCAGCGGCGTGGCGGGCATCGACACGGCCAACGCCACGGTCAAGTTGAACGAGGACGGCTCGGTCAACCTCTTGATCGGCGCGGCCGACATCGGCACGGGCGGCGACACCGTGA
>CAZNGF010000035.1:0-29797 GCA_964572855.1 uncultured Thermotogae bacterium | reverse complement strand
CACGATTTCGCGCTCGACGACGACCCCTGGCGCGCGCTGGCCCACGGCGCGCTGGAACGCTCCTGGCACGTGAGCCGGCCGCACGGATCCCTGCTCGAGCACGTGCGCGCCGAAATCGAGCGCGCCCGCATCGACGGCGTGCTCTACAAGACGTTGGAATTCTGCGATCCCTGGACGCTGCAGGCCAAGCGCTTCAAGGCCGACCTCGGCGTGCCCTTCGTGCACATCGACGGCGACTACGCGCCCTCGCACACCGAGCAACTGCGCACGCGCATCGAAGCCTTTTTGGAGATGCTATGAGCCAGACCCTGACCCGGAACGAACCGATCCTCAACGAACACCGGGACGCCCCCCCCGCCAAGCTCGATTATGCGGGTTGGAACGCGCACTTTTCGACCGTACCGCAGGCCGCGATCGACGCCGTGCGCTATTACCGCGACCGCCCCGAGGCCGACTGGAGCACGTACCTGTTCCCGCCCTGTCACTACCTCGCCTACGGCGCGCGCCACCTCAAGCGGCTCAGCTTCGACAACTCGCTGGCCGCCTGGCGCCTCTGGAGCTTCGTGCTGAGCGAGTCCGAGCGGCTGTTCCGCGCGCGGCAGGCGGGCAAGGACGTGGTGGCCACGCTGGGCGATTTGGGCGTGCTGCCCGTTTTGGTCAACGCCTTTCCCGACGCCGTCCCGTTCTACCCGGACTGCCACTGGACCACCCCCTTCCTGAGCGAGAGCGGCGTGCTGTTCGAAGCCGCCCAGCGCTACGGCCTGGGCGAAAACGCGTGTTTCTCGCGGGCGAGCCTGGGGGCGGCGCTCAAGGGGGCCTACTTCCCCGACCCGGCCTTGTTCCTGTGCGCCAGCGGCGCGACCTGCGACGACTTCCACGCCGTGATGGACCTGCTCGACTGGTCCGGCCGGCCGACGCACTGGGTCGACGTGCCGCACGTGCGCGATTCGGCCGGGGAAGACGGGGGGGCGCCGCACGCGACCCGCGCGCTTCGAGCCGCGGCCGAAGCGCTCGCGCGCGCACTGGGCACCCCGTGCGAGGAGGAACGGCTTAGGGAGTCGATCCGGCGCGTCAACCGGCTGCGCGGGAAGGTGGCCCGCCTGCGCGAGCTCACCTACGGGGCCGCGCGCGCGCCGCTGCCGGCGGTCGAGGCGTTCTTCGCCGAGTTCGCGCTGCTGCACTACTACGGCGACCTGGAGGAGTGCGACCGCGTCCTGGCCCACCTGTTGCGCACGGTCGAGTTGCGCGTCGAACGCGGGGAAAGCCCGCTTGGCGACCCCGACCCCGTGCGCGTCGTCTGGGTCTCGCCCACGCCCGACCCGCGCGTGCTCGACTTCTGGGAGGCGCTGGGCGGCCGGGTGGTCGGGACCGAATACCTCAACCGCCAGTCGCGGGTCCCGTTGCGCGAGGCGGGCGACCCGTTCGACGCGCTGGCCGAGGCGTTGGGCCGGGGCTCGATGTTCGGCACCACCCGGCGCCGTGCCCGCACCGTGCTCGAGCAGTGCGAGCGCTTCGGGGCCGAGGGGGTCGTGATCGGCAGCGTGACCGGCACCTCGCACTGCGGCGCCGAGGGGAGCTTGCTGGCTTGGATCACGAAGCGGGCGGGCTACCCGACCCTCCAGTTCGAGGTGCCCTATACGGGCTCGGAGCTGTCGGGTCAAGTGCGTACGCGCCTGGAGGCGTTTGCCGAGCTGCTCAAGGGGCGCCGATGATCCACGAACCGCAGACCGCTCTGGAGCGCATCAACCTGCTGCTCATCGACGAGGCGCCGGACCGCCTGCTGAGCTATCCGCTGGTCACCTCGCACGCGGCGCGCGTGCTGGGCGTGTCCGTGCGCGAGTACGTGACGGACGCGCGCCTGCTGAGCGAGGGACAGATCAAGGCTTGGCAGCGCTACGGCCACGACGCGCTGGCGCTGTTCACCACCGTGGGCCTGCTGGCCGAGGCGCTCGGCTCGACGTTTGCCTACCCCGAGGAGGACGTGCCGTACCTGGAGGCGCCGGCGTTGGAAACCGAAGCGTTGACGTCGATCGAACGCGTCGCGCTGAACGAGGGCGACTGGCTTGCCCGCGGCCGGTTGCAAACGATGCTGGAGGCCACCGAGCGCTGCCACGAGGCCGCCGGCGACCGGGTGATGGTCGTTACCTACGTTCCGGCGCCCTTCACCACGGCGGCCATGCTGGCCGGGGTCGAGTCCTTCCTGTTGAGCCTGATCGAGGACCCCGCGCGCGCCAAGGCCTTGCTGCAAGTGAGCGCGCATGTCTCCAGGCGCTTCGCGGTGCGCGTGCTGGAACGCGGCGGCCTGCCCCTGCTGGCCGACCCGCTGGCCTCGGGCAGCGTGATCGGGGCCGACTACTTCAGGGAGTTCGTCAAGCCCTACACCCGACACGTGCTCGACCACCTGCGCGCGCGCTACGACCTGGACACGATGTACCACGTCTGCGGCCGCACGGACGCGCTGTTGGAGGAACTGGGCGACTGCGGGGCCGAGCTGCTCAGCCTCGATCAGGTCGATCTGACTCGGGCCAACGCCGTGCTCGGAGAAAAGGTGCGCTTGATCGGCAACTTGAGCCCGTCGCGCCTGCTCATGGCCGAGCCCGGGCAGGTCGAACGCGAGCTGGACACGATGATCCAAATCGGGAAAACCGTGCCCAAGGGCTTCATCGCGGCCACGGGCTGCGAGGTGCCCATCGAGGCGCCGCCCGAGCACGTGGCGCGCTTCGTCCGGGCGTGCCGCCACTTCGGAACGCGAGAGGAGAACGCATGATCACCGCCGGGATCGACATCGGATCGCGCACGACCAAGGCCGTGCTGTTGGACGGGGACGCGGTGGTGGCGCGCAAGCTGGAGCAGACCACCTGGGCGCGCGCAAAACAGGCCGAAGGCGTGCTCGACGCGCTGCTGGCCGGGTCCGACCTGACCCGCGCCGGGGTGGGCGCGGTCTGGGTCACGGGCTACGGCCGCGTGTCCGCTCCGTTTGCCGACGGGCAGGCTACCGAGATCACCTGCCACGCCAGGGGCGCGCACTTCCTCGATCCCGCCGTTCGCACCGTGATCGACGTGGGCGGGCAGGACACCAAGGTGATTCACCTGGACGACGCCGGCCAGATCACCGACTTCCGCATGAACGACCGCTGCGCCGCGGGCACGGGCAAGTTTCTGGAGGAATTGGCCGACACGCTGGGGTTGGCGTTGCACCAGTTCGTCGCACACGGGCGGCAAGCGCGCCGGGCCGCCGAGATCAGCAGCCTGTGCACGGTGTTTGCCGAGAGCGAGGCCATCAGCCTGCTGGCCGAGGGCGTGCCGCTGGAGGAGGTCATCTTAGGGCTGCACCGCGCGATCGCCGGGCGCGTGGGCGATTTGGCCCGAGCGGTCGGCGCCGAGGCAACCGTGGCCTTTTCGGGCGGCGGCGCCAAGAACGCCGTGCTCCATCGCGAGCTGGAATCCAAGCTCAACCAAACGATCCAGGCGCTGGCCGAGCCCGAGTTCACCGGCGCGCTGGGCGCGGCGCTGCTGGCGTGCAGATCGTAGTCGACACCGCCTTTTGCTTCCCGATGTGGGGAGACCCTCCTCCACTATGAGTAGAGTCATAAGAAGGCATGATAACCATCACAGCCCCGCAGGGAGACGCGCACTTCGAGGTCGAGGGCAATAGCCCTATGCTGTCCCCGGAGGCAAGGAAACCGTTCGTCGCCGGGGAGGACGAATCCGGCGGGGAGCTTGAAAGGGGACAGCGATGTCAGCGACAAGCTTGCCGACCACGGCCTTTTACCAGCGGTCGTTCCTGCTGAAGGGCTTGAGCGCGGCCGAGCGCGATCGGGTCTGCCACACGGTCAAGGGCTTGGCCACCATCGGCTTCACGGCGGGCGAGAAGCTGATCAACGAGGGCATGCCGGCGCTGGGGTTTTACTGGGTGCAGAGCGGCTACGTCAAGGTCATCCAGCCGGGCGACAAACCGAACAAGAAACAGGTCATCAAGATCGTCTCCCCGGGTGAGCTGCTGGGGGAGGACTGCGTGTTGAGCGACGGGCTGTTCACGTACTACGCCGTGGCGCTGGGGCCGGTGCAGGCGCGCTTCGTGCCCGAGGCCGTGCTGGCGGACCTGCTCGACCGCTGTCCGCAGCTCCTGCTCAACCTCACGCGCAAGCTGGCGCTCGAGGTCAAGGCCATGGAGCAGCGCCTGCTGGAGGCCTCCTTTTACAGTTGCAGGGAGCGCGTGGCCCGGTTGCTGCTGGCCGTGACCGACGCGTTCGGGGAGGCGGATGCGGACGGCGTCCGGCAGGTCGACTGGACGCGCGAGGACATGGCCGACATGGCCGGCATCTCGGTCGAAACCGCCATTCGCACGTTGAGCGCGTTCGAGCGCGAGGGGTGGCTCAACGTGCGGTACCACACGATCACGCTCCTGAACGAAGGGAAGCTGCGCGCGTTGGTTCACCCCTTCGCGGTGCCGGCCTTGGAAAACGTCATGTAAGGGGACCATTGCTCGATCTCTCTTGCACGCGCGCCCTCCCGGACGGGAGGGCGCGCGCCGTTTGGCTTCCCGTCCCCGGCCGTTAGAATGGGGCCAAACGACCGAAGGAGCGTTCCCATGAACCCGGCGCCGGACCCGATCTACCTGGACTACAACGCCTCGACCCCGCACGCCCCGGAGGTCGTGGCCGCCATGCGGCCGTTCCTGGAGGCCCACTTCGGCAACCCGTCCAGCGCGCACGCCTACGGCCGGCGCGCGCGGCGGGCCGTGGCCGAGGCGCGCGCGCAGGTGGCCGAATTGCTGGGCTGCGCACCCGAGGAGGTCGTGTTCACCAGCGGCGGGACCGAGGCCAACAACCACGCGCTCAGGGGCGTCGTCGAGGCCCTGGACGTGCGCGGGCGCCACCTGATCACCTCGCAAATCGAGCACCCGGCCGTGCTCGAGGTGTGCCGCTGGCTGGAGGCGCGGGGATGCGCGGTCAGCTACCTGCCCGTGGACGAGGGGGGGCGCGTGCGGGCCGAGGACGTGGCCGCCGCGCTCCGGCCCGAGACCGCCCTCATCTCGATCATGCACGCCAACAACGAGGTCGGGACCGTTCAGCCGCTGGCGGCGATCGCGGCGATCGCGCTGGAAGGCGGGGTCGCCTTCCACACCGACGCCGCGCAGTCCATCGGCAAGCTGCCGACGCGCGTCGACGAGCTGGGCGTCGACCTGCTCTCGGTCGCGGGTCACAAGGTCTACGCGCCCAAGGGCGTGGGCGCGCTCTACGTGCGCGCCGGCACGCCGCTGGCCAAGCTCATGCACGGCGCGGGCCACGAGGACGGCCGGCGCCCGGGCACCGAGAACGTGCTCGAGATCGTCGGGCTGGGCGCGGCCTGCGCGCTGGCGGCCGACGGTCTGGAGGCGCACGCCATGCACATGACCGCGATGCGCGACCGGCTGCACGCGGGCTTGTCGGCGCGCCTGGACGTGCGGCTCAACGGCCATCCCGAGCACCGGTTGCCCAACACGTTCAACGCCAGCCTGGCGGGGGTGCGGGCGGGCGCGCTGCTGGAGACGATCGGGGAGCGCGTGGCCGCCTCGGCCGGCGCCGCCTGCCACGCCGACCAAGTCCACGTCTCGCACGTGTTGCGGGCGATGGGCTTGAGCGAAGCCCGCGCGCTCGGGGCGCTGCGCCTGTCGGTCGGGCGCCCCACGACCGCCGCGGAGATCGACGCCGCGGTGGAGGCGATCTCCGCGGCAGCAGAGGAACAAACAAAGTAGGGCCCGCTGTGCGGGCCCCCCATTTTTTTCCCTACATCACGTGCTCCAGCACGTGGACCTTGAGCGGGTTGGAGAGCTTCTCGAGCTGCTCGGGTTTGAACAGCGTGATGGTGTGGTAGTGCACGCCGATCCAGCCACGCGACTCGAAGTCGCTCAGCGTGCGGATGGCGGTTTCCACCGAGACTCCGGCCATCTTGGCCAGGTCCGCGCGCGTGAGGTCGAGCTGGCGGGGCGTGTCCTTGGTGCCGTAGGCGCCCGTGAGCGAGAGCAGGATGCGCGCGATCTTCTCCTTACAACTGTAGAACGAGGATTCCATCAGGCGTCCCTGCAGGGCCTTGACCTCGAGCGCCAGCTTCTGGGTCAGGCGGCGCAGCAGCGTGGGACAGTGCTGCAAGAGCTCGTCGAGCTGGCTCTGGTGGATGAAGCGGGCCTCGACCGGCTCGATCGTCTCGGCGTAGTAGGCGTAGAGGCCGTCTCCGAACAGGCTCTCCTCCCCCAGCATCTCGCCGGCGCCCACGAACTTGAAGATCTGCTCTTTGTCCTTGTTCTGGGCGTCGAGCGGGGCGTCCTTGTGCTGGACGACCTTGACCCGGCCCTTGCACACCAGATAGAGCCCGAAGGCCGGCAGGTTCTCGCGGATGATCTTCTCGCCCGCGGCGTACTTGACATGCTGCAAGCTGTGAAGCCAGTCGCCGACCCAGGCGCGTTCGCCCTCGCTTAGCCCGTCAAACAGCGCGGCGCACTTGGAACAGTGGGCGCAGAACGGAAGCCCTTCGGCAACTTTGCGGGCGGGGTACGCGTTCATGTGACCCCCTTTGTTGAGCGCGATCTCCCTCAGGGTATGTCGAACCTGAAGGGCGCGGTATGACGCCGGGCAGGGGGGGACATGACGGCGGTCAGGTCCGCGGCGGGAAGCCCGACGGCCCCGAGCCTAGAGGTTGAACGTCTCCCGCAGGATCCCGCTCAGGATGAGCTGATACCAGAACACGTAGATGCCGGCGCCGACCATGATCACGCCCGAGATCTTCTTGATGTAGAGCATGATCACGTTCATGTGCTTGTAGACGAACCCGCTCGAGCACGCCGTCAGGATGGTGAGCGCCAGCATGGGCAGGCTCATCCCGATCGCGTAGGCGCCGAACTGGACCAACCCGTTCACGGTCCCGCCGCCGAAGGCCATGGTCACGACCACCAGGAAGGCCGGGAACACGCACCCCAGCGAGACGATGGCGTAGCTGATCCCGCCCAGGAAGAAGAACACCAGGCCGCCCGGCTTGGCGCGGTTGCGCGAGACCACGGCCGCGAACTTGTCCAGCGGCAGGCTGACGTTGAAGTCCTGCTTGAACACCATCAGCAGGCCGAACACGACGAGAAATATGCTGATGCCGCCGGCCAGCCAGGGGATGTACTCGGCGATGGCGCTGCCCGCGAAGGTCAGGATGACCCCGATGACCCCGAAGAACAGCACGAAGCCCGCGCTGTTGGCCAGCCCGACCTTGAGCCCCTTGCCCACGCTGCGGAAGAAGCTGTCGTCTTCGCCCTCCTCGCGCGCCAGGTAGGCCGCGATAAAGGGCGGGAGCATGGGGAACCCGCACGGGTTAAAGAACACCGCCACACCGGCGGCGAAGGAAAAACCCAACATGGCTACGTTGATCATGGTGCCTCCTCGTTGCGTGACCCGCGTGCGCGACCCGTTGTGTCGGGCGTGTGCCACGCCCGGCGATGGCGCACGGGCGCAGGGTAGGTCGCCGGGCGCGGCGAAACCATGATGGAAATCAGAAGGGCGTCTGATCTGGGTCAGAACGGGCGAGCCGCCGGGGAGCGTCCCCGACGGCTCGTCGTTTGCGTTGCCCCTGTCGATCCCCGATCAGGCAAAACGCATCAGGGGCGGGTCGGGCGGGTTTAGCGCTTGTTCTCGCTGATGAGCCACTCGGCGATCTGGCCCAGCGTCGCCTCGTCCAGCGAGTCGTTGTAGAGCGGCATCAGACCGCTCATGCGCTCGGGCAGCCGGCCCGTGCGCGCCACGGCGATGACCGCGTCGAGCTGCTTGTAGACGATGGGCGGGCCGGTCAGGCCCTTGCCCAGCGCGTCGCTGCCGTGGCAGGCGAAGCAGGCTTCCTTGTACAGGGTCTCGCCGTTGGCGGCGTCGCCGTCGGTGAAGTTCGGGTTCAGGAACGCTGTGATATCGGCCAGGTCGCCGTCGCTGAGCTCGTCCTCGCCGAACGTGCTGGCTTCGGGTTCGCGGGTCTTGAAGTAGTTGATCTCCTGATACAGGTTGTCGTAGACCGCGGGCTTCATGTCCTCGGCGCTCCAGCCCACGATGGCCGGGCCGATGCCGCCGAAGGCGTTCGGGTTGGCGGCGTCGCGCTCGGCGGTGGCGCCGCCGGTGTCGAAGTTGCCGTGGCAGTCGTAGCAGCCGAACTCGACGTAGGCGACCTTGCCGGCGTCGGCCTGCGCGCTGGCCTGGCTCAGGCCCCAGCCCACCATACCGAAGACGGCGATCACGATCAGCGCTAGCTTAAACTTAGACATCAAAACCTCCTGTGCGTATATGATAAATTTCGTTGGTTTCAGTACGGCTTTGCTCGATCTCTCTTGCCTCGCGTCGCCCTCCTTTCCTGTTGCCTCCCGTTTCGGGACCGGTCGCAGCCTCTAGCCGACCAGCCCTTCGATCACCTCGAAAATCCCGGTCGTGAGCGGCACGCCCTGCCGGTGACGGATCACGCCCTCGGCGTCGATCACGACCGCGCCCGCGGCCGTGAAGCCGTATTGGACCGCGGTCCGCAGCCCGTCCATCAGGAAGGGGAAGGTCACCCCGAGCTCGTCTTGCAGCGCCTTGAGCGCCTCCGGGTCCGGGTCGAGGTCCATCGCGATCCCCAGCACGGTCACGGCGTCGCCGTAGACCGCGTGCACCTGGGTCTGCAGCGGCCCCAGCACGTCGCCGCAGTTCCCGTCGTGCGAGCCGAAGAAGGCCAGCACGACCGGCTTGCCCGCGAAGTCGGCCAGCGCCACGGCCTCCCCGTCCAGGCCCGGAAGCTCGAAGCCGAGCGCGCGCTTGCCCACGTCCTTGCCCACGGGCAGCTCGTCGATCAGGCCCTGCAATACCTCGCGCGTGTCGGCGTCGAAGACCTTGTTGGCCTCCTTGTGTCGCACGATGCCCTCGCCGTCGATCAGAAACAGGATCGGCGTGGCGAACACGCGGTAGTCGAAGGCGACCTCGAGCCCGTCGACCAGGATGGGATAGGTCAGGCCCTTGTCTTCCTTGTATTGTCTGATGCGCTCGAGGTCGGGCTTGGGGTCGATGTTGACCGAGATCACCTGCACTTGTTCGCGGCTGTAGACCTCCTGCACCTGGGACTGCAGCGCTGGCATCTCTTCCTCGCGGCACTCGATGCAGCCCCAGCCCCAGAAGGTGATGGCGATCACCTTGCCCGCGTAGTCGGAGAGCGTGACCTCGTTGCCCTCGGTGTCGAGCAGCGTGAAGTCGGTGAACGGCTCGCCGACCTTGCCCTCCTCGGCGCGCCCGTCCAGGGGCGCGCCCAGCAGGGCGCCGGCCAGCAGGATCAGACACAGCAACGGCACTCGCACGGCCATGGTCGCTCCTTATTCCTCGGGGTCGGGCACGGCGTCGACCATCTCTTTGAGCAGCGCAAAGTCTTCCTCGCCGAGCAGTTGCGGCCCCTTCTTGAACTGCAACACGCCCTCGTGGTCGATGAAAAAGGCGATGGGTGTGGCAAACACCAGGTACTGGGCCGCCACCCGGAGCCCGTCGACCAGCATGGGGTAGGTCAGGCCCTTGTCTTCCGTGTAGCCCTTGATCCGCTCGAGGTCGGGGTTCGGGTCGATGTTGATCGACAGGATCTGGACTTTCTCGTGCGGGAAGTCCTCTTCGTTCTCCCAGACCTCGTGCTGCAGGGCGGGCATCTCCTCTTCCCTGCAGGAGACGCAGCTCCAGCCCCAGAAGGTCAGCACGACGACCTTGCCCTCGAAGTCACTCAGCGAGACCTCGTTGCCCTCCAGGTCGTTGAGCGTAAACGGCGGCGCGGGCTGGCCCACCTCGGCCTGGTCGTCGGCCGCGGCCATCCCGGCCCCCAGGATCAGGCTCGCGCACAGCAGTATCAGCACCCACGGCACCCGTTTCGACAAACGCATCGGTCCTCCTTTTACGTTTTTCGGTCGGCGGAACACGTGTTGCTTCGTTGCCCAACTTAGTTCAGCCGTAACACGGCAGCTATGATTCGTCGCATGACGTTTTGTGATCTTGGTCAGGAAGCCCTCAACCGAGCTGACCCAGATCAGGGGGGACGTTGACCGGGGTCATCGTTGGCGCGCGCCGCCGGGCGTACACTCGGCCCGAGACCACGAATCAAGGAGGATTTCATGGCCCAAGACAAGAACGTCGTGATCTACAGCGGCCCGGGATGCGGCCCCTGCAAGGCCGCCAAGGCGTATTTCCAGCAGCAGGGCGTTTCGTTCACCGAGTACGACGTGGCCAAGGAGCCCGAGCGGGCCAGCGAACTCATGCAACTGTCGGGTTCGATGAGCATCCCGGTCATCGTGATCGACGACACCGTGATCCAGGGCTTCAACAAGGAGAAGATCAATTCGGAATTGGGCATTTCGGGTTAGCCTGACGGGAAGAAACCAAACAGCGCGCGGCCCCGGACACCGTCCGGGGCCGCGCTCATTTCGTCCGCGGGCTGGAACGCCGTCGATCAGTTCACCTTCTCGACGCCCAGCTCCTCCAGAATGGTCGCGATTGCGGTGTTAAACGTCTTGTCGGTTTCGAGGTAGACGACCTTGCCGTCCTGGTCGATCACGATCATGATCGGCACGATCAGGCCCAGCTCGTCGGCCGCCTCCGCGCCGTCGGTGTAGAACGTGTACTGGATCTCGCGCTCGTCGCGGTAGCGCTGCAACAGCTCGATGTCGGATGCGGGGTCGGTGTTGACCGCGATGATCTCGAGCTGCTCCGTGTTGTAGACCTCGTAGACCTCGTCCTGCAGCGCGAGCAGGCCCTCGGCCTGACAGAAGACGCAGTCCAGGTGCCAGAAGGCCACCAAGTATACCTTCCCGTCGCCCACGGCGGGTAGGTTGACCGTCTCGCCCTCCAGCGTCCGCACCTCGTAGACGTGCATGTTGATCGGGGACCCGAGCAACGCGACGAAGTCGCCCTGCGCCGTCGAGGGGTTGAACGCCAGCCCCAGGGCCAGCAGACCGATGATGAGCACCAACTGTCTCGACACGTTCTTCATGCTTTGGACTCCTTAATTGGAAACGTTTTCGGTGTATTGACCCGACTGCCGCCAGCGACGCGTCACCTCCCGTAGCCTTTGCACCAAGCTACGCCGATAACAGGAATCACTCCCATGACCGCGGTCAGGAAGCCGGCTGCGCCATGTCAGGTTCGGGGTGGGAAGTGCAACGAGGCCTGCGCGAAAGCCCGAGCCGGACGCTTGTAAGGCGCATCGGCGGGAGGGTGGACGGGGCTCGGAACGTCGGGTGGGTTCAACGGGGCCTGGCCGCAGCAACTCGGCGCACGTCGGGCACAGCCTCTGCGGGGGTGTGCCCGGGAAAGCCGGCCGGCGCGCTTACAGCACCGGCAGCTGGCGGAACAGGCCGCAGTCCACCTCGAGACCCGCCCGTTCCAGGCGCTTGCACTCGCCCCCCTGCATCGAGATTTCCCGCAAAAAGTTCTCGCTGAAGGGCTCGGCCAGCGCAGCCTCGGTCGGGACCTCCCGCGCGCCGAGCAGGCGGACCGCGCCGGGCAGCAGCTCCGGGTATTCCTGGGCCAATTCGCCCGCGACCGCGTCGGAGAGCATGTAGACGATCTCCTCACGGTCGAGCTGGCCCAGGTCGAGGCACTCGCGGAACTCGGCGGCCAGCTCGTAGCTGCTGCGCATCAGGTAGCCCAGCTCGCCCAGGTGCGCGTCCAGGAACCCCTCGAATGCCTCCATGCTCACCGACGTGCCCAGCATGAAGCGCGCGTCGAGCGTGGCCAGCAGGTGATACAACCCCACGGCGGCGTAGGTCCGGTAGAGCGGCTGGTCGAGTTCGTCGGCCCGTGCCGCGGACTGCGCTTGCGCGAGCTGTTCCTTGGCGCGGGTGATCTGGTTGTCGGCCTGCGAAACCACCTGTGCCACCTCGTCCTGCGGCTGGCTCGCGGGCGCTGCGGGCTGAACCGCCTCGGTCGGGTCGGGCGCGCTCTGGTCGTTCTGGCTCGTGCTGACGCCGCAGCCCTGCAAGGCACACGACAGCAGCGCCAGCAGGCAGAGCGCCAGCAGGCCGGTTCGGTTTCCGCTGTTCATCTTGGTCATTCCTCCTCCCCCTCCTGTTCGCCCTCGAGCAGTTGATCGACGGCGCCGTAGACCGCCACGATCGAGATCTCCTCGCGGACGAAGTCCTTGTAGATCACCGTGCCGCTTCGATCCAGCACGTAGACGGCCTCGAACTGCTGGTTGTTGAAGTGGTCGATCTCGTAGTCAATACACACGGGCGACTCGCTATGCGGTTCGGTGACGTAGATGGGCATCCCGAGCCCGTACTCCTCGGCGTAGCCCTGCAGCCACCAGTCCGGGTCCCCGGCGGAGATCTGAATCGCTCGGACGGGTTGGTCCTTCCAGCGCGTGTTCAGTTGCTTGTCCATGTCGGCCAGTCCGGCCGCGGTGCAGTCCAGTCAGCCCCCGGCAGCGTAGAAAAAGTGCAAAAGGGTGACGGCGTACTCCTCCATGCGTTCGTAGAGTTGGAGGGGGTTGCCGTCGAGGTCGGGCAGCGTAAAATCCGGGGCGCTGGCGCCGAGGGGCAAGCCGATTTCGCCGTCCGCCGGGGCGGGCGCGTCCTGCGCCAGGGACAGCGGTGCAACGGGCACGCACGCCAGCGCGAGCGCCGCGACGAGGGCGCCCAGCGTGCCCAGCAAGGTCCGGTGCTGAATGGTCATGGTCGCCTCCTGGTCTTGCGTTTGGGGGGAAGGCAGCCGTCCGAAGAGTGCTTTGCGTTTCCCGGCTGCCTTCCCCGCTTTTTTCTTTCTCTAGGTCAGTACGCCCTTACCACATGCCCTGAATGCCGCGGTAGTACGGATACGGCCACGAGGTGTAGGCCCGGTCCGCGCAGCCCGTGACCCCGATGCCGCGGTAGGTCTCCAGGGTGAGCAGCTTGTCGCTCAGCTCGCCGAAGTTGGTCAGGTGTTCCTTGAGCATGGTGGTGGCGTCCACCAGCATCTCGTAGACGTCCACGCGGCCGGCGCCCTTCATCATGGCGCGGCCGATCAGCTCGCTCTCGTTGTACGGCACGCCCCAGGCGGCCACGCCGACGCGCGTTTCCGCTTCTTGCTGGGCGCGCATCGCCCCGTCGGCCAGCTTGACCCCGTCGGCCAGGAACACGGTGTTGAGCGTCGGGTGGTCCTTGAGCAGCTGGTTGAAGGCGTCGTAGCCGTCGCCCTGAGTCACGACCGCACCGCCCCAGTTGCTCTCGGCCACGGCGAACTCGAAGCCGTCGCGCAGGCCGATCTGCAGCGGGTCGCTCTCGTCGGACATGATGACGGCGACCTTGGCCTCGGGCGGGAAGTTGCGGTACACCCGCGCCATGCCCATGGACCAGCCGGCCCGGAAGGCGTCCACCCCGACGTAGGCCAGGCGGCCCATCTTGTTGACGATGGGCAGATCACGCCAGACCAGCACGACCGGGATCTCCTCGCACAGCACCTCTTGCACGGCCGCCTGCAGCGCCTCGCTGCCCGAGACCGGGGCCAGCACGATGCCGTCCACCCCGTCGGCAGCGAACTCCCGCAGCGCCTTGATCTGGTCCGCGTCGGTGGCCGCTTCCTTCACGACCACTTCGACCGGGTTGGTGAAGCGCGTCTGGACCGTGAAGTCCGGGTAGCGCGTCATGGGCGAGCGGCTCGGCAGCATCCAGGTGTCGATCTCGAGCTGCTGCTGGTAGTCCATCGGATCCCAGGCGGCGCCGTCCAGCTTGTAGAGGACGACCCCGATGGTCACGGTGGTTTGCATGGGCGCGTCCACGCCGGGTACCTGCGTGTAGACGGGAGCCACGGCAAGCAGGCCACAAGCGACGATCAGCGCACACAGCACGCCGAGTCTGATTGACAGTTTCATCGTCTCCCTCCTTTCACGCGGTTAGTTCGCGGGCTTCTCGCGCCCGTTCCACTCCATCCACTCGGCGATGTCCTCCATGCCGCCCGTGGGGATACCCGCTTCCTTGCCGAAGATCTGGGCCAGCACCGCGTCGGTGCCGGACGGATCCCTGTAGGCGTCGTAGTAGATCAATTTCCCGTTGGGGTCGATCACGTGGAAGGCAATCGACGAGTCCGAGACCACCTGCCGGACGTCGTCCGGGAAGTGGGTGACCGGATACCAACTGAAGGTTTCGTTGCTCCACGTCTCGACCGGCAGGTTGTTGGACACCAGCGTGGTCCAGCCCCAGCCGGGATCGTTCAGCATCGAGTCCAGCACGTTGCGGAAGGCGCGCGCGCGGTAGCGGCGGTCCCGGTAGGACTCGGAGAAGCGATCCTGCTGTCCGTAGAGCTCGGGGTGCGGTTCGGAGATGTAGAGGTTCCACCATTCGATGGGGAACTCCTTGTACTTGTCGCGCAGGAACCAAGAGGATAACACGATCCTCCGGAACGGCGGTCAAGTAAAGCCGCTGCCCGTCAGCGCCACCACCCACTTGCCCTCGCCCAGGGTGGTTTCGTGTAGATCGTACTTCCTGTTGTTGACGTCCATCAGGGTGAGGTTGGGGAAGTTCATCCCCGGCTGCGCGGCCCCGCCGCGCCCGGCGTCCTTGACGTAGTAGTCCTGCTCCAACTGGTTCAGGAGCAGGTCCTCGTCGATGCCGGCCACGTAGAGCGCTTCGCTGTTGGCCTTCCACTGCGCGTACTGTGGGTCGGCCTGCGACCACGTGGGCGCATTTGTCAGCGCGCCCAGCGCAACCAGCAGCAAGACTGCGACGATCAACCGTCTTGCTTTATACATTGTTGCACCTCCTGTTCGATGCGTTGAGTCAACCCGTCCGCTTTGAGTCGTCTCGAGAGAGCCTTCGACCACCTCCCTTCAAACCCTTGCATCAAAACTACTGGTCCGATCCGTTTGCCTGGGAAGGCTCCCAGGGCTGTCCCAGCGCCCCGATGAAGACGTCCCGTTCCGCCATGGTCATGTCCCACCAGGCTTCTTGAACCTGCGGCTCGACGAGATAGCGGCTGAAGCCGTGGCAGTCCAGGCAGTAGTCGGTGCCGAACGGGATGCTGGCCGTGTCCACCAGCCGCCGCACGATGTCCGGTGCGTAGGTCGGGTCGTAGTGCCACACGTTCCAGCTCCCGTCCGCTCCCGGGTCGCCGTGGCAACCCGGGCAGCCGTCGCCGATGTAGCTCTCGTCCATGCGCCCGGTCGGCGAAAAGGTCGAGTGGCAGGCCGCGCAGGTGACCTTGTCGACGTAGCTGGTTACCAGCACGTGCCCGGTCTCGTCGGTGCCGACCTCGAACTCGGTGTGGCAGAAGGTGCAGTCCTCGCCGTAGACCACGGCGGGATTGGTCTCGTGCAGCCGGTGGTGGTTGCGCGCCAGCTCGGTTTGGAGCTCGTCCTCGTCCGCCAGGCGCGTCTTCAGCAGCACCAGTTCGTCCAGAAAAACGTTCCCGTGACAGGTGGCGCACCGCGCTCCGCTCTCGCGGAAGTCGGGCGCGTTTGAATCGTGCACGGCGCGCATGATGTCGGCCAGCTCGGCGCTCGGCGGCACGGCGCCCGACTGCGCCGACACCATGAGCGCCCCCGAGAACAAGGTCAACAACACCAGCGCAACGGTCTTAGGGTTGTGTTTCATCGGAACCTCCACGGTTGGGTTTGGGAATCGGGGGAGCAGGACACGGGGGGTTGAAGCCCTCGAATCGATGTGCGGAGATGGCGCGGCGCGTTGTGGTCCCCACAAACGGATGCGGCTCAGTTCGTCAACCTGCGCGTCCACATGATGGTTCCCCCCTTGATGGCGACTCGACACCTCAGGCTAGCAAGGGGAACGCGTGGACAAAATGATTTCGGGCAAGCAATTTTCTGCGCTGGATTGGGTTAGCCGTTCTCATCGGTCATATAAGATAGCTGTTTCCCGTCATATGGCCGACAAACGGTGGCCTTGGAGTTCAACGTACCGCCTCACGGGCCATCGCTTCAGGGAGATGGGGTCAAGAGCCGCTGACAAAACCCCGTTGGCTTACGACTGGTCATTGTTCTCCGTCTGCGGGAGATCCTTCGGTCGCCTTGCTCCCTCAGGATGACAGGTCCATTGGTGTTTTGGGTGCCCTAAGGCAGGCAGATCTGCCCGTCGGGTAGGGTCGCATACGGTGGGGGCCCCGGGTTGCCGGCCCCGTTTTGGTTGCCGGAGGCGTTGTTGCCCTCCAGGGTGTTGGCCCCGTCCAGCACGACCTCGCCGTCGAAGTCGTCGTAGGCGAAACCGCACGCGCTGGCGTGGACGGCAATCCCCCAATCCGCGTTGTCCTTCACGGTCAGCGCGCCCAGCACGACCTCCGACTCCTGGGCGAACTGCAGGCCGTTGCAGAGCGTGCCGGCTTGCGCGCAGGCGGGGTCGGTGCCGTTGCCGCGGACCGTGCTGTTTTCGATCGTCACCGTTTGGACCGCCGCAGCGGCGGCAACCTCAGACTGTGCATGGGCAATGCTCCTTCTCGTTTGGGTAACGGGCTGACCGCAAGGGCCGGCGCGCTCGAACGGATGGGATTAAGGATAAGATGGCGCAAGGAGAGGCGTTCTTCGTCGTGAAACTACGCGTGCGTGTGAACCACAACGATGGAAGTACTCACCATACCGCGTGCGCGATCCACCAAGTATGCATTCGCCCCTCCTTAGTCGTGGGACATTCATAAACGAATCCCCTTGCGGGTCAAATGACCCGACACACGGAACTTGCTGACAAACATCAGCTCTTGGGGAGGAAGGCCCTGTCCGTCGGGTTTCCCGCAAGTACCTGGTTTACCGCTCACCAAACGCTCACCCAACCGTCACCGCAACCTAACCGAGCGGGCTTACCCTGTCAGTGATGGTTTGAACTCGACTGAATGGGACACAAGGAGGATCCATGGCTGTCGTCACACAAGCCAAAGGGCGCAAACGCGCCATCAGCATGCGCGCCTACGTCCGGGGCATCGTCGCGCTCTCGATGCTGTTGGTCTGGAGTGCCGTCGCGTTCTCGGGTGTCTTGATGTGGCTTGCGCCCGAGGGGCAGCGTTCCGGGCGCGCGCTGCTGCTGTTCGGCTGGGACAAGCACTTTTGGGGCGACGTCCACCTCTGGCTCAGCCTCACGGCGTTGAGCCTCACGTTGATCCACCTGATCGTGGACTGGCGTGCGCTCTGCGGCTGCGTGCGCTACCTCGTGCGCGCCCACCGCGCGCCCGAGCGGTCCTGCCGCTGAACCTGAGCAAGGCCGGGTGATTTCCTGCGTGGGATCATGGGATGTGGCTTCGGGGGCGCTAGGGTCAAAGGGAGAGACCCTTTCACCTATCGTGATTTCTCCCTTCTCCCCTGGCGGGAGAAGGTTGGGATGAGGGGGGCGACCTGAGCAATCTTTGTGTGTTGAGCCGTCACCCTCACCCTAGCCCTCTCCCGTCAAGGGAGAGGGGATGCGGAAGATGCAAAAAGGGAGCTAGATTAGAAGGCTGGACGCCGATCAACCGAATAAGGGGGGCATCATGGACCGATTCGACCACTCGCTGCCCGAGCTGCTGGCCGGGCGCGGCTTCGGTCGGCGCGCATTTCTCAAGTACTGCGCGGCGACCGCGGCGGCGCTGGCGCTGCCGGCGCGCTACGCGGGGAAAATCGCACACGCCTTGCAGCGTGTCGAAAAGCCGGTGGCCGTGTGGCTGGAGTTCCAGGAGTGCGGGGGGTGCACCGAGTCGCTGCTGCGCGCGAGCGACCCGTCGATCGACGAGATTCTGTTGAGGACGCTCTCGCTCAACTACCAGTCGGTACTGATGGCCGCCGCCGGGCACGGGGCCGAGGCCGCGCTCTACGACACGGTCGCGCGCTACAAGGGGCAATACGTGGCCTTCGTCGAGGGGGCGATTCCCTCGGGTGCGGGCGGGTTCTACGCGGCCAGCGGGGGGCGCTCGGCGCTGGCGATCGCGCGCGAGGTGTGCCAGGGCGCGGCGGCCGTGATCGCGGTGGGGTCGTGCGCGTCCTTCGGCGGCTGGCCCGCGGCCCGGCCCAACCCCACGGGCGCGCAAGGGTTGGACGAGGCCGTGCCGGGGCTCAACCTGATCAACCTGCCCGGCTGCCCGCCCAACGCGGACAACCTGACCGCGGCGCTGGTGCACTATTTGACCTTCGGCGCACTCCCCCCGGCCGACGCGCGCAAGCGCCCGCTGTTCGCCCACGGCGAGCAGCTGCACGAGCAGTGCGAACGCATCGAGCACTACCGGGCCAACGAGTTCGTCAAGGCCTGGGGCGACGAGGGCCACCGACGCGGCTGGTGCCTGTTGGAGATGGGCTGCAAGGGGCCGGAGACCTGGCACAACTGCCCCAAAATCGGCTGGAACGGCGGGACGAGCTGGCCCGTGGCCGCCGGCCACGGCTGCATCGGGTGCTCGGAACCCGGTTTCTGGGACGCCCACCCCTCGTTCTACACCGCGCTGCCCAAGCAGGGCGGCGGCGGCCGCGGACGACGCTAAAGGAGATTATATGACCCGCATCGCCATCGACCCCGTCACGCGCATCGAGGGGCACCTGCGCGTCGAGGCGCAAGTCGAGGACGGCCGCGTGACCGATGCCTGGTGTACGGGCACGCAGTTTCGCGGCATGGAGCTCGTACTGCAGGGGCGCGACCCGCGTGACGCCTGGACGTTCGCCCAGCGCATCTGCGGCGTGTGCACGACCGTGCACGCGCTGGCCTCGGTGCGCGCGGTCGAGGACGCGCTCGGGATAGAAATCCCGCCCAACGCCCACCTGCTGCGCAACCTGATGGCCGGCGTCCAGTTCGTGCAGGACCACGCCGTCCACTTCTACCACCTGCACGCGCTCGACTGGGTGGACCCGTCCAACGCGCTCGCGGCCGACCCGGCGCGGACGGCCGAGCTGGCCCGGACCGCGTCGGACTGGCCCAACGCGAGCGCGGAGCACTTCGCGGGCGTGCGGGACCAGCTGCAGGCGCTGGTCGACAGCGGCCAGTTGAGTACCTTTACCAACGCCTACTTCGGGCACCCGGCCTACCGGCTCTCGCCCGAGGTCGATCTGCTGCTCATGAGCCACTACCTGGACGCGTTGCGCTTTCAGCGCGAGGTCGTCAAAGCCCACGCGCTGCTGGGCGGTAAGAACCCGCACCCGCAGACCTACGCCGTGGGCGGCATGACCGTCCCGCTCGATTTGAACAGCGACGCCGCGCTCAACGGGGCCAAGTTGAACCAACTGCGCGCCTGGTTCGACCAAGCAGGGGCGTTCGCCCGCGAGGTCTACTGGCCCGACGTGTTAGCGCTGGCCGGTTTCTACCGCGCGTGGTTCGCGCTGGGCGCGAGCGCGGGGAACTACCTGTCCTACGGCGGCTTCCCGCGCAGTCCGGACGGGTTGCTCTTCCCCGCCGGGGTGATCCACGACCGCGATCTCGCTCGTGTGAGCGTGACCGATCCCGCCCAAATCACCGAGTACGCCACGCACTCCTGGTTCGACTACGCCGACGGCGACGTGGGCCTGCACCCCGCGCGCGGTGAGACCGCGCCGCGCTACACGGGACCGACCCGCGATTACGACTTTCTCGACACGGACGGGAAGTACAGCTGGAACAAGTCGCCGCGCTACCAGGACCGTCCCGTGGAGGTCGGCCCGCTGGCCCGCGTGTTGGTGGCCTACGCCCAGGGCCAGCCGCGCGTGCGCGCGCTGGTTGACGAGGCGCTCGCCCGGCTGGATGTGGGCATCGAGGCGCTGCACTCCACGCTGGGCCGCACGCTGTCCCGTGCCATCGAGACGGTCGTGATCGCCGAGGCGCTGCCCGCCTGGCTCGATCGACTGGAGGCCAACATGCGCGCCGGCGACCTGCGCGCGCACGAGAACGCGCACTGGGACCCGTCCACCTGGCCGGCGCAGGCGACGGGCGCGGGCTTCTGCGAGGCCCCGCGCGGCGGATTGGGCCATTGGGTGGGGATCGACAACGGCAAGATCAACCACTACCAGTGCGTCGTGCCCACCACCTGGAACGCCTCGCCTCGCGACGCCCACGGCCAACGCGGTCCCTACGAGACCGCCCTGTTGGACACGCCCGTGGCCGACCCCGAGCGCCCCGTCGAGCTGCTGCGCACGGTCCACTCCTTCGACCCCTGCATGGCTTGTGCGGCGCACTTGGTCGACGTGAGCGGTCGGGAGCTCGCGCGGGTGCGGGTGCTGTGACCGCCCTCGTGCTCGGCCTCGGGAACGTGCTGCTCAGCGACGAGGGGGCCGGCGTGCGCGCGGTGGAGCGGTTGCTGGCTGACTACGAGCTGCCCCAGAGCGTGCGCGCGCTCGACGGCGGGACGCTGGGGCTGGAGCTGCTGGCGTACGTCGAGGGGGTCGATCACTTGCTCCTGCTGGACTGCGTCGACTTCGGCGCCGAGCCCGGCGCGCTGCTGCGACTGGAGGGCGAGGAGATTCCGCAGCGGGCGGGCGCCCAGCTCTCGCCGCACCAGACGGGCCTGGGGGAGCTGCTGGCGCTGGCGCGCCTGCAGGGCATTCTGCCGCCGACCGTGGTTCTCTGGGGCGTGCAGCCGGCCCGGCTCGACTGGGGCGTGGCGCTCTCAGAGGCGGTTGAAGCCCAGGTGCCCGCGCTGGCAAAGCGCGCGGCAAGCGAACTGGGCGCGCTGGGGTACGCGCTGGCGGCCCTTGCCTAATTGTGGAGTCGTTGTAGGGCCCGCTGCGCGGTCCTGGCCGGCATAGCCGGCCCTACTCCCAGAAACCTCCCAGCACGTTGACGTTTTCGTACGGGGCCGTAAGGGCGGTGGGCTGCCCCGTGGCGTCGTAATAGATCAGACCGGTCCAGGCCCCTTCCAGCGGTGTTCCATCCAGCGCGTGGCGTTTGAGGGCTTCGGTCGCCTGCCGCACCATCGCGTAATGGTCCCAACTGACGAACCCGTGGAGCAGGCCCTTGTCGAACATGGCGTTCTGCCAGTCCACCGGCGCGCCCAGCGAGGCCACCTTGACGACGCGGCCCGGGTCGTCGGCCAGGTAGCCGGTGGTCTCCAGCACGCCCGACACCAGCGTGAGGTCCGCCACGATAATCGCCTCCAGGTCGGGGTGGTCGAGGACGGCCTGGGTGGCTTCGGCCTTGCCGTACTCCTGGGTGACGTGGTAGGCCTCGCGGAAGGCGGGGCTGCTCTTGAGCCCCTCCAGCAAGTCCGCTTGCAACGGGTCGTCGAAGTACCCGATCACGGCAAACGGCTTCTGCGCGGGTCCCATGCTCGCGGCCCAGGCGACGCCGAGCCCGTAGGCGTCGGGGCCGTACACGGGTGCGTGCAAGCCTGGAATCCCCCGCAGCACGAAGGCCACCGGCGTCGCGTCCAGCGCGGCCTGCACGCGTGGGACAAAGGCTTCGGCCTCCGCGATCATGGGCGGGGGCGTGAAGGCGATCCCGTCCGGGTACAGCGCCAGAATGTCCTCCAGAGCCTCCACGGACGTAACCCAGTGCGAGATCTTGGAGAGCTTGTCGCTCAAGGCGTTGCGCGCGCAAAAGAGCGCCGCCTCGACCTCGCGCAGGTCCACGGTCACCTGGAGCGCGTCCATGAGCGCCGGTCCGTAGTCGGCGATTCCCGTTACCTGCGCGTCCGTGTTGTAGGTCACGACCCCGATGTAGAGGTCGCCTTGCGCCAGCGCCAACGGTCCCAACAGACAGGCGTACCACAGCGCCACCAGCAAGCGTTTCATCGCGCCCCCTTAGTGGAAGGCAGCCCCGGTCAACCGGGGCTGCCTTCGCGTCTACTTTGCTCGATACCGGGGCGAAACGCGGTTTCGCCCACGACTTGTCCTAGCGGAAGAAGCGCCCGACCCGGTTGGGCTGGTCCTGCGAGTACGGATAGGACGTGTGGTTGACCGAGGTCGCGGACCGGTAGTAGAGCACGTCCGGGTGGAAGTCCTGGGCCGGCGCGCCGTCGCGGATGGCGACCTTGGCGGCCACGGCCGCGCCCTGTAGCACGATGTAGTTGTCCCAGGCGAACACGCCGTGGAGCAACTTCTGGTCGAACAGGTCCTTCCAGCCCTCGGGCGTCCAGACCGATCCGAGCTGGATCAGCCGGTCGGTGCCTTCGGTGGCCGCCTTGATCGCGGCTGCCGCGCCAGGCGCGTACTTGTGGTGCGAGACCACGATGGTCGCCAGGCTGGGCACGTCGTTGATAGCCTGGATCGCTTCGGCCTGCCCGTCCGCGGTGGCAGCCTCGTAAAAGCCCTGGAACGGCTCGATCTTTTCCAGCGGTTCGATGAAGGCGGCCTGTGTGGCGTCGGAGCGGTTGCCGATGATCACGAACGGCGTCTGCGTGTTGTTGTTGGCCAGCGCCTGACCCAGTTCACCGGTGTCCATGCCGTAGAAGGGCAGGTCCAGCCCCGGAATCCGTCGGCCGGTCAGGATGACCGGCACCTGGGCGGCCGCCGCGGCCACCGCGTCCTTGATCAGGTTGGTCTCGGCCACGGGCGTGATCACCAGGGCTTGGACGCCAATGCGCAGCAACTCGTTGATGGCGTCGATCTGCGCCTGCGCCGTGCCGGCGTCGCGCAGCTCCAGCAGGTAGTGTTCCGGCTCCGACTCCGGAACCTGGCGAGAGGTCGCCTTGTCCGGGTCGACCGGCAGCACCTGCAGGTCGGCGTTGATGGGGCGCACGTAGTGCTCGGGCTCCCACGCCATCGCGTCGATCTGGTACGTCACCATGCCGATGAAGTGCTCGGGCACCTCGGCGAACTGACCCATCACGAAGGGGGCAACGAGGACTGCCAACAACAGGCCGGTGAGAATGCGTTTCATGGTTCCCCCTTTCCTTTAGAAGCCCGGCTCGACGCCGAAGATCTCGCTTAAGATCTCGTCGTTTTGCTCGGGTCGTTGCCAGACCTGGGTCTGGATGATCTTGCCGTTCAGGTCGATGACCCAGCCGCCCTGCACGCGCTGGCCGAATTTGGCCGTGGCCACCGTGCCGGAGCCTGACCCCGTGCGCTGGGTGACGTCCAGGAAGTCGACGTCGAGCAGGATGACGCGGTTTGCCGGCGGGACGCCGTCGGCCACGTAGGAGAACGTCCTCATCATGAGCTGGGCGCGGTCGCGCCGGCCCGCGTACGTCTCCTCGTCGAACGCCTCACCCTGGGTGTACTCGGGGTGTCGCTCGCGGCCGTACAGGTCGATCAGGACGAAGGGGAAGTCGGCGAATTTCTGCGCGATCTGATTGTTCGGAACCCAGTTCCGAAGGTACGGTGGTCAGTACCAGCTCCCAGTGACCAGTAGAATGAACTTCTCACCGATGTAGTCCGAGAGCGAGTGCTGCGTGCCCTCCAGATCCAGCAGCGTGAAGTCCGGGGCGATCATGCCCGGCTTGATTTCGTCGAACGTGAGGCGATCCTTGCCCAACATGTAGTTGGTGTCGATGCCTGCTTCGTAGTAGCCTTCCGCCCGCGCCTGGAACTCAGCCATGTCGGCCTCGGTCCAGCTGTCCTGCGCCTGCGTGATCGGCGTGCCGATCAGCGCGAGCGCGAACACCGCCAGCGTGGCCAGTGCGGTGAGTCTACGCATGGTCGAACCTCCTCTTGTGTGCGTTGTTTTACGGCCCGTCCGCTTTGGCGTTGTGTCTGGTGTGTCGATACCCTCACCTCCTCGTTTCGTTGCCTTACGTAGCCTTTCCCCTTGAGGGCGACGCGTGCCGCGCCCGAGGGCCCGTGGCAGATCTTGAATCTATAAAAGGATATTGTATGACCCTGCAGAAACAGACCTCATCCCCGGTTGTGGACCACAAGGACGGGGATGTTCAGGTGAAGGCTTCGGCCAGCCAGCGCTGTTTGGCCCGGCCGGCGCGCATGAGGGTGAGGGCGGTCACTGTGCACCACAGCGAGAGCGTCCATCACCGGAAGACTTGGTGGAGTCCTGGATTTAGTCTCATTGCTCCTCACCTGTTTTGGTATCCTACAACGTCACTCTACAGGTCACGCAGCCCTGGGCTGAAATACATGGATCATGAGCTTTGATGGGATTGATCATAAATGACGGTTGACGGAGGGCAGATTCGCGCAACGGTGCAAGAGCCCATACAACAAGGGCGACTCGCCGAATCGCCCCTGCAGTATGGGAATCCATGGGAGAAAGCAAGCCGCCCCGGGCGCGTGCCCGGGGCGGCTGCCACGAGAGAGCGGCCTTGTGCTGAACCGTGCCTAGCGCCAGAAGCGGCCGATGTGCGAGGGCGAGAGGTACGGGTACGAGTTGCTCACCCAACTGGTGGCCGAGGTCATGAAGATAATGTCGGCGAACGCGCTTGTGGGCTCGTCCCCCAGCAGCTTGACCTTCATGGCCACGGCTGCGTCCAGCAGGATGCCGTAGTTGTTCCAGGCGATGACGGCGTTGAGCTGCTTGGCGTCGAACAGATCCTTGTAGTTTTCGGGGGCGCCCAGGGAGCCCAGCTTGATGAGCCGGTCGGTCCCTTCGGTGGCGGCCCGGATCGCCTCGGCCGCGCCGGAGGCGTAGGCCGGGTTGGTCACGATGATGCCGAACAGATCGGCGTGATCGGCGATGGCCTTGGCGGCCTCGGCCTGCCCGTCCAGCGCCTCGTAGAACCCGAGGAACGCCTCGGCATCCCGCATGGCGTCGATCAATCCCTTTTGCAGCGGGTCGGACAGGTTGCCCAGGATCGCAAACGGCTGCGAGCCATCCTTCCAAACCGTCCCGACCTGGGCGGTGTCCTGGCCGTAGAACGGCAGGTCGAGCCCCGGGATCGGGCGGTGCGCCAGCGCGACCGGCATCTGCGCCGCCGCACGGGCCACGGCGTCCTTGATCAGGTTGGCTTCGGGCGCCGGGGTGATCACGAGCGCGTCGGCGCCAGCGGCCAGCAGCTGGTCGATGGCTTGGATTTGCTCGTTGGCGGAAGCCGCCTCGATCAGGTTGAGGACGAACTGGTTACCGGTGGCCGGCACCACTTGGCCGCCCTGCGAGTTCTCCGGCAGCGGCAGCACGACCAGGTCCGAGGTCAGCGGCCCGACGAACAGGTCCATGCTCGGCGGCACGCGGCCGTCGATCTGGTACGTCACCATCCCGATGGTGTAGACGGTCACCTCGTCCTGGGCGATGGCCCCGAGGGGGAGGGCGATCAACAGCGCCAACAGCGTCAACAGGCCAGTGCGTTTCATGGTTCCCCCTTACAGTCCCGGCTCAAGGCCGAAGATCGCGCTCAGCACCTCGTCGTTCTGCTCGGGGCGCTGCCAGACGTTGAACTGCACCACGCGGCCCTCCAGGTCCACGATGATCGACTGCTGCGGCGCGCCGCCCAGCGACTGCGTGACGTAGGTGCCGTAGGCGCCCCACTGCTCGCGCAGCTCGGGGGTGGTCGCGTTGGTGTCGATCAGGATGTGCCGGTTGGGCTCGGCCCTGCCGTCCGGGACGTAGTCGTAGGTCCTGAGCATGAGCTGCGCCCGCTCGCGGCGTGCGTCGTAGGTCTCCTCGTCCCAGTGTTCGCCCTCGGTGTACTCGGGGTGGCGTTCGCCGCCGTATACGTCCAGGATCACGAACGGGAAGTCGGCGAACTTCTGCGCCAGCTGGTTATTCGGAACCCAGTTCCGAAGGTAAGGTGGTCAGTACCAGCTCCCGGTGATCACCAGCACGAAGGCTTCCCCCTGGTAGTCCGAGAGCGACATCGGGTTGAAGTCCAGGTCCATGAGCGTGAAGTCGGGCACGATCATGCCCGGCTGAATGGCGCCGGGGTCGCGGAAGGCCCAGAACGGGGCCTTCTCCCACGGGTTCCCCAGCATGGCGTTCTCGTCGATGTCCGCCGCGTAGTAGGACGCGGCCACCGCCTGCCAGGCGTCCAGTTGGTCCTGGCTGAAATCGGCCTGGGAATCCACCTGGCCGGCCAGCAGCAGGACCCATGCGGCTAGGCCCGCAAAGGCTAATATACGACGCATAATGCGACCTCCTTAGAGCACCGAACAAACCCTTCGCAGGCAAGTCATCCTGAGGCCGCAAGGCCGAAGGATCTCCCGCATCTGTCGGGGATGCTTCGCTTCCAGCTCAGCATGACATCCTGCAAGATGCCGGGTTTTGTTCGTGGTCCTTACGTGGTTGTGTGTGGCAAAACCCATTGGACTACCAACGTGCGCGCGCGTGACCACCTCCTTGGCGAACCGCCGGAGCGGTTGCCCTACGTGTTGGGAAGGACGAAAAGGAATCGAAGCAAGCCCGCGTTCACGGGCGCGTGTGAACCACAGCGGAAGGCGAGCTCAGGTGAACGCCTCGCGCAGCCACGCCCACTTGCCGCCGTGGACGCGCATCAGGGTGATGGCGGAGATTGTGCACCACAATGAAAGCAGCGTTCAGCGGCTCGGCGCTTTCAGGTTGGCTGCGCGCATGTGTGCCTCCTCGACCGCAAAGTCAGTGTGACGCCACGCGGCCCGCGATCCGATGTTGTAGGTCAAGGAATTGCCTGATGTTTGCGGCAATCGGCTACTGCGACTCCGCAGGTAGGCGGATGACCCCGGTCAGGTCCGGCCTCACTCCAGCAGCGACGCCAGCAGGGCCCGCGCCTCGTCGCCGGCGAGTCCCGCAAAGCGGCCGCGCAACAGGCCGTCCGCGTCGATGACCGCCGTGAACGGTCGGTCGAAGGCGGCGTAGGCGCGGGCGGTGCCCCCGTCGTCGGCCAGGACGGACAGGTCCGTCCCCTGGAGCGAGAACGAAGACTGAGGCGGCACGCTCCCCAGGCCCACGGCCCACACGGTCGCTCGCCCGCCCAGCGCCGCCTGTACGTCGGTTAAGGCGGCCACCTCGTCGGCCAGCGCCGGGGCGTCGAGCGCGAGGAAGGCGAGCAACAAGGGCTTCCCGCGCGCATCTCCCAGCGACCGCGTCCGCCCGCGCTGGTCGTCGAGCGCGAAGGCGGGCGCGGGCGCGTCCAGCAGGCGTTCGGCGGCGACCGCCTCCACGGCCGCGGCCAGCGCCTCCAGCGCGGCGGGCTCCAGTTGCCGGTGCGCCCGGTAGCGAAACACCCCCGCGCCGTCCAGCACGGCCGTGAAGGGCAGGGTGTAGACGTTGTAGGCAAACGCGGTTTGCACGCCCTCCACCAGCAGCGGATACGTGATGCCCTTCTCCTCCTGGAACCCCCGCAGGCGTTCCAGGTTGGGCCGCGGGTCGACGTCGACGGCCAGTACCGCCACCCAACTGGGGCCGTAGACGGACGCGACCTGTCTCTGCAGTTCGGGCAGGTCGACCTCGCGGCACTCGATGCAGGCCCAGTTCCAGAACACGAGCGCCACGGCCTTGCCCCGCTGGTCCGCCAGGCGGACCGGGGTCCCGTCGAGATTCTGAAGCGCAAAGTCCGGCGCGCGCAGGCCCACCGCGTTGCCGACCTCGGGCTGTGTACGGCCGGGAAGGGAGGGGAACAGCAGGGCGGCAAGGATCAGGCTGCTGAGTAAGATTGTACGCATTTTTCCTCCTTTACCCCCTTCTCCGCTGGCGCGAGAAGGACGGGAGGAGGGGGATGTATACGACGAAAAGGCGAATGGCAGGCCCTCACCCTAGCCCTCTCCCGTCAAGGGAGAGGGGATCATACGGTCGCATGGGCTTTGCCCCCTCACTCCGTGTTCGACGGACCCATCAGGCTCTCGCGTTCGAGCCAGAAAGCGCTCTGCAGCCCGCCCGGGACCTGGAACGGGTTCTCGCCGTGGCAGCTCAGGCAGTCGCGGGCGTCGCCGCCGACCGACAGGTCCAGCACGAATTGGCTCGTGATCTCGGCGTTAGCGTGCAGCACGGGCCAACCGAAGTGGCAGCACGCGCACGTGCAGGTTGGATCGTCCTCCGGCGGGTTCTTGGACAGCTCCAGCAAGCCTTGATCCATCCAGCCCCGAGGGGAGAAGCGCGCGTGGCAGGCCGCGCACGTGGCCTTGTCCACCGCCCCTTGGACCGACACGAGCTCCGGCGTGGTCACGACCTGGAAGGCCGCGTGACAGAACGTGCAGTCCGACCCGAAATCGACCATGGGATGGTCGCGGTGCGCGCGGTGCTGGTTGACGACCAACTCGGCCGTGCTCTCGTTCCAATACAACGCCAGCGCGGGTTGCGCATAGATGCCCCCGTGGCAGGCCAGACAGTCGACCGGCGGGTCGGCGTCCGGGTCGTGGGCGCCCGCCACCAGCGCGATCAGTTCGGCAGCGGACGGCACGGGACCGGGCGCGCTGTGCAACGGAAGCGCGATCCACACCAAGCCCAGCGCGGCCAACACGATCACCCGGCACGCTCGCGGTGACATGGGCTAATTTTTGCGCGCGCGGGAACGCCCAGCAAGGGGCCCGGTCAGGAGGTAAACTGATTTTGGTCAGGAACCGCTTTCACGGGGCCAAAAGCGCGGCGGTCCCGCCAACTCGGCCGGGACCGCCGCCTGGCCTGTGAAGGTTCCCTTCCCCCGAAGGGGAATGAAACGCCTATTGCCAGCGACCGCGCGTGGCGCCGACGCCACGCGCGGTCGTATCGGAAGGGTGTCATGTCGGTTGGAGTCCCCTCACCGCCACGCGGGTCCGTCGCCCCGCCCCTCGGGCGGCACGAGTTTGACGCTTCCATGCTAGGGGCACAGCGCCTCGCCCCACAATGCCGGCCATCAGGCCGGCGAAGGGCCCAAAGCGAGCAGGTTGGAGGGCAGCGCAACAACGGGTTTGCTGAGCAAGATCAGATAGGGGGTGAAAAACCGCTTTGGGTCGCACGACGGGTGCATCAACCCGTTCGCGCCCCGGCCCGCACTGCGCGCCGTCATGGGCCGGCGGCCGCTTTCGATCGAGAATGACGGCGCGCCAGCCTCTCCGACCACTGTGGCCGGAGAGGCTGGCGCGTGACGGGCCACGACCACCACCATCACAGGAGGCCACCTATGGGCTCGACCGGATACACGGCGCGACGGTGCCGGAGGGGTTTGACGTGCGCGGGGCTCTTGGTCGCGCTGCTGCTGGGCTGGTCGGGGGGCGGGCCGCTGGTCGCGTCCCCGGAGGGGGCGCCCGCGTTCGCCCGCGCGTTCCGCCTCCCGGCCGACATGAGCAACGCCGGCGTGGCGTTCTTCCCCAAGGCCTACGTCAGCAACAGCGCCAGCAACACGGTGAGCGTGATCGACCTCAGCACCGACGCCGTGGTCAAGACCGTGCCCACGGGCTCCATGCCCTGGCACGTGGCCGTCGCGGGCCGGCGGGCCTACGTGGCCAATTCGCTTGGCGGCACGGTCACGGTGATCGACACCGTCACGGACCGGCCCATCGCGGAGGTGCCCGCCGGGGCGGGGGCGGCGTTCGTGGCGCTGCACGGGACGAAGGCGTACGTGGCCAACGGCTGGGACGATACCGTTTCGGTGCTCGACACCGTCACGCTCAGCAAGCGCGCGGACGTTTACACCGGGCGGGACCCGCTCTACATCGCGTTTGCCAACGGGAAAGCCTATGTGGCCAACTCCGGGGCGGGCACGGTCTCGGTGCTCGACACCGCGACGGACGTCAAGCTGACCGATATCGCGGTCGGCCCCACGCCGTACTCCGTGGCCATCTCAGGCGACAAGGCCTACGTGCCCAACTCGGGGGGCGCGACCGTGTCCGTGCTCGACACGCGAACCGATCAGAAGATCGCGGACGTGTCCGTGGGTCAGATGCCGCTCTACGTGGCCTTTTCGGGCGACAAGGTCTACGTGTCCAACTCGGTGAGCGGGACGGTCTCGGTGGTGGATGCCGTCATGGACGCCCACCTGATGGACATTCCCGTCAAGGCCGTACTCGGACACATCGTGGCGCTGGGCAGCAAGCTGTACGTGGCCAACTGGCGGGGCGCCGCGCTTTCGGTCATCGACGCCGAAAGCGGTGTGGTCGTCAACCGGCTCGAGGTGGGGATGATGCCTTACTA
>CAZNGF010000034.1:0-31106 GCA_964572855.1 uncultured Thermotogae bacterium | reverse complement strand
AACGAGTACTCCGGCGTGATGACCAGGAAGTTGAAGAACGCGCCGAAGTAGATGAAGTATTGGTTGATCCAGCCGAACTGCGGCGGGAGGGTGGCCAGGTAGAACCCCACCATCATGGCCGCCCCGCCCAGCGCGCCCAGCCGCGTGAACAACCCGAAGATCATGCTGAGGCCGATGGCGATCGAACCGATGATGACCAGGTAGAGCACGACCGGACTTTCCCAGGTCTGGATGAAGACCGCTTCCAACGGGCCACGCACGACCGTGGGCAGGATGCCGCCGATCTGCATCCAAGCCTTCCAGCCGCCCTCGAGCAGCAGGCGGATGCCCAGCGTGAGCATGATCCCGCCCAGCGAGACGCGCAGCAGGAACAGCAGGAAGCAGATGTAGAGGGAATCGGTGATCTTTCCGTTGTTTCTAAGCATGAGCCTTCTTCCTCCTATGGGCGGCAGTCCTTCCGGCACTGCCGAATCCCGTGTGGGTTACGGCCGCATCTTACTGCAAACGCTCAGGGTTCGGTTATGACTTCCATCAGATACCCCCATGATCTGCGTCATGCTCGCGGGACGAAGGGCGACTCAGGGGAGGGCCCCAGCAACAAGCGCCCGCTCGGCTGCGTCCTGATTTGAATCAAGAGGGCTCGACTCAAGTGCAACACCTTGCCATGGTGTTTCTATCTTATCCCAAGGGTTGAGGTTTGCAATGGCTTGTGAGGGCGTACGGCGAGCTGATCGCGATCATCGACCGGCACGCGCTGCGCCGTTACACTGTGGCGTGCCCGGCGGTTTGACGTCATGGGCCGGGCACGCCCAAACCCGAACACCACGGAGGGAGACCAAATGGCCCATCGCATCGACGGCAAGCAGATCGCGCTCGACATCCGCGCAAACATCAAGAAAGAGACCGAAGCCCTCAAGGAGAAGACCGGCGTTACGCCCGGCTTGGCCACGGTGCTCGTCGGCGAGGACCCGGCCTCCAAGGTCTACGTCAACATGAAGAACAAGGCGTGCGCCGAAGCCGGGATCTACTCCGAAAAAATCGACCTGCCCGCGGACACCCCGCAGGCCGAGCTGATCGAGCTGATCCGCGGGCTCAACGCCAACGACAAGATCCACGGCATCCTGGTCCAGCTCCCGCTGCCGGCGCACATGGACGAGAAGGCCGTCCTGATGGAGGTCGATCCCGGCAAGGACGTGGACGGCTTCCACCCCGTCAACGTGGGCAAGCTGCTCACGGCCAAGACCTGGGACGAGCTGCCGCCCTTCATCCCCTGCACGCCGCGCGGCTGCGTCACGCTCATCGAGTCGACCGGCACGGAGATCGAAGGCAAGAACGCCGTGGTCGTGGGCCGCAGCGTGATCGTGGGCAAGCCCATGGCCATGCTGCTGCTGGCCAAGCAGGCCACCGTGACGGTCTGTCACTCCCGCACCAAGGACCTCAAGGCCGCCTGCCGCGAGGCCGACATCCTGGTGGCCGCCGTGGGCAAAGCGGGACTCATCACGGCCGAGCACGTCAAGCCGGGCGCGGTGGTGATCGACGTCGGGACCAACCGCGTGGGCGAGAAGAAGCTGGTGGGCGACGTGGACTTCGACGGCGTCCAGGACGCCGCCGGCCACGTCACGCCCGTGCCGGGCGGCGTCGGCCCCATGACCATCGCCATGCTCCTGCAAAACACGCTCGACGCGGCCAAGCGGGAGGCCGGCGGGCGCTGAAGGTGCTGCCCCGCTCAAGCGCCTTCAGTACCGCAACACCGCCGCCACCTCGCCGCCGCCGGGCACGTCCTCGGGGGCCGCGGCGTAGACCGTGCCCCCGTTGAGCCAGGCGTGCACGACCGCGAAGTCGAACAGGTCCTCGTCGCCCGGCTGCGGGGCGTCGTGGACCGCGAGCTCGCGGGCTTGCGGATCGAAGCGGCCCCAGCGCTGGCGGTTCACGGGCACGAACAGCGTCTCGACGCGGCGGTCGAAGGCAGCCGGGATCAGCGCTTCCAGCTCGTCCAGCGCGCTCTCGTGCTCGTTTCCCTTGAGCTGCAGGAAGCGGTCGGCCGCCTGGGCGCGCTCGCGCTCGAAGTAGGGGCGCACGACCTCCCAGGCCAACCCGTGGATCGCCTCGGGCTTGAGCTGGTGCGGGCTGCGGTCCACCCCATCGTCCATCAGGAAACCGTACTCGTTGGCCTCGCGGTAGAGCGCCTGCAGGTGGTCGAGCCCGAGCAGCACCAGCGGCGCGCGCTCGGCCTCCAGCAAGTCGCAGACGCCGTTGTCCAGGTGGCGGAAGAACTCCAGGATCTTGGCCTTGTCGTCGGCCTCGTTGCCGCCGCCTTGGCCGTGAAACACGGCGGCCCGCTGGCCGCCGCGCTGCGCGGGGGCCGTTTGCGTGTGGAACTGCACCGACTTCTCGACCAGATCGTACTGCAGCGCCTCGGCCAGGCTCCGCGGCACGTCCTGCAGTTCGACCCGGCTCACGCTGTACTTGGTGCCCTGCAACAACTGCACGCCGCCCTGGTCGAGCGCCAGCACGTAGAACCGGCCGTCCCCCTCGAGCAGCGGCAAGAGCGGTTTGACGTGGAAACGCCGCCCCACCTGCGCCAGCTCCGCGAAGTCGAGCGGGAACCGAAACCTGCGTTGGCGCTCCGGCGTCAGGAACAGCGCAAGCCCATCGCTCTGCTCCTGCCAGAAGGATTCGTCTTTGAGCAGCGGCCGCACGGGGGCCAGCACCCGTTTGATCGCCTCGGGCCCCGCACCCTCGGCCTCCAGGGCTTCCTCAGCCTCCCGCAGGAGGTTCTTGAGGCGGATCGGGTCCTGTTGGATCTCGGCGCCCTTGCGGTGGGTCGGCAGGTAGAGCGAGACGCGCTGCGGCCCTTCGTCCTCCAGCAACGCCTTGAGGTCTTCGCGGTCCAGTCGGTCCATGTGCTTGTGCGTCAGCGTCATCGAATCACTCCTTGTGGTTGGATGTGCGCCGTGCGCGCACGACCTTGGCGACTTGGCCCAGAATCAGCGGGGCAACGCTCAGCGCCAGCACGAGCCCCCAGCCGCGCGCACCGGGGTCGTGCAATTGGAGCACGTCGTTGAGCCCCGGCACGTAGACCGCCAGCAGCAGGAGCGCGACGCAGAGCGCCAGCGCCCCCCAGACCCAGGGGTTGCGCACGACCTCGTTACTCCAGACGCGGGTTCCGGTCTCGCGCACGTTGAACACCTGCCAGAGCTGGGCCAGCGCCAGCGTGAGGAACGACACCGTCACGGCGCGCTCGACCTCGAAGTCGAGCCAGAGGAACGCCAGCGCCAGCGCCGCCAGCGTGGCGGCCGTGATCAGCCCACCGTAGCCCAGGATCGCGCCCCAGTGGCCGCGGGTCAGAATGGGCTCCTTCGGGTCGCGCGGCGCGCGCCGCATCACGCCCGGGCTGCCCTCGCCCACGCCCAGCGCCAGGGCCGGGAACACGTCGGTCACGAGGTTGAGGAACAGGATCTGCAGCGGAAGCAGCGGCAGCGGCGCCTGCACGGCCGCGGCCAGCCCCACCGCCAGGATCTCGCTCATGTTGCACGAAAGCAGGTAGACCACGAACTTGCGCAGGTTGTCGAAGATGACGCGCCCCTGCTCGACCGCCACCAGGACGGTTTCAAACGCGTCGTCCCGCAGCACCATGTCGGCGGCCTCCTGGGCCACCTGCGTCCCGCGCCGGCCCATGGCCACGCCGATGTCGGCCTTCTTGAGCGCGGGCGCGTCGTTGACCCCGTCGCCGATCATGGCCACGATCGCGCCCTCGGACTGGTGCAGGCCGATCAGGTCGAGCTTCTGCTCGGGGCTCACGCGCGCGAAAACCGCCGTCGACAGCGCGTGGGCGCGCTCGTCGGCGTCCATGGCGTCCGGTGGCTTGAGCGCCCGGCTGTGGACCACAGGATCGCCCTCGTCGGCCAGCCCCACGGCGCGCGCCACGTGCCCGGCCGTGGTAGGCTGGTCGCCGGTGAGCATGACCGCGCGGATGCCGGCGCGGCGGCAGTCGGCCAGCGCCGCGCGCACCTGGGGTCGGGGCGGATCAACCAGGCCAACGAGCCCGAGCAGGGTGAGGCCCTGATAGGGCGGTTCGTCGGCGTCGTCGGCCCACTTGGCCGCCAACGCCAGCACGCGCAGGCCGCTTTCGGCCAGCGCCCGGTTGCGCTCGAGCCAGGACGCGCGCTCGTCTCCGTCCAGCGGGGCCTCCCCGTCGGGCGCCGCAACGGACGCGCACGCATCCAGGACGGACTCGGGCGCGCCCTTGACCGCCACCCAGATGCGCCCATCGCGCGCGTGCAGCGTGGCCATCATCTTGAGCTCGGGGTCGAAAGCCTCCTCGCGCCGTTCCGGCATGCGCTCCAGCAGCGCCGCGCGCCGCAGGCCGGCCCGATCGGCCGCGGCCAGCAGCGCCACCTCCATGGGCTCGCCGATCGCCTCCTCGCCCCCCTCCGCGCCCTTGAAGGACGCGTTGCCGCAGAGCGCGCCGGCCGTGAGCGCCTCGCGCAGGGCCGGGTCGGCGGCCGGATCGACCGGTTCGTCGTCGACGCGGAAGGCCTCCCCCTCGATCGCGACCTCGCCCCCGGGCAGGACGAGCCGCGTGACGGTCATGCGGTTCTCGGTGAGCGTGCCGGTCTTGTCCGTCAGGATCACGCTGGTCGAGCCCAGGGTTTCCACCGCCGAGAGCCGTTTGACCAGCGCGTTGCGCAGGGCCATGCGCCACATGCCGCGCGCCAGCGCGATGGTGGCCACGATGGGCAGCCCTTCGGGCACGGCCGCCACCGCCAGCGCGATCGCGGTCTCGATCACGAGGAACAGGTCTTTGCCCGCGTAAACCCCGCTCAACGCGACCAGCGCCGCCACGGCCAGCGTGACCCAGACGAGCCGGTGCCCGAGCCGGTCCAGCCGCCTCTCCAACGGCGTGGCCTCCTCCTCGGCCGCTTCGACCAGCGCCGAGATGCGCCCGAGCTCGGTGTCCATGCCGGTTGCAACGACCACGCCCAGGCCGCTCCCGCGCGTGACGGCCGTCCCCTTGAACAGCAGGTTCTTCCGCTCGGCCAGCAGTGCCTCCTCCGGGAGCGCGTCGACCGACTTGCCCACGGGCGCGGACTCGCCGGTAAGCGCGGACTCGTCCGCCTGCAGCTTGGACGCCTCCAGCAGGCGCAGGTCGGCCGTAACCAGGTCGCCGCCCTCGAGGGCCACGACGTCGCCGGGCACGAGCGACTCGGCCGGCACGCGCTTCAGCTCGCCGTCGCGCTTCGCGGTCGCGCTCACGCCGCCCAGCTTGCGCAGGGCGGACACGCTCTGGACGGCGCGCCACTCCATCAAAAAGCCGAGTGCGGCGTTGAGCCCGATCACGACCAGGACGGCGGCGCCCTCGACCCGCTCGCCGAAGGCGAAGGCCAGCACGGCCGCCGCAGCCAGCAGGCCCACGATGAGGTTTTTGAACTGGTTCCAGAGCACGGCCCAGGGACTGGGGGCCTTGATTTGGCGCAGCCGGTTGGGGCCGTGCCGGCGCCGGCGGCGCTTGAGCTCGGCCGCGCTCAGCCCGCGGCTCGGGTCGACGTCGAGCGCGCGCGCCACCGCCTCGGCCTCCCGTGCCCAGGGACGCTGCACCGGGACGGTGGTTTCAGCGTGGGCTGTCGTTGCCTGCATCATCGGTCTTCTTCGTCCTCAGCCTGGACGGCCTCGGCCAGCGCGCGCAGCCGGTCCCGCACGGCGCGGTTGACGCTCCCTTCGGGAAAGGCGCCGGCGTCGTCCGGCTCCCCGGCTGCGCGCCCGGTGAGCAGCGCGATCCCCTCGTCCGCGCTGGAGACCGGATAGATGTGGAAGTCGCCCCGCTCGACAGCCGAGACGACCTGCTCCCGCAACATGAGGTGCTGGACGTTGTCGCGCGGGATGAGCACGCCCTGCGTGCCCGTCAGGCCGGCGTGCTGGCAGGTGCAAAAGAAGCCCTCGATCTTCTCGTTCACGCCCCCGATCGCCTGCACCTGGCCGTGCTGGTTTACCGAGCCCGTGACCGCCAGATCTTGCCGCAGCGGAAATTGCGACAGGCTCGACAGCAACGCGTAGAGCTCGGCCGAGGCCGCGCTGTCGCCGTCCACTTCCTCGTAGAGCTGCTCGAAGGCCAGGTGTGCCGACAGGCTCAGCGGCGCGTCCTGGGCGTAGCGCCCGCCCAAGTAGCCCGACAGGATGAGCGCGCCCTTGTTGTGGACCCGCCCCCCGAGCTTGGCCTCGCGGTCGATGTGGACCAACCCGCCCGTGCCGGCGTGCGTCCGCGCCGTGATGCGCGCGGGCTTGCCGAAGTGGTGGTCGCCCAGCGGCACGACCGAGATGCCGTTGACCTGGCCCACGACCTCGCCCTGGGTGTCGATCAGGATCGTGCCGTCTTGGATCATCTCCTGGAAACGCTCCTCGACCCGGTTGGAGCGGAATTCCTTCTCGTCGACCGCGCGCTGGACGTCGGCGCCGTCGACCAAGTCGTGTCCGTTGCTGCCCGCCCAGTAGCTGGCTTGGCGCACCAGGTCGACCACCTCGGCGAACTTCGTGCCCAGCTTGCGCTGGTGCGCCACGCTCCGGGCGCTCTGTTCGATCACGCGCGCCACGCCGTCGGGGGCGAAGTGACGCAAGCCCTCCTCGCGGCACGTCGTCCCGATGAAGCGGGCGTATTTGTCCAGCGCCTCGTCGTGCCAGTCGGTGCGCTCGGCGAAGTCGGCCTTGACCTTGAACAGCTCCTGGAAGTCGTCGTCGAGCTGGTAGAGCAGGTAGTAGAGCCTCGGGTCGCCCACGACCACGATCTTGATGTCCAGAGGTATCGGCTCGGGCTCGAGCGTGCGGGTGGCGATCGCCTGGGACTCCTGGCCCATCGATGTGACCTGGATTTCGCCGTTTTTGAGCGCTCGCTTGAGCGCCTCCCAGGCAAACGGCTGCGTCAGGATGTCGCGCGCCTCGACCATGAGGTAGCCCCCGTTGGCGCGGTGCAGCGCGCCGCCTTTGAGCATGGTGAAGTCGGTCACGAGCGCGCCGAACTGCGCCTCGTGCTCGACGCGGCCCACCAGGTTCTGAAAACTGGGGTGCGTCTCCAGCACGACCGGCGCGCCCTCGGCGTCGCAGTGGTCGACCACGAGGTTGGCGCGGTAGGGCTCGAAGCCGGGTTGGGTACCCACGCCCGCCGCCATCATCTGGGCCTGCTGCTGCGGGCCGGCTTGCGCCATCTGTTGCGCCTGTTTGAAGGCCGGCACCTGATCCAGGATGTCGGCCCGCACGGCCTCCAGGTGGTCGACCACGGCCTCGTGGTTCGCGTATTTCCCCTTTAAATCATCGATCAGGTGGCCCACGGCAAAGCCCACCACCTCGCGGTCAAGCTGCTTGACGCGCTCCTTGGCCTCCTGTTGCAGGCGCTGGACGCCGCGCATGGCCTCGCGCAGCTCGTCCTGCAATTCCTCCTGGGTGCGCTCCACGCGCTCGCGGGTCTCCCGGTCGAGTTGGTTGAACTGGTCTTGTGTGACGACCTCGTCGTCGATCACGGGCGCGATGGCGATGCCCTGGGGCGTCTGCATGAGCCGGAAGTTCTCCTCCTGCGCCTTGGCCTCGACGGACCGGAACAGTGCTTGCCGTTTTTCCTGCAACGCCTCCTGGATCTTCTCCTGCTCGCGTTGGTATTGCTCGCCCTCGAAGGCGCGCGGGACCTCGGTCTCCAGTTCCTCGACCAGTTGATCCATGTCGGCTTTCAGCTCGCACCCCAGGCCGGCGCGCAGGCGCAGCGCCTTGGGCTTGTCGGGGTCGTCGAAGTCGTTCAGATAGAGCCAGTCGTCCGGAACGGGTTGACCCTGCGCCTTGCGCTCCAAAAAGCGCTTGATCGTGGTCGTCTTGCCGGTGCCGGCCGAACCCAGCGCGTAGATGTGATAGCCCGGGCTTTCGATGTCGATGCCAAACGACACGGCGCGCACGGCGCGGTCCTGGCCGATGACCTCGTCCAGGCTGGACAGCTCCTCCGTGCTCTTGAATTCGAACCGTTGGGAATCACACCGTCTGCGCAATTTGTCGGCGGATAGGGCTTGTAACTCGGGCATCGGTCCTCCTCGTCCCCAGTGTAACAGCTCACCACGCCGGCTCAATTCTGGGGCGTGCTCGAGGGGGACGCTGTCAATGGCCTACATCAGGGAGGTTCAAGCGGCCTGCACCAGCTCGACCAGGACGCCGCCGGCGCTCTTGGGGTGGAGAAAGGCCACGCGATGGCCGCCGAAGCCCAGGCGGGGCGACTCGTCCACCAGGGACACGCCCTCGGCCTTGAGACGTGCCAGTGCGGCCTCGATGTCGTCGACGGCGAAGGCGGTGTGATGCAGGCCGGAGCCGCGCTTGTCGAGAAAGCTGGCAACCGCGCCGGGGCCGGTGGGCGCGAGCAGTTCGAGCAGGGCGCCGCCCGCGTCCAAGGTGCAGACCTCGACGTTGAACGCCTGGACGCGACCGCGTTCCAGCGCCCGAAAGCCGAGCGCGCGGTAGTCGTCGAGCGCCGCGTCCAGATCCGGGACGGCGATCCCGACGTGGTGGAGGCGCATCAGAACACCGAGGGCTCGCGATAGTGGCCGAAGCGCTGGCGAAACGCCCCGCAGATCTCGCCGACCGTGGCGCGTGCCTGCACGGCTTGAATCAGCGCGGGCATCAGGTTTTCGTCGGTCTCGGCGGTGGCCAGCAGTTGCTCCATCGCCCGCTGCCAGGCGTCGGCGTCGCGCTCGGCGCGCAGGCGTTCCAGGCGTTCGATCTGGGTCTCGCGCAGCGCGTCGTCGACCTTGAGCAGTTGCACGGGCGGTTTCTCGTCCTCGACGTGACGGTTCACGCCGACGATGACGCGCTCGCCGCGCTCGACCTCGCGCTGCTTGTCGTAGGCGCTCTTGGCGATCTCGCGCTGCACGTAGCCCTGTTCGATCGCCCGGGTCACCCCGCCCATCTCGTCGATGCGGGCGATCTCGGCGGCAACCGCCGCCTCCAGCTCCTCGGTGAGGCGCTCGACCGCGTACGCCCCGCCGAGGGGGTCGATCGTGTCGGCGGCGCCGGTCTCCTCGGCGATCATCTGTTGCGTGCGCAGCGCCAACGTGACCGCGCGCTCGGAGGGGAGGGCCAGCGCCTCGTCGTAGGAATTCGTGTGCAGGCTCTGCGTGCCGCCCAGGGCGGCGGCCAGTGCCTGGACGGCCACGCGCACGACGTTGTTGAGCGGCTGCTGGGCCGTGAGCGTCGAGCCGCCGGTCTGCGTGTGGAAGCGCAGCTTGAGCGCGTCCGGATTCTTGGCGCCGAAGCGTTCGCCCATGATGCGGGCCCAGAGCCGGCGCGCCGCGCGGAACTTGGCCACCTCCTCCAGGAAGTGGTTGTCGCAGGCGAAGAAAAAGCTCAACTGCGGCGCGAAGCGGTCCACCTCGCCGCCGCGCCGCCGCACGGCCTCCACGTAGCCGATCGCGTTGGCGAAGGTGAAGGCGATCTCCTGGGCGGCCGTGGCGCCCGCCTCGCGCATGTGGTAGCCCGAGATGCTGATCGGGTTCCAGCGCGGCAGCTCGCGCGCGCAGTGGGCGATGACGTCGGTGGCCAGCCGCATCGAGAACGCGGGCGGGAAGATGTAGGTCTTGCGCGCGATGTATTCCTTCAGGATGTCGTTCTGGGTCGTGCCGGCGATCCGGTCCTTTGACACCCCGTTTTCGACCGCGACGGCCGCGTAGAGCGCCAGCAGCACCGAGGCGGGCGCGTTGATCGTCATCGAGGTCGAGATCTTGCCGAGATCGATCCCCGCAAACAGCGCGCGCATGTCTCGAATCGAACCGACCGACACGCCGGCCTTGCCGACCTCGCCCTCGCTCATGGCGTGGTCGGGGTCGTAACCCATCTGCGTGGGCAGGTCGAAGGCCACGCTCAGCCCGCTCTGTCCCCGTGTGATCAGGTAGCGGTAGCGCCGGTTGGTCTCCTCGGCCGTGCCAAAGCCCGCGTACTGGCGCATGGTCCAGAGGCGGCCTCGGTACATGGTGGGGTAGATCCCGCGCGTGAAGGGCGCTTCACCCGGGTGGCCGGGCGCGCCCGCGACGGCGTCCGGCCCGTAGGCCGCCGCCAGTTCGAGCTTGGAATCGGTCTCGAAGCGCGCTTTGCGCTCCTCCGGCTGGCCCATCGGCACTCCTTTCACCCCGTGCGGGTGCGCGCCATGCTGACCCGCACCGCCAGCAGCCCCAGGACAAACAGGGCACCCTGCAACCCGGCCATGCCCGTGCTGCCCGCCTCCAGCAGGTAGAGCGCGCGGATACCCAGCGCGGCAGAGAGGGCGATGGTCGCCAGCGGCGCCCACCGTCCCCAACGCGCGGCCCCCGCCACGCCAACCGCCAACCCGACCACAAACAGGACGATCAAAAACCAATCCAGACCCAATGCGCGCACCTCGGCCGACGCGTTTCCCGCGACTCTATCAGGGGAACGGTCCCGTGTCCACTGCCGGTTGGCGAGCCGACGCCGGACGCGGTGTAAATTGACACTTTAAGGGCGCTTTGCTATACTGCAAGCAGCGTTTGGTCCATTTCGCACGGCCTTCCGGACGTCCCAAGCCAGCCCGCAAGCGGGACTGGCGTCCGCGTTGAGGCCTGGAAAGGAGGTGCTGTGAGCAAAACCAAGGACGAGCTAATCACCGTGCGTGGCGAGGTCATCGAGGCCTTGAACAACATGCAATACCGCGTGAAACTCGAAAACGGCCACGAGGTGTTGTGTTATTCCTCGGGCAAGATGAGGAAGTTTCGCATCCGCATTCTGGTCGGCGACGCGGTCACGGTGGAAATCTCCCCCTACGACCTGAACAAAGGCCGTATCGTATACCGCCACTAGCGCTTTCCCCCCTTTCCCCACTGACGCCCCTTCTCGCCTTGGCGGGCGCGTGCCGTGCGCGGCGTTTGGGCGGGAAACCGGGCAAGGGGTGTGGAAAAGGCCGGGCTAGCGCGCCGGGCGCAACGACTTGATCAAGAGCCACGTGTGCTCGAACGTCACCTGTTTGGCCTCGTCGAAGTGCAGGTTGACGCCCGCCTTGACCTCGGCCCGCGCCAGGGCCTCCATCAGCACCGCCAAAGGCTCCTCCCGTTCGGGGGCGTTGAGGACGTCCGCCCACTCCTCGAACCACCGTTCCTTCTTCCAGGAGCGGGACTCCTGCAATTCGAGCCCGCAGTCATCCAGCAGCGCGGTCAACTCCGCTTCGGTAAGCATGCGCACGTGGGAGGGATCGCGCAGGCGCTCGATGGCGTTGTGCAGGCGCGCCTCCTGTTCGTCGTCCGAGCTGACGATGTCGGCCACGACCACGCGCCCGCCGGGGCGGGTGACCCGAACCATCTCCTGAATCGCGCGTTGCGGTTCCTCGAAGTGGTGCACCGACATGCGGCACACCGAGGCGTCGAAGCGGTCGGCGGCGAAGGGGAGCGACTCGGCTTGGCCCAGCTCGAAGTGCACGTTGGTCATGCCGCAGTGGTGCCGCTGTTTGCGCGCCCGCTGCAGCAACTCGCCGGTGATGTCGAGCCCCACGACCTCGTGGGCCACCTGCCCGAGCTGGAAGGCCACCACGCCGGTGCCGCAGGCCACGTCGAGGATGCGATCGTCGACCCGCGCGTCGACGGCGTCCATCACGCGGGCGATCATGTCCGCGTCGTTGAAGGAGGGGGCGTTGACGATCTTGTCCGCCCGGCGGGCGAACTCCTCTTTGATGACCGACTGGTGGCCCTGTTTCATACCGTTGCGCGAATTCTGCCACAGACGCCCGCGGGCGTCAAGGGTGTTGCGCCCCCCGAGGGGCGGGTTTACGCTGTGAGCATGCGCGCATTTATCGTGTTGGGGCACAAAGCCCCCACCAGCCCCGAGTTTACGCTCAACGACCTGCCGGGCGCCGCGGGACGACTCGACGTGCTCTGCCGTTGCGTGAACGCGTCGCTCTTTCTCTCGCACGACCTGCGCCGCGACGTCGAGGTCCACCTGGTACTGCGGGACCAACTGACCGTGCGGATCTCCGGCACACACGTCAAGCGGCTCAACCCCGACGAGCGCAGCACGGCCGCGCTGGTCAAGAAAGCCCTGCGCCGGATCGCGTCCCACGACGGCCCCGACGAGCTCGAGAGCACGCCGGGCGTGTGGATCGCGCGCCGCACGCTGGCCGAGGCGCTCGCGTCCCTACAGCGGCGCGGGGCGACGCCGGTGCTGCTGAGCGAGGGGAGCGAACCGCTTGCGGGGGCGACGCTGCCGCCGTGGCCTGCCTTCGTGCTCAGCGACCACTTGGACTTCGAGCCGGGCAAGTTGGCCCAGCTCGAGGGCTTGCAGCGCCTGAGCGTGGGCCCCCGGGTCTATCCCGCGAGCCACTGCATCGCGGCGCTCAACATCGAACTGGATCGGCGCGGCGGCTGAAGCGCGCGTTGGGGCGGGTTTGCCGCCGCGCTATACTGCCCCGGAGGGAGGGAGCCACGGACCGCTTGCGCATCGAACTGCTGGGAGGCCTCCGCGTGTTCCGGGAGGCGTGCCCGCTGGACGACGAGGTTTGGCAAACGGACAAGGCAAAGGCGCTGCTGGCATTGCTCGCGCTCGAACCGGGCGCGTTCCGCTCGACCCGCGAGCTCACCGCGGCCCTTTGGCCGGACGCCCCCGTCGAGCGCGCGGCCACCAACCTGCGCGGCCGGGTGCGCGAACTGCGCCTCGTGCTCGAACCGGAACTGTCGGAAGGCCGGCACTCGCGCTACGTGCGTTCCCGCAACGGTGGCTACGGTTTGGCGGATGTACCCGAACTCGACACCGACCTTCGAACGTGCGCGGCCCACTTCGACCGGGGCGAACGGGCGTTCGATCAACAGGACTGGACCGCTGCCGTGGAGGCCTTCGAGGCGGGATTCGGGCATTGCACGGGCGATCTCCTGCCCGAGTACGATCTGGAAGAATGGCTCCAGCGCCCGCTGACCACTTGGCGCGAGCGCCTGCAAGCGGCCCGGCTCATGCTGGCCCGCGCCTACGACGCACTGGGGCATCCGCGACGGGCCGCCTCCCATTGGGCCGTGGCGCTGGAAGACCACCCGGCCGACGAGGAGGTCGCCGGAGCCCTCATGCGCTGCCATCTCGCGCTGGGCCGGCGCCCGCAGGCGCTGGCTGTGTTCGAGCGCTGCCGGGCGGCGCTGGCCGACCTGGCCCTGTCCCCCGGCGTGCGGCTGTGCGAGTTGCGGCGCCAGACCGTTCAGGAAGCGCCCGCCCTGGACCCGGCCGCGACCTTGTCCCATCCCCCGGACGCGCTCCTCCATCCCCCCTTCGTCGGACGCCGCGAGGAACGCGCCCGCCTGCTCCGTTGCGCCGACCGGGCGCTCGGTGGGGTGGGCGGGGTGGCAGCCGTGCTGGGCGAAGCGGGCGTGGGCAAAAGTCGGCTGCTTGGCACCGTCCTGCACGACCTGGCTCGGGGCGAGCACGCGCCCCTGACGCTACGCTGCCAGGGGATTCAGCGGGACGACGCCGTGAGCTACCGCTCCCTGGCCGAGCTCCTGCACCCCGGCGTGGAAGCGCTGGGCCGGGAGGTTCTGGACGGGTTGCCGTGGAGCTGCCGGTCACAGATGGAGGCGCTTTTTCCCGGCCTCGCCCCCGCCGGTCAGGAGTCCCACCCCACGCCCCCGGCCTCGACAAGGGCTTATTTGGCGCTTAAACGGGGCATCCATATCATCTTGGACGCGCTCATCGAACGGGGGCACCGGGTCGTGCTGGTGGTGGAGGACCTGCAGTGGGTCGATACAGCGAGCCTGGACCTGCTCAAGGCCCTGACCCCCGGGCTCGCCGGCCGTCCCGCGGTCCTGCTCGTCAGCGGGACCTGGGAGGCCGACGCCGACGTGCGCGCCCTGCAAGCGCTCGACGAACGCGCCGACGGCGCGCGCGTCGAGCTGGGCGGATGGGCTTTTGAGGAGTTCGAGGCCCTGGTGGACGAGCTTTCCCGGGGCACCGCGCCCGCCGAACTCGCGCGCGCGGTGTTCGACCGCACCCGCGGGCACCCCCTGTACGCCCTCACCGCGCTCTCTGCCCTGTTCGACGACGGCGCGCTTACGTTGGACGGGGACGGGCGTTGGACCGTGCAAGCAGGCTGGTCCAAGACGCCCCCCCCGACCGCCGTCCGCGCCACCATCGAGCGCCAGCTCCGCACGCTGCCCCCGCTCCTGCGGGAAGCGCTCAACGCGGCGGCCGTGCTGGGTCCGCGCGTCCCGGCTTCTGCGCTGCATCGTATACTCGCTCGGTCGCAGCACGACCTGCCGGCCCAACTCGATCCGCTGCTGGCGCGGCGCCTGTTGGTGGACGAGGGAGACGCGTTGCGCTTTCCCTACCCCTTGATGCACGAGGTCGTCTACGACGCCATGAGCTCACCCCAGCGGCAAAAGCTGCACCGCCAGGCGGCCCGCGCGCTCGCCGCGGCCGAGGTCGGCCGGACGCCCTCGCTGCACACCACGCTGGCCCACCACCACGAGCTCGGCGGGGAGTGGGCCCGAGCCTACCGGCACGCCTGCCGGGCGCTGGAAGCGGCGCTGCGCCTCTACAAACTCGAGGAAGCCAAGCGGCTGTTGCGGAAGGCGTTCGCGCTCCTGAACAAACGCGCCCTCAAGGTCAAGCGGCGGCAGCGCGAGCGGGTCGCGCTCCACATCCAAGAGGCCCGGGCACACGAGCTGGCCGGCAACACCGGATCGCAGGAGCGGGTGCTTCAGGCGGCCCTGCGCATGGCCAACGCGCTGGGCGACCCGGGCCTGCAGGCCCGGGTCCACGGCCGTTTCGCCTGGCTGCACACCTTGAACGGCGACTTTCGGGCCGGCCTGCAGCAGGCCTATCAGGCGTCCATGGGATGGGACCAGTGCCGTCAGGACGGCGAGTTCGCCGGCGGCCTGGAGGGCCTAGCGGGGCTTTACTGGCACGTCGGCCACCACCAGACCTCGCTGACGTGCTACGCCGAAGCCCGGCGCGCGTTCGAACACAACGGCGAGGAAGGCAGGGCGGCGTACGCCCTCGACAACGTGGGCATCGCGGCGCGGAACCTGGACCGGCTCGGCGAGGCGCTCGACGCACACGAGCGCGCCCTGGAGGCGTTCGAGCGACGCGCCGACCCGCTGGGCCAGGGGGTCAGCTGTAACAACCTGGCGTTCTGGCACAACCTGGTCAACCAGCCGGACGAGGCGACCGAATGGGCGCGGCAGGCCCATCGGCTCCACCGCGCGCTCGGGAACCCGCGCGGCCTCGGCTTTGCCTATCAGAACCTGTCCTGTGCCCTTCGCCTGCAAGGGCGCGCGCGCGGCGCGCGCCGAACCTGGGGCTACGCCATGGCCCTCTACGAGGGGATCGGCGACCGCACCCGCCAGGCGATGCTGTTGGTCAACCGGGGGCTCATCGAGCTGGACGATCGTGCCCCCGAACGCGCCCTCCACTTCTTCGAGCAGGGGGAGGCAGAGGCGGCCGCGCTGGGCGCGATGGATCTGGTGGCCTTTGCCCAGGCCGGACAGTCGCGCGCGCTCGTCGCGCTGGAGCGCCCCGACGCGGCGCTCGCGCGCTCGGGACAGGCGCTGGCCTGGGCCGAACAGGGGATCCGGCCGGCCCCGCACCTGCTGCATTGGCACCACGCCCAAGCGCTCCGGGCGACCGGGAACTCCGACGCCGCCGACCGGCACGCCGCGCACGCCGCCGACGCGCTCGCGCGGCTCGTCCGATCGCTCCCGGGAGCGCAAAGCGCGCGCGCCCTGCTCGACCACCCGCCCCACCGCGCGATCCGGGAAGCGGCCGGCGGGCGGGCGTGGTGCCGGGAGGCGTTGGCATGAGGCGGCGCGCGTTCTTGCGGGGCGCGCTGGGCGCGGGGGCATGGCTGGCCGGGGTCTCCCCGCGCGTCCGGGCCGCGGAGCGCTTCACCTTCTGGAACGCGCTCTTCGACGCCAGCTTCTACCAGCGCGGCTTTCTGCCCTGGTGGGAGGAGGCGCTCGCCGAGCTGCTGCGCTTCGACCTGGGCGTGGACTTTGGGGTGGACTACGGGGCGTTTTCCTATCCCGACCTGGAACAGCGCTTTCTGATCGCCGCGGGCAGCGGCCGGCCCGACCTGATCGAGGGCGTGCTGAGCCAGGTCCCCACCTACCAGGCCGCCAGCCTGCTCGAACCGCTCTCCGAGCACTTCGGGCGCTGGAGCGAGGCGGACCAGTTTCACGCCAGCGCGCTCGCCGCGGTCAGCTTCGACGGCGCGCTCTGGGGGCTGCCCTACGTCGGCAACGCGCGCGCGCTGGTGTACCGGCGCAGCCTGCTGGCCAAGCACGGGCTGGCGGTGCCCGCCAGCTGGGACGAGCTGATCCGCAGCGCGCGGATCATCAGCGGCGCCGAGCCCGACACCGCCGGGTTCATGATGACGACGAAGTCCGGATTGGTGCGCGGGTTCCAGGAGTTCATGTCGTACCTGTTCCAGCTCGAAGGACGGCTGTTCGAGCCCCGGGGGGGCGGCTGGACCCTCCGTCCCGCGCCGGAGGCGCTGGCGCGGGTCCTCGAGCTCTACCGGGCGCTGTTCGAGGGGACGCCCTCGGCCATCCCGCGACTCTACCGCGGCCAGGAGGCCCTGGCCATGGACGAGGACTACTCGCTGGGCCGGATCGCCATGATGCCCAACGGCCCGTTCATCTTCGCCCGCCGGACGCAAAGCGAGCTCCAGCGCCGCATCCTCGAGGAGGACACGGGCGTGGCCCCGCTGCCCCTGCCGCCGGGCGGGCGCGCGGGCACCTACCTCGAGGTCAAGACCGTCATGGTCAACGCGCACAGCCGGTTCAGCGAGCTGGCCTGGGAGGTGGCCAAGCTCTGGTGCGGCCGGGAGGCGATGCTGCGCCACGTTCGGATCTCCGGGGACCTGCCCGTGCGAGCCGACGTGTCGGCCGCGCTCGCGACCGCGCTCGACGGCCCGTCGCGGGCCTGGCAGGCCCGTTGGGCCCCCATCCTGCCCACGGGCAGAGCGCTGGATCCCGTTCCGCACGGCCGGGTCCGCCAGGCGATCGACGACGCCATCCAGGAGGCCGTCTTCACGACGACCCCGATCGAGCCGCTCGCCGAGGCCTTGCACGCCCGCCTCTCCGAACTCGCGCGCGCGTTCCCCTAGCGACATGGCGCGCCCCGCCTTCCCGCCCGGCCGGCCCAACGCACCGCTGCGCCGCAGGCGCTGGCTGCTCGCCTACGCGCTGGCCTTGCCTGCGCTGCTCTGGCTGGGGGGGTTCGTGTTCTACCCCACGCTGCGCGCGGTCTGGGACGGGTTCACGACCCTGCACCTGCTGCGCCCCGGGGAAACCGGGTGGATCGGTCTGGAAAACTATCGCCGCCTGTTCGAGGACCCGCTCTTCTGGCTCTCGTTCGAGCACTCGATCCTGCTCACGGCGCTGACCGTGCCGCTCGAGTTCGCCCTCGGGCTCCTGCTCTCGCTCGGGCTCAAGCAGCCCCTGCCGGGGATGCGCGCCTTTCGCGCGCTCGTTTTGGTGGGCTGGGTGACCTCGATCGTGGCCCAGGTGGCCATGTTCCAGTGGCTGTTTGACCCCACGGACGGGCTCGTCGCCCATGGGCTGCACGCGCTCGGGCTGGGCTCCTGGGTGCGCAACTGGTTCAACGACCCCGATACGGCCTTTGCGATGATCGTCCTGCTCCACGTCTGGCGCAACGCCCCGTTCTTCGCGGTGGGGTTTCTGACCGCGATGCTGGCCGTGCCGCGCGAGCTCTACGAGGCCGCCCGGCTGGACGGGGCCACGGCCTGGGCGCGCCTGCGACACGTCACGCTCCCCCACCTGCGCCTGATCGCGGCCGCCCTCGTGTTGGGCCACGTCGCCTTCACGTTCACGGACTACACCATGGTGGCCGTGGCCACGGGGGGCGCCCCGGTGCACGCCACCGAGGTCGTGCCCACCTACCTGTACGAGCAGGCGTGGTCCGGACACGAATTGGGTTTGGCCTCGGCCACGGGGACGGTCATGCTGGCGACGCTTTCGCTCTTTTCGGCCCTCTACGCGCGCCAGCAGTGGAAGGAGGTCGTGTGAGCCGCTCCGGCTGGTTTGCGTTCGGGGTCTACGGGCTGCTGTCGCTGGCCCTGCTCGGGCTACTGCTCCCGCTGGGGGTGAGTTTGTGGGGATCGCTGCAACAGGAAATCGGTCCCGGCCAAACGGCCTTCACGCTGGCCCACTACGCCGAGATAGTCGCCCGCCCCGGCCTGGTGCGCGCCTTCCTGAACTCGGTCCTGGTGGCCGCGGGCGTTACCGGCCTCGTGCTGTTGAGCGCCGGGATGGGTGCCTACGGGCTCAGCCGCTACGCCCCGCCGGGGACGTGGGCCGTGTTGGGTTGGGTGATCTCGCTGCGCACCTTCCCGTTGTTGCTCGCGCTCATCCCGCTGTTTCGCTTCTACCTGGCCACCGGGATGAGCAACACGCGCTGGGGGATCGTGCTGGCTCAGGGGGCGTTTGTGCTGCCCTTTTGCTTCTGGCTCGCGTTGGCCTACCTGCGTCAGATCCCGCCCGCGTTCTACGAGGCCGCCGAGGTCGACGGCGCCACGACCCGCGCGGTGCTCGCCCGGATCGTGCTCCCGCTGATGGCCCCCGGCATCCGGGTGATCGCGTTTTTCGCCTTCGTGCAATCCTGGAACGACTACCTGGTGGTCTCGATCGCCAACCAGTCCGTCCAGCTCAACACGCTCCCCTTCACGATGGTGAGCCTCATGCACGCCGTGCAGAGCGACGAGCGGCTCGTCCTGGCGCTGAGCTGCTTGCTCGCCCTGCCGCCGATCGCGCTCTACCTGGGGGTCCAGCGCCAACTCCACCGGCGCGATCTGACCGCGCTATGGGAGTGAGCCCAAGCCCCGGCCAGCCCAACGCCCCGCGGGTTAACATTTTTCGAGACGCCGCCGCGCTTGGTCCAGCACGCGCCGGCTGTCGTCGTAGGTGAGCGTGCGGCGCGCCGCTTCGAAGGGCAGCCAGCGGAACCCGACGTGCTCCGGCGATAGCGCCACCGCGCGCGTCGGGGTCAGGGCGAGGAAGAACACGGCGGTCTTGTCGACCTCGGTTCCCCCGCGGGTGAAGCGATAGCGGGTCTCGCGCTTGAACCCCGGCAGTCGCGTACAGACGCGAATGCCCGTCTCCTCCGCCAGCTCGCGGGTGGCCGCCTCCCAGTCGCCCTCGCCGGGTTCCACGCGGCCCTTCGGGAAGAGCCAGTGGCCCCCGTCGCGGTGCTTGAGCAGCAGGTAGGCGGGTCCGTCGGATGAGGCGCTGCCGGGATGGACCAGCACCATCCCGGCGGCGCGTTCGCGTTTCATCTCGGCCACGCGTTACTCGATGTCGAGCTCGTGATCCTCGTCGTCGTAGGCCTTCACGCTCAGGCCCAGACTGCGCAGCTCCTTGACCAGCACGCGGAACGACTCCGGCAATCCGGAGGGCGGGAACTCCTCGCCCTTGAGGATCGACTTGTAGAGCTGGACGCGCCCGCGCGTGTCGTCGCTCTTGACGGTGAGCATCTCCTGCAGCGTGTAGGCCGCGCCGTAGGCCTCCAGCGCCCAGACCTCCATCTCGCCGAGCCGCTGGCCGCCGCGCTGGGCCTTGCCGCCCAGGGGCTGCTGCGTGATCAGGCTATAAGGACCGATGGAGCGCGCGTGGATCTTCTCGTCGGCGATGTGTTCGAGCTTCATCATGTACATCTGCCCCACGGTGACGGGGTTTTCAAACGGCTCGCCCGTGCGCCCGTCGCGCAGGACGACCTTGCCATCGGGCTTGCCCTCGACGTTGCTGACGCCGTCGCCCTCGTCCAATCCGCGCTCCTTGCGCAGCGCGTGTAGCTGGTTGAAGATGTCGTCTTCCCGCGCGCCGTCGAACACGGGCGCGGCGCTGTTTTCGTCCTTGAGCGCGGCCAGCCAGCCCAGGTGCGTCTCGAACACCTGCCCCAGGTTCATGCGCGAGGGGACGCCCAGCGGGTTGAGCACCATGTCCAGCGGCGTGCCGTCCGGCAGGAACGGCATGTCCTCCTCCGGCAGGATGCGCGCGATCACGCCCTTGTTGCCGTGGCGGCCGGCCAGCTTGTCGCCCACCGAGATCTTCTTGCGCTGGGCGATGTAGACCTTGACCAGCTCGTTGACGCCGGCCTCCAGCTCGTCGTTGTTCGAACGGGAGAACTTCTTGACCCGGATCACCTTGCCGCGTTCCCCGATCGAAGGGGAGAGCCGCTTGGAGGTGTTCTTGACGTTGCGCGAACGCTCGCCGAAGATCGAGCGGAAGATGCGCTCCTCGGGCGTGGGCTCGCTCTCGCCGCGCGGGGTGATCTTGCCCACCAGGATGTCGCCCACCTTGATCTCGGTGCCCACGCGCACGACCCCGTCGTCGTCGAGGTTGCGCAGCTCCTCCTTGGTGATATCGGGGATGTCGGCCGTGATCTCCTCGGGGCCGAGCTTGGTCTCCTCGGCGCGCACCTCGATCTCGTGGATGTGGATCGAATCCAACACGTCGTCCTTGACCAGGCGCTCCGAGATCAGGATGGCGTCCTCGTAGTTGAAGCCCTCGAACGGCAGGAAGCCGACCATGACGTTGGTGCCCAGCGCGAGTTCGCCGAAGTCGGTCGAGGGGCCGTCGGCCAGCACGTCGCCGGCCTTGACCTTCTGCCCGACCGAGACGCGCGGTCGTTGGTGCAGCAGCGTGTTCTGGTTGGTGCGCTCGAAGCTCACCAGCGGGTACTCTTTGGTCTTCTTCCCGTTCTTGACCGCCACGCGCTGCGCGTCGGCCTTGACGACCTCGCCGTCGGCCTCGGACACGAGCATGAGCCCCGAGTCGCGCGCGACGTGCGCCTCCAGCCCCGTGCCCACGTAGGGCGCCTCGGGCTTCATGAGCGGGACGGCCTGGCGCTGCATGTTCGTGCCCATGAGCGCGCGGTTGGAGTCGTCGTGCTCGAGGAACGGGATCAGGCTGGCCGACACGCCCACCAGCTCGGCCGGGGCGACCTCGACGAAGTCGACCTGCTCCTTGGGGACGAGCCGGATGTTCTCCTTGCCGGTGCGGATCTCGACCTGCTCGGGGACGATGCGCCCCTGTTTGTCGAGCTCGACCAGCGAGGAGGCCAGCTTGTACTGCTCCTCCTCGTCGGCCATCAGGTAGCGCACCTCGTCGGTGACCTGGCCGTCCTTGACCCGGCGGTAGGGGGCCTCGAGGAAGCCGTGCTCGTTGAAGCGGGCGTAGGTGGCGATGGTGGTGATGAGCCCGATGTTCTGGCCCTCGGGCGTTTCGATGGGGCAGATGCGCCCGTAGTGCGAGGCGTGCACGTCGCGCACCTCGATCTTGGCCCGGCGCCGGCTGTTGCCGCCGGCGCCGCCGGCCAGCGCGCTCAGGCGCCGCTTGTGCGTGAGCTCGGCCAGCGGGTTGATCTGCTCCAAGAACTGGCTCAGGCGCCCGACGTAGAACAGCTTGCTGATCGCGCTCTGCACCGCGCGCGAGGAGATGAGCGAGCGCAAGGACACCTCGTCGGGTTTGTCCAGGTCGAGCTTGGCCAGCCGGTCCTTGGTGATCTTGGACATGCGCTGCAGCCCCGAGCGCAGGGCGTCCCAGGTGGTTTCGCCGGGCGACTTGACGCGCTTGTTGGCCAGGTGGTCCTTGTCGTCGATGAGCTCGGGGCGGTCCAGCACCTGGAGCAGGCGGTCCACGATCAACACGACCTCGCGCTCCTGCAGCGCCGTGCCCTGGCCCTTGGTCTTGAGCTTCTTGTTGAACATGAAGCGCCCGACCTCGGAGAGGTTGTAGCTCTCCTCGGAGAAGTAGAGCCCGTGGAAGAACTCCTCGGCCTGGGCCTTGGTGAAGCGGTCGCCGCTGCGCAGCTTGCGGTAGATGAAGTCGAGCGCGTCCTCGCGCGAGCCGCAGGGGTCGTTCTTGAGGCTGTCCTGGACGAACGGGTTGACGAGTTTGACGGATTTGACCCCGGCCTTTTGCACCGTTTTGAGCGCGTCCTTGTCGAGCAGGTCGCCGGGCTCAAGCGCGCCCTTGCCCTTGCCGATTCCCTCGGCCAGCATCGCGCCCTCGCGCCCCTCGAGCTCGTCGGCGGGGAGCTCGAACGCGTAGCGCGTCAGGATCTCGTCGCCCTTGAGCCCCAGGGCCTTGAGCAGCACGGTCACCGGGATCTTGCCCTTGCGGTCCAGGTTGGCATACACCTGGCCGCGGGCCGTGTCGAGCATGATCTCGAGCCAGGCACCGTCGTCGGGCAGGACGTGGGCGCGGAACTCCTTGCCCTTGGGCGTCTGCGACTCCAGCGTGAAGTACACGCCGGGGGAGCGGGTCAGGTGGTTCACGATCGCGTTTTCCGACCCGTTAATGATGAACGTTCCGCGCGCCGTGATCTTGGGGATGTCGACCAGGAACAGGTCGTCTTCCTTGAGCACGCGCTCGTTGTGGAGCAGGCGCCCCTGAACGCGCAAGGGGGCGGCGTAGGTCAGGTTCTTGTCCTTGCAGTCCTGTTCGGTGTTGTGGGGCTCCTCGAATCGCGGGTTGGACAGCTCCAGGGCCAGCTCGGACCGGTTCTCGTTTTGAACGGGCGAAACCTCTTCCAGCAGTTGCACGATGCCCTCGTCTACGAACCATTCGAACGAGCGTCGCTGGTCCTCCAACAGGTAGGGCAGCTCCAGCGCGGGAGTCACGCGTCCGTAAGAGCGTCGTTGCCGCAATGCTCCTCCTCTCAAACCAGGGAACCGGCCGGGGTGAGCCGCCGCGGTTCCCGATACAACGACACAAGCCCCCTGGGGGATGCGGCCAGGGGGCTTATCCCGTCTGCAAAGAGCGGATTTTTAACCGATCTCAACTTCAGCGCCAACCTCTTCCAGTTGGGCCTTGATTTGATCGGCCTCGTCGGGGCTGATACCCTCTTTGACCGGGCTCGGGGCGCCGTCGACCAGCTCTTTGCTTTCCTTGAGGCCCTTGCCGGTGATCTCCTTGACCTTCTTGATCACCTGGACCTTCTGCTGGCCGGCGCTCTTGAGCGTGACCGTCACGGTGGAGACCCCGCCCGCGTCGCCGGCGTCGCCGCCGCCGGCCGCCGGGGCGGCCGCCACGGCCATGGCCGCGCTGGCGCTCACGTTGTAGCGCTCCTCGATGGCCTCAACCAAGTCCACCAAATCGCGCACCGTCATCTCGTCGATCTGCTTCAAAAAGTCCTCGAAGCGCGGGTCAGCGGTGGCGGTCTCCGCCTGCTGCTCGGTCGCCTCCTGCGTCTCCTGGACGTCGTTCTCTTCGGCCATGTCCAAGTCCTCCTTTTGCTGGGTCGAGTTTCGGTTTACTTTTGCTTGCTCACTTCGCGCAACACGACGGCTAGGTTACGCCCCGTGCCGGCCAGCGCGGAGGCCAGCTTCTGCACCGGCGCCTGGAGGGTCGCGGCCAGGCGCGCGAGCGCCTCCTCATGGGTGGGCAGGTTGGCCAGCGCATCGATCTCATCGGCCTCGACCGGCTTGCCTTCGAAGAAGCCGCCCACGAGCTTGTACTTGCCGTACTTCTTGGCCAACCGGTTGGCCAGCTTGAACGGCAAGGCCGGGTCGTCGTACCCGAAGCAGATGCCCGTGGGCCCCTGCAGGAAGGGGTCGATCTCGACGCCGGCTTCCTTGGCGGCGATCCTGGCCAGGCGGTTCTTGACCACCCGGTACTCCAGGTCGTTCTGGCGCAGCTCCCGGCGCAGCGCGACCATCTCGTTGGCCGTCAGCCCCACGAACTCGGTAAACACCAAGCCCTGGGCGCTCTCGAGCTTCTCCTTGAGTTGCGCCACTTCCTGTACTTTGCGTTCGGTCGGCATAATTCTCCTTCGGGGCTCAGCGCTCGGCGGCCAAGCGCGTCAACTCGTCCGGGTCCAGCTTGACACCCGGCCCCATCGTCGTGGACACCGTCACCCCGCGCACGTACTTGCCCTTCACGCCCTCGGGCCGCTCGTGCTGAATCGCCTCGGCCAACGCCAGCAGGTTTTCCCGCAGCGCCTCGGCGTCGAAGGACGCGCGCCCGATCGGGGCGTGGATGTTGGCGTAGTCGTCGAGCCGGAACTCGACCTTGCCCAGCTTGATCTCCTTGACCGTCTCGGCCACCTCGTTGGTGACCGTGCCCGACTTCGGGCTCGGCATCAGGCCTCTGGGCCCCAGGATGCGCCCCAGCTTGCCCACCGAGCTCATCATGTCGGGGGTGGCGATCACGCGGTCGAACTCGAGCCAGCCCTCCTCGACCCGTTTGACCAGGTCGTCGCCGCCGGCCACATCGGCCCCCGCCTCCTCCGCCTCGCTCAGCTTCTCGCCCTTGGCGAACACGGCGATGCGCTCGGTCTTGCCGAGCCCCTTGGGCATGACCACCGTGCTGCGGATGCGGTTTTCGTTCCGCTTGGGGTCGATCCCCAGACGGAACACGACGTCGACGGACTCGTCGAACTTGGCCGAGGCCGTGTCCTTGAGCAACCCGATCCCCTCGTCCAGGGGGTAGAAGTGCTCGCGGTTGACCTTCTCCAGCAAGCCTGCATATCGTTTGCCACGCGTGCTCATACTCGCTCCCCTAGCCCTCGACGACCTCGATGCCCATGTTGCGGGCCGTGCCCTCCATAATCCGCATGGCGCCCTCGATGTCGTTGGCGTTGAGATCCGGCATCTTGAACTCGGCCACCTTCCGGAGCTGGTCCCGGGTGATGCGGCCCACCTTGATCTGGTTGGACTCGCTCGACCCCTTGTTCACGCCCGCCGCCTTCTTGATCAGGATCGCCGCCGGCGGCTGCTTGAGCTCGAAGTCGAACGACTTGTCCTTGTAGACCGAGATCGCCACCGGCACGATCAGACCCTTTTCCATCTCGGCCGTGGCGTCGTTGAACTTCTTGCAGAAGTCCATGATGTTGACCTTGTGCTCGCCCAGCGCCGGGCCCACGGGCGGGGCCGGCGTTGCGCCACCGGCCGGGATTTGCAGTTTGATGACGGCGTCCACGGGTTTCTTTCCCATATGCGCACCTCGCTTACAGTTTTTCCACGCCCTCGAAGCTCAGCGTCACCGGGGTCTCGCGCCCGAAGATCTTGACCATCACGGTCAGCTCCTCGTGGTCCTTGTCGATGCGCGTGATCTCGCCGGTGAAGTCGGCAAACGGCCCCTCGACGATCTCGACGACCTCGCCGATGGTGAAGTCGACCTCGATCTTGGGCTTCTCGCGCTTGGGCACCTCGAGCAGGCCCACCTTGCGCTTGACGACCTTCATCTCGTCCTCGCGAATGGGCATAGGCGGGTCGCCCACGAACCGGCACTTGACCTCGCCCTCGACGAGCTTGGCCGTGTCGGCGTTCATGTCCATGCGGGCGAACAGGTAGCCCGGGAACAGGCGGCGCTTTTCGATGCGCTGCACCGTGAGCACGCGCTTGTCCTTGTACTCCTTCAGCTTGACCATCCCGGTGGCCCGGGAGTAAATCTTGTCCTCCTGCTCCAGCAGGTCCCCCTCCTTGAGCTTGGCGCCCTCGCGCACCTTGCGGCTCAGGTACTTCTCGGGAATGACCTCGACCACCGTCTCGCCGTCGGCGCGCTCGAAGGTGAGCCGCTTGACGCGGTCGCGCACCACGACCTTGCCGCGGTTTTTGACCATGAAGCGCGGGTCCGAGTCGATGGTGAGCGGCACGCCGCTCAGCACGCGCTCGTTGAGCCGGATGTCGCGGCGCAGACGCAGCTCCTGCGGGATGAGGTAGGTCTCTTCGTTGCGGTTGGTGAGCTCGATGATGACGCGGTGCAGGGGTTCGACCTCGGTCACGGTGACGTCCTCGCTCACGAAGCGCTTGGGCTTGTGCGCGACCAGCTCGCCGCGCTGCACGCGCTTGTTGGGCTCGACCACGACCTCGTACTTCTGGGCCAGGCCGGCCTGGTCCGAACTGTAGTACGGGAGCCGCAGGTCACCCGGCGCGCCGCGGCGGCTCTTGGAGGTGATGACCTCCTCGACCGGGACGAGGAAGCGCTGTTTCTCCCCGTTCACGGTGTAGGCCACGACCGCCTTGTCCAGGTCGAGTTCCTCCACGCGCTCCTCGAGCTGCTCGGCGACCTTGAGCTCGCTGCCGGCGTAGGTCTGAATCGCGTACCACTTTTTCACGGCGGACGTCCCCTTTAGCGGTTCAGCAAGAAGGTGACCGCGCGTTGCAGGATGAAGTCCCAGGCACCGATGTAGACGGTCATCAGGATGACCATGAACACCACCAGCAGCGTGAGCGTGGTGGTCTCGGCACGGGTGGGCCAACTTACCTTCTTGAGCTCGGCGCGCACTTCCAACAAGAACCGTTTCGCTTTCTCGAACATGATTCCCCTCACATGGAGTTTCGGCTCGGATCGAGCCACCTGGGCGTTCGGGCAACGCCCTTCCTCGTGGCAGGCCCGGGAGGACTTGAACCCCCAACCCCCGGTTTTGGAGACCGGTGCTCTTCCAGTTGAGCTACGAGCCTACGTGGCCTTCGACCGGCGCGCGGGCGCCGGTCGAAGGGGATTGTACCGTATTACACTTCCTTGTGCTCGGTGTGCTGCCGGCACCACTTGCAGTACTTGCGCAGGTTCAACTTGGCGCGCGTCGTCTTGGTGTTCTTCGACGTCGCGTAGTTGCGCCGCTTGCACCCCGAACACGAGAGCGTCACCAGTTCGCGCATGGCTTACTTGGTGACCTTGGTCACGACACCCGAACCCACCGTGCGGCCGCCCTCGCGGATGGCAAAGCGCAGGCCCTGGTCCATGGCGATGGGCTGGATGAGCTGGGCGTTGATCTTGATATTGTCGCCCGGCATGACCATTTCGACGCCCTCGGGCAACGTCATCGTGCCGGTCACGTCCGTGGTGCGGAAGTAGAATTGGGGCTTGTAGCCGCTGAAGAACGGCTTGTGACGCCCGCCCTCTTCCTTGGTCAGGACATAGACCTCGGCCTCGAACTCGGTGTGCGGCGTGATCGAGCCCGGCGCCGAGATCACCTGGCCGCGCTCGACGTCTTCCTTCTCGATGCCGCGCAGCAGGATGCCCACGTTGTCGCCGGCGATGGCGTCGTCCAGGATCTTGTTGAACATCTCGAGCGAGGTGGCCACGGTCTTGCGGGACTTGTCGGCCATCCCGACGATCTCGACCTCGGCGCCCGGGGTGATCTTGCCGCGCTCGACGCGCCCGGTCACCACGGTGCCGCGCCCTTTGATCGAGAACACGTCCTCGATCGGCATCAGGAACGGCTTGTCCACCTCGCGCTGGGGCTCGGGGAAGTACGTGTCCATGGCCTCGATGAGCTCCCAGATGCACTTGGTCTTCTCGGGGTCCTCGGGGTTGTTGAGCGCGTGGATGGCCGCCCCGCGCACCACGGGGAGGTCGTCGCCGGGGTAGTCGTAGGCGCTCAGCAGCTCGCGGATCTCGACCTCGACCAGGTCGACCAGGTCGGGGTCGTCCACCACGTCGACCTTGTTGAGGAAGACGACGATCGAGGGCACGTTGACCTGGCGGGCCAGCAGCACGTGCTCGCGCGTCTGGGGCATCGGGCCGTCGCCGGCCGAGACCACCAGGATGCCACCGTCCATCTGCGCCGCGCCCGTGATCATGTTCTTGACGTAGTCGGCGTGGCCGGGGCAGTCGATGTGCGCGTAGTGCCGGTTATCCGAGGAGTATTCCACGTGGGAAATGGCGATGGTGAGGATCTTGGTGGCGTCGCGCCGCCCCTGCGAGGCGCTGGCCTTGGCCACCTCGTCGTAGGAAATGCCCTTGGACAATCCCTTGGTCGCCAGGACCTCGGTAATCGCCGCGGTCAGCGTGGTCTTTCCGTGGTCGATGTGACCGATCGTGCCCACGTTGACGTGGGGCTTAGAGCGCTCAAACTTCGCTTTTCCCATCTTTCGACCTCCTGAGTGTGTTCTTCGTTAAAGGTTTTGCTTTGCAGTGAAATCAACCCGCGCCCATCCCTGGAGCCCGCGAGCGGAATCGAACCGCCGACCTTTACCTTACCAAGGTAACGCTCTGCCGACTGAGCTACACGGGCACCGAACAATACGGATACAGGATCAAGAAAGGGATTCTTGACCGGCGCGGGACAGTTTAACCAAGCTGTTCGCCCTTGTCAACTCGCACCCTCTGGTGGAGGGAGGAGGATTCGAACCCCCGAAGCCAGTAGCAGCAGATTTACAGTCTGCCCCCGTTGTCCGCTTGGGTATCCCTCCAGATCGCTTCGGTGGAAGCGCCCACATCCTACCCAACAGGCCCCGGCTTTGCAAGGCGCGCGCCTGCCCGTGGTTTCCTGCGCAACCGACGCGCCGCGCCCGTTGGCCTACGATGGAAGGCGCCTTGCGGTGGCGCACAGGGACAAACCACCGCAAACCACTTGACAAAGCGTGCAAAACGGTTTATAGTAGGATACAGTTGTTGCTCATCTCAACAAGATGTTATATAATGGGTCGCAAAAATTGAGGTTGGCAGCGAAAAACCAAAGGGGACCAACGAAGCGAAGCGCTTCGAAAAGGTAAACCCGCCGCGAGGCGGGGACACAAAGCCACGGGTCTCCCCGCGAGGGAGATGGCCGGGCTACCGAAAAGCCTCGCTTGAGGAGTGACATGAACTGCTCAAGTCGAGGTTTCACTGTTTTTCACATCCCGACGCACGAGCGGTCGATCACCTCTCCTCGACGTTCCCCGTCCCTTTATCAGCGTGGCTTATGCCAAGGAGGTCCATCATGGCGTTGAGGATTGGAGTGCGCCCGCCGTTCGGGCGCGTGGGGTGCGCGTTGCTTTGTCTGCTGCTCGCCCTGGCCGTGGGCGGTGCGAGCCAGTCGAACGCCGGCCCCACGGGCGATTACGGGGACGCCCCCGACGACCTGTTTGCCAACTACGCGCAAACGAGCCCGTTCGAGCGCGCCGTGTTCCCGTCCGCCTTTTCGGACCTCGACGACCCGCGCTACGTGCTGCACCGCTTCCCGACCGAGCGCGCCTTCCTCGGGCTCGACGTCACGCTCGAGGACAACGCGCTGCTGATCGACAAGGACGAGGACGACGGCTGGGTGCCCAGCAGCTTTTTGACCTGCGCGCCGGCGGTCTTCGAAGTCCAGGTGACCGTCCCCGAGGACGCGGTGGCGGGACCGCTCTACTTCAACGCGCTGTTCGACTGGGACCACGACGGCCGCTGGCAGGGCGCCTCGGACTGCCCGCAGGGCACCGACCTGCCGCCCGTCCCGGGCGAGGGGCGCGGCGCGCTGCCGATCTTCACCGGCCCGGTGGCCGCGGAGTGGGCGATCCAGAACCTCCGATTGGATCAAGCGCCTTACAACCTCGAGCCCGGCGACAGCGAATTCGTCCAGCTGCCGGCGATCCTGACGGGCAACCGCCCCGGCGAGCTCTGGACGCGCCTCACGGTCACGACCGAGCCCGTGGACGAGGACGCCTTCGCGCCCGTCGCGCTGGGCGGCGCGGGCTGGGACGGCTCGGGCGACTTCGTCTTCGGCGAGAGCGAGGACTACTTCACCTGCCTGTTGACCTCAAGCGATGACTTCATCGACGGCTGTCCCGTGGCGCTGGCCGACCCACCCCCCGCCGACGAGCCCCCGACCGACGAGCCGCCCGCGGACGCCGAACTGGCCGACCTGAGCTTGAGCAAGTCGGTCAACGACGCCGCGCCCAGCGTGGGTCAGAGCGTGACCTTCACGGTCGCGGTCAGCAACGCCGGGCCCAACGAGGCCACCGGCGTGAGCGTGAGCGACCCGCTCCCGAACGGGCTCGAGTTCCAGGGCGCCGCGGCCAGCCAGGGCGGCTACGACCCCGGCAGCGACCTCTGGACCGTGGGCAACCTGGCGGTGGGGGAGACGGCCACGCTGCAGCTCACGGCCCTGGTGAGCGCCAGCGGGGCGCTCACCAACGAGGCCCAGGTGTTTGCCGCCACCACGCTCGACCCCGACTCGACGCCCGGCAACAATGACCCCAGCGAGGACGACCAGGACAGCGCCTCCGTCGAGGTCGTTCCGGCCGTCGACCTGAGCCTGACCAAGGCCGTCGACGACGCCACCCCGGCCGTGGGCGACGCGGTCACGTTCACGATCCAACTGAGCAACGCCGGCCCGGACGCGGCCACCGGCGTGACGGTCAGCGACCCGCTGCCGGCGGGCTTGAGCCTGGTTTCCTCCAGCGCCAGCCAGGGCAGCTACGACGGGGCGAGCTGGACCGTGGGCGGCCTCGTCGCCGGCGAGACGGCTGAACTCCAGATCGTCGCCGAGGTGACCGCCAGCGGCGGCGCGGTCAACACCGCGCAGGTGAGCGCCTCCGATCAGTTCGACCCCGACTCGACGCCCGGCAACGACAACCCGAGCGAGGACGATCAGGACAGCGACTCGGTCAACGTGGCCTCGGACCTCTCGATTCAGAAGACCGACTCGACCGACCCGGTTTCGGTGGGCGAAAACCTCACCTGGCAGCTCACGGTGCAAAACGACGGGCCGTCGGACGCGCCCAACACCGTGGTCACCGACGCGCTGCCGGCCGGCGTCGTGTTCCAGAGCGCCAGCCCGGCGAGCTGCACCTTCGCGAGCGGAACCGTCACCTGCGACCTCGGCTTACTTGCCAACGGCGCCAGCGCCACGGTCGAGATCACGGTGCAAGTCAGCCCGAACTTCGCCAGCACGAGCCTGACCAACGTCGCCCGCGTCGACAGCGACCACAACGACCCCGACCCGTCCGACAACGAGGACGAGGAGGACACGGCCGTCGAGGGCGCGGACCTCTCGATCCAAAAGACCGACGCGCTCGACCCGGTCACGGTGGGCCAACCGATCCAGTGGACGCTCACCGTCACCAACGCCGGCCCCTCGGACGCCAGCAACGTGGTCGTCACCGACCAGCTCCCGGCCGGCGTCAGCGGCGCCAGCGCCCAGCCCGACCAGGGGAGCTGTCAGGTGAGCGGGGACAGCGTCAGCTGCAGCCTGGGCACCGTCCCCAACGGCGGCACGGTCCAGATCGCGCTCAGCGCCACGGTGGACGCCGACTTCGCCGGCGACACGCTGACCAACGCCGCCCAGGTGAGCAGCGACAACAGCGACCCCGACCCGTCCGACAACGAGGACGAGGAGGACACGACCGTCCTGCACCCCGCAATCGCGATCCAGAAGACGCCGGACGCGCAATCGATCCAGCC
>CAZNGF010000033.1:0-31242 GCA_964572855.1 uncultured Thermotogae bacterium | reverse complement strand
CCACGCGTTTGAGCCGCCCACAACGTCCTCCTGGTAAAGAACCAGGCGTGCATGCCGGGTCCCATGAACGGAACCCCTACGCAGAAGAAACATCGTAGCGGTGTACTAGGGCCTGTTCTCCCGCTCAGGTCAGCTTGCGCAGGTCCAGGGCCTGGTTGAGTTCGTCCTCGCTCAGCAGGCCCTCCGCCAGCACGACCTCGCGGATGGTCCGGTCGCTTTCGATGGCTTGCTTGAGCACGGCGGCGGCCTGCTCGTAGCCCAGCACCGGGCTGAGCGCGGTCACGACCTGCGGGGTGGCCTCGGCGAAGCGCCGGCAGGCCTCCTCGTTGGCCATGAGGCCGCGCAGGCAGCGCTCGACGAACGCGTCCACGGCGTTGCTCGTGATCTGGATCGCGTGCAGGAGGTTCCAGGCCATCACCGGCATCATGACGTTGAGCTCGAGCTGGCCCGACGAGGCCGCGCGCGCCACGGCGGCGTCGCAGCCCACCACCTGGATGCACACTTGGTTCAGCATCTCGGCCAGCACGGGGTTGACCTTGCCGGGCATGATCGAGGAGCCGGGCTGCACCGACGGGAGCTGGACCTCGTTGAAGCCCGTGCGCGGGCCCGAGGCCAGCAAGCGCACGTCGTCGGCGATCTTGGTCAGCGAGGTGGCCACCGTGCGCAGCGCGCCCGAGAGGTGCACCGCGGCGTCGCGGTTCTGGATGGCCTCGAACGGATCTTTCGCCGGCACGAAGCCGAGCGCCGCCACGTCGTTCAGGCGTTCGACGGCTGTTTCACGATACCCTGGCGGCGTGTTGATCCCCGTGCCCACGGCGTTGCCGCCCAGCGCGACTTCCTTGAGCCCCTCGGCCGCCTGCTCGACCCGTTGCATGCCGAGCTCGACCATGCGCGCATACCCGCCGAACTCCTGGCCCAGCCGCATGGGCACGGCGTCCTGCAGGTGTGTGCGTCCGGCCTTGACCACGGTGTCAAACGCTTTCGACTTGGCGGCCAGTTCCTCGTGCAGCGTCTTGAGTGAGGGCAGTAGCTCGCCCGTGACCGCTTCCAGCGCCGAGACGTGGATGGCCGTGGGGATGGTGTCGTTGGTGGACTGGCCGCGGTTGACGTGGTCGTTGGGGTGAACCAGCTTGTAGTCGCCCTTGTTCCCGCCCAGCAGCTCGACCGCGCGGTTGGCGATCACCTCGTTGGCGTTCATGTTCTGCGAGGTGCCGGCACCGGCCTGGTAGACGTCGACCACGAACTGGTCGTCGAAGCGGCCCGTGATCACCTCGTCGCACGCCTGGACGATGACCCGGCCGATCTTCTCATCGAGATTGTCGCAGGCCACGTTGGCCAGCGCGGCGGCGCGCTTGATGATGGCCTGGGCGCGGATGAAGCCGGGCTGCAACCGCAGGCCGCTGATCGGGAAGTTTTCGACGGCGCGCTGGGTCTGCGGTCCCCAGTACGCCTCGGCCGGCACGCGCACGTCGCCCATCGAGTCGTGGTCGCTTCGGTAGCTCATGAAATCCTCGCTTAGCGCAGGCTTTGCAGGTAGGCCACCAGCGCGTCCAGGTCGTCGTCGCTCAGGCTCGCAAACGACGGCATGGGCCAGCTGATGCCCTCGGTCGGGCCGTAGACGTAGACGCTGACCGGGTCTTTGAGGTGTTGTTTCTGCCAATCGTCCGTGCGTTTGCGCAGGCCCTCGTGCGTGAGGTTGGGTCCGATGTTCCCGCCCTCGTCCCCGATCACGTGGCAGGCCGAGCACCCTTGCGCGGCGTACACTGCCTCCCCGCGCTCGATCTGGGCCTGCGTGAAGCGCTCCGGCGGGTCCAGGTTGACAGGGCCTTGCGTTTCGGGGCCCTGTCGGCTGCCGTCCAGCGACTTCATGTAGGCCACCAGCCCGTCGATCTCGGTCTCGCTGAGAAAATCGTAGGAGGGCATGTCGTTGCCGGGCACGACGGCTTCGGTGTTCAAAAAGTGGTCTTTGAGCCATTGCTCGGAGCGACGCATGCTCACGTTGCTCAGGGACGGGCCGATCGGACCGCCCACCAGGCCCAGGATGTGGCAGGACTGGCACCCTTGCGTGTCGAACAGCATGCGGCCGATCTCGACCGGCGCCATTCCCTCATAGACCTCGACCCCCGGCGGGTGCTCCGGCTCGAGCGCGTGCGTGAACCCGCCCACAAGCGCGCTCACTTGCCCGCCGACGAACCACAACGTCCACAGAAACGCGATGGCCAGCAACACGTTGCCCCACAGGTTCTTGCGCATAAAACCCTCTCCGCTCGTTAGGTTGAATGGGTATGGAGGGGGTCGGTTTTTCGCTTCCAGTCAGGCTTAACGACTTCCCCTCGCATGCGCACAGTGTAGCCCTGAGGTTTGATTATTGCAAACGGTGAAAAAAGGGGAGGCTCCTCTGGCAGAAACGCAGCGTGATGCCTGACGGCCAGGGCGAATCAAGACTGCGCCTTGTCCGACCCCTCCGGCTGCCTCTCGACCACGTCCACCAGCACGCGATGGTAGCCCGTGAAGCCGTCGGGAAAGGCGCCGGTCTGCTTGGCGACCTGCGGGTTGCCCTCTCGGTCGGTGGCGCGCGCGAGCAGCGCGTGGCGACCCGGCCCGTCGGGCTCCCAGAGGAAGGCCCAGCGCACCCAGGTGCCGGTGGCGCGCGCGGCTTCGACGGACGCCTCCTGCCAGCTCGAACCGTCGTCCGTGCTGAGCTCGACCCGGCTGATCCCGCCCAGCCCGGCGTAGGCCCAGCCGGCCACCACGCCCGGCTCCCCGGCGGGAAACGATTGGTTGTACTCGACCGATTCGAGCTTGGCGAACGTGTGCACGGGGGCGTGGTCCACCCAGCCGCGCTGCTGCCAGTAGCCCGCGTAATCTTCGTTGACGGCCGTGAGCCGGCGCACGTGCTTGACGTTCTTGAAGCCGTACTGCCCCGGAATGATGAGCCGCAACGGGTAGCCGTGCTTGGCGCTCAGCGGCTCCCCGTTGAGCGCCCACACCAGCAGCACGTCGTCGCGGCCCAGGACCGTTTCCACGGGCAGGCTGTCGCTGTAGCCGTCGGTGGCCTCGAACTTGAGGTCGACGGCCTCGGGCTGAATCCGGGCTCGATCCAGCAGCGTCCGCAGGCGCACGCCGGTCCAGCGGCCGTTGCTGATCAGCTCGTCGGTGAGCGCGCTGTAGGGGTCGAAGTCGATGCACTGCAGCGTGTTGTACTGCTCCACCCGTGGCAGTTCCTGGAGTTGTGAGAGCGTCCAGCGCTGGGGTTGATCGACCAGCCCGTCCAGCTCCAGCGCCCCCCACTGCTCCAGCGAGATCTCGTGCGGCTGGACGTTTTTCGAGACGTAGTAAAATTGTGGTTCGGGCGTGAGCCAGGGCGGGACGTCGGGCAGCTCGTCCCAGAGGGGATCACCCGCGCGCAGCGATTCGATCAGGCCGGGGGATACGGGTTCCTGAGAGGCGAGTCGTGCCTCGCCGGCCTGGCGCAGGTCGCTGCGGACCCAAGGCCAGAGCAGCAGCGTGCCGGCGCCCGCGCCCAGCGCGGTGAGCGTCCGGCGTCGAGTCCAAGTCGGGATGGTTGCGGGCGCTTCGGCCTCGGCGGGCCGCTCAACGGGCACGGCCAGCAAGCGCGCCAGGAGCGCGTAGCCGATCCCGTAGATGACCCCCGCTTCCAGCGCGCCCAGCAGGTAGGATCCCGTCTGGGGCAGTTGGACGGCCGGCTCCAGCAGGCGGAAGCCGCCCGCGGTCACCGCCACGGTCAGCGTCACGCCGATCCCCTTGCCCAGCCCGGAGCGGTTCGGGAAGGCCAGCCCGATCAAACCGCCGGCCAGGATCTGGACCACCATCCCCGTGTAAAAGCCCAAGATCTTGGCGTCCGGCCCCAGCGCTGCGATCAAAGGCGCCTGGATCCAGCCCGGCACCCAGGAAAACACCCACTGCGAGGCCATGTCCGGCCAGAACATCCAGCCCAGCCAGCGGTAAGCGAGGTAGCCCAGCGCCGTGGCCACGAGGCCGGCCAGCGTCCCGAGCCAGAAGCCCATACTCCGTTCGATGCGCTCGTTTGGCTCCATGGTTTGATTGTATCGCACACTGGGTACTACGCGAACCCGTCGCGTTTGGATTGGGGGATCGATGGGACTCACACCGACTACGCCAATCAACGGAGAAAGCCAATGACTTCCCCCACGATCGCCTCCGGCGCGTCCTCCTGCATGAGGTGGCCGCTGCCGGGGACCGTGATGAAACGTGCGTCCAGTAGCCGTGCAGCCAGCTCGTGCCCCTGGCTCAAGGGAAGCCAAGTGTCCTCATCACCCCAGAGCACCTGGGTCGGGCAACGCAGCTCATCCAAACGACCCTGGATCTCGTCGGTGAAGCGCATGTCCATTTGGGCGATCTGGCGGTAGAGGGCGGCTTGGCCCACCTCGCCTAGCCAGGGGGCCATGTAGGGCTGTAGTTCCGCGTCGCTGATGGGCCGGTGCATGGCGGTGCGAAGGTAGGCGTTCAACACGGCCACGTGCATGTAGGCCGGCATGCCGGCGAAGGCGGCCTCGTGCTGGCGCACGTGTTGCATCAGCGGCGTGCCCCAGGGCGAGAGGGCCTCGGCGTCGATCAGCGTGAGCGTGCGGTAGTCGCGGCCGTGAAGCAGGTGCGCCCGCAGCGCGTTGGTGCCGCCGAAGTCGTGGGCGACCACGTCGGGGGCGTCCAGCCGCCAATGATCCAGCAGTGCGGCCAACAGCTCCCCCTGAACGCCCAAGGAGACGTCTTGCCCCTTGTGCATCGCGGACTGGCCGTAACCCAGCATGTCGTGGTAGTACACGCGGTGCGTGCGGGCCAGCACCGGGATCAGGCGATGCCACTCGTATGACGAGAACGGCGTCCCGTGCAGCAGCACCAGCGGCGGGCCGTCGCCCGCGACGCCGTAGCGGACTTCCTGGTCTTGATACTGGAACGACGCCGTCAACCGCCATCCGTGCATGTGCGTCCTCCTTTGGGAGCGTCTATTTTGCTGAGGGAATCAACACCAACTTGCCGACGAACTGCTTCGACAGAAAATCCTCCTGCGCGCGCCGAATCTTCGAGAGCGGATACGTGCCCGCCAAGAGCGGCTTGAGGCGGTCGCCCTCGATGTAACGGACCAAGTCGGCAAACTCCTTGCGCGTGCCCATGGTCGAGCCGATCAGCTCCAAATGTTTCAAGTAGAGCGTGTGCAGGTCGAGCTGGACCAGCGGCCCGGTGATCGCGCCCGCGACGTCGCCGCCCTGGATGCGCGGGAATGCGAGCCGCCGCCGCGGCGCCAGCCCGAGGTGGCTGAAGGGTCGTCCTCGCGGCCGTAGGCGCCCTCGCGCGTCCAGACGTCGGTGTTGTTGATCCCGGCGGCGCCGACGCGCACGCGCACCTCGCCGGGGCCGGGTTCGGGGATCGGAACGTCCTCGCGATTGACGAATTGCTCCGACCCGCCGTGGCCCGTCAGGACGGCGGCCCGCATCACGCGGTCGGCCATGAGGCCTCCTCCCCGGGCACGCGCATCGTTCCCTCGCTCACCAGCACCGAGCGCCCGCCCACGCGCACTGCAACGATCCTGCCGCCCTGCTTGTCCGCCTCGACGTGCAGCCGGCTGGGTCGGCCCATCTCGACGCCCTGCTCGACGACCCAGCGCAGCGCGCCGTCGGCCCGGCCGTCGCGGCTGCCCAGGTACCCCGCCAGCGCGCTGGCGGCCGCGCCGGTGGCCGGGTCCTCCTCGATGTCCATGGCCGGCGCGAACATGCGGGCGCGCATCGGCCCGTCGCCGTCGGCGGGCACGAGCGCGTAGACGTGCGGCGCCCAGAAGCCCGAGAGCGTGCGGTTCCACGCCTCGCGCTGGAGGGCGATTCGTCCCAACGCCTCGTGGTCGCGCACCGGCACGAACAGGAACGGGACGCCGCACGACACGGCCTGCGGCGCGAATTCATCCGAGCTCAGATCGTCCACGTCGAGCGAGAGCAGCGCGGCCAGCGCCTCGACGCCGGGCGGTTCGGGGCCGAACTCGGGCGCTTGGGCGGCCGTGAGCTGGGCGAAGTCCGGCGCCCCGTCCCTGGCGGTCAGGGTGACGGCCACCGGGCCCACCCCTTCCTCGAAGACGATTCGTGTGGTGTCCCCCGTCAACGGGACCGCGTCCGCCGCGGCCAGCACGTGCGCCGCGCCCAGCGTGGGGTGCCCGGCGAAGGGCAGCTCGCCCCCCGGCGTGAAGATGCGCAGCCTGCGCGTGTGCGCCGCATCGTCCGGCGGGAAGACGAACACGGATTCCGAGTAGTTGACCTCGCGGGCGATCTGCTGCATGAGCGCGTCCGTCAAGCCCTGCGCCTCCGGGAAGACCGCCAGCGGGTTGCCGCCGAAGATGCGGTCCGTGAACACGTCCGTGGTGTAGAATGCGTATTTCATCGAGTTCCTCCGTGTCAGCGGCGCGGAGGCTCCGTGTCCGGCGAGCGCATCGAGAGGCCGACCCGCCGGCGCGCGAGGTCGACCTGCAGCACGCGCACGTTCACGATCTGGCCCACCTTGACGACCTGCTTGGGGTCCTTGACGAAGCGGTCGGCGAGTTGGGAGATGTGGACCAGCCCGTCCTGGTGCACGCCCACGTCGACGAAGGCGCCGAAGTCCGTGACGTTGGTCACGACGCCCTCCAGCGTCATGCCCTCCTGCAGATCCTCGAGCGCGTTGACCTCGGGGTTGAAGCGCGGGGCGCGGAAGGCCGCGCGCGGGTCGCGGCCCGGCTTCTTGAGTTCCTCCAAAATGTCCTTCAGCGTGGGCTCGCCGACCTCGTCGGAGACGTAGCGTCCGAGATCGAGCCCGTCCAACACGGACGGGTCGCGCGTGATCTGCTCGACTGTGACGCCCAGATCCTGTGCCATCGTCTCCACCAGGGCGTAGCGTTCGGGGTGGACGGCCGTGCTGTCCAGCGGGTTCTCCCCGTGGCGGATTCTCAGGAAACCGGACGCCTGCTCGAACGTTTTCGGTCCGAAGCGTGGAACCTCGAGCAGCGCTTGCCGGCTGCGGAACGGGCCGTGCTCGTCCCGGAAGCGCACGACACGCTCGGCCGTGGCGGGCGCAAGGCCGGCCACGTAACTCAGCAGCTCGCGCGAGGCCGTGTTCAAGTCCACGCCCACGTGGTTGACGCAGCTCTCGACCGTGACGTCGAGCTCGCCCTTGAGCTGCTTTTGGTCCACGTCGTGCTGGTACTGGCCCACGCCGATCGACTTGGGGTCGATCTTGACCAGTTCGGCCAGCGGATCCTGTAGGCGGCGCGCGATGCTGATCGCCCCGCGCACCGTGAGATCCAGATCCGGGAACTCGCGGATGGCGACCTCGCTGGCCGAGTACACGGACGCGCCCGCCTCGTTGACCATGACCGCCACCGGCGGGGCGTCCAGGTCGTCGAGCGCCTCGGCCACGAACTGTTCGGTCTCGCGCCCGGCGGTCCCGTTGCCGACCGCCACGAGCTGGACGCCGTGCGCTTGAATCGTCCCTAACAAAGCCTCTTGCGCGTTTTGTCGCTGCCCTTCCCCGGTGTGCGGGTAAACCGTGCGGTGATCCAGCAGCTTGCCGGTGCCGTCCACCACCGCCAGCTTGCAGCCCGTGCGAAAGCCGGGGTCGATGCCCAGCGTGGGTTTGGCGCCCGCCGGGCTGGCCAGCAGCAGCTCGCGCAGGTTGGCCGCGAACGTCTCGATCGAGGCCGCGTCGGCCTCGGCCTTCTTCTGCTTCTGGACCTCGCCCGTGATCGACGGTTTCAGGAGCCGGGTCCAGGCGTCCTTCAGCATGGACGCGTAGAACGCGCGCACGCCCTCGGCCTTGGTGTCGAGCTCGCGCGAGGCGAGGTAGGTCAAGACAGCCGCGTCGTCGAGTTCGATCGAGAGCGACAGGGCGCCCTCGCGCTCGCCGCGCATGAGCGCCAGCAGGTTGTGCGCCTGGATCGTCTTGACGGGCGCGCGGTAATCGCGGTACATCTCGTACTTCGAGGCCCCTTGCGGCTGGTCCTTTTTGAGTTTGGAGGCAAACGCCCCGTTGCGCTCGACGAACCCGCGCAAGTACCCCCGATGGTCGGCGCGCTCGGCCACGGCCTCGGCCAGGATGTCCGAGGCGCCGTCGAGCGCGTCCCGCGGCGTGGGGATACCCTTGTCGGGATCGACGTACTTGACCGCTTCAGCTTCCAGATCGACCGCGTTGACGTGGGGCTTGTTCTGCGATCGAATCCAATCCGCCAGCGGTTCCAGTCCGCGCTCGCGGGCGAGCGTGGCGCGGGTGCGTTTCTTGGGTTTGTAGGGCAGGTAGAGGTCTTCGAGTTCGGTCTTGTTCGTGCAGGCCGCGATACGCTTGCGCAGCACGTCGGTCAGCTTGCCCTGGTCGGCGATCGTCTGGAGCACGACCGTCTTGCGCTCCTCCAGTTCGACCAGGTAGGCGTGCCGTTCCTCCAGCTTGCGCAGCGCGATCTCGTCCAGCCCGCCGGTGCGCTCCTTACGGTAGCGGGCCACGAACGGCACCGTGCCGCCGTCGGCGAACAGCTCCAGCGTGCGGGCCACCTGGGCGGGCTTAAGCTCCAATTCCTTGGCAATCGTCTGGGCGATATCCAGCATGGTCCAATTGTGACAGAAAGCGCGCGGGCGGTCAACGCCGTCGTTTAGGCCGACAGCGCCTCCCGCAGCCACGCCAAGTAGGGCGCGTGCCCGGCCGTCACGGGCACGGCCAGGATCTCGGGCACGTCGTATGGGTGCGCTTCGACGATCACCTTTTCCAGCTTTTCGTAGAGTCTTTCTTGACTCTTGAGCGCGCAGAGCCACTCCTCGTCCGACTCGACCTTCCCCCGCCAGTGGAACGTGCTCGTGATCGGGCCCCAGACTTGGGCGCAGGCGGCGGCGCGGGCCTCGACGGCTTCGGCGGCGATGCGCTGGGCGTCCTCTTGGGATGCGGCGGTCGTGAACACCTGGATGACGTCGGTCATGGGCCTCCTCTGCAATCCGTGTTGGCCTCAGCCTAGCGCCGGTTGGCACGGCGGACCAGCGTTCCATGAAACGAAATCCCCCGTCGCCTGTAAGTAGAAAGCCGCATGGAAACGCAGTCAATGAGGGCTGGGGCCGTCCGCCCGGTGGGCGGAGCGTCGGAGCGTTCGGAGGTTCGACGCAGGCACTTCGGCGCGCGGGCACACCCCCGCCGCCCCGCCCTCAAAAACCCGCTAGCAGGGCCAATGCACGGAGTGCCTTGCCGATGTGAGCTCGGCCAGCGCTGGTTGGTTCGCCTTTGGAACGCACGCCCGACGGCAATCAAGCTTCTACCGGCAGCCCCTCCAGCCGCATGATCTCAAGGGCGTTGGTGGTGGGGCAGGGGCCGGGGCGCAGTCGGTAGTCGAAGCGCATGCGGCCGTCCTCGATGGTTTCGCGGAAGTGGTAGTTTTTCAGGCCGGACAGCTCGCCCTCCAGCGACACGAGCTCCAGGTCGTGCGTCGAGATGAGCCCGACGCCGCGCCGGCCGGCCAGCGCGCGCAGGTAGGCGCGGCTGCCTATCAGGCGTTCCCGGTTGTTGGTCCCGCAGAAGATCTCGTCCACCAGGAAGAGGAGCGGAAAGGGATGATCGCGCTCCAGCGCGTCCAGCAGTGCCTTGAGCCGCTTGACCTCGGCGTAGAAGTACGAGATGCCGTGCGAGAGCGAGTCGCTCACCTGGATGCAGGTGAAGAGGCGGCACGGCCGTGCCCGCAGTTCGTATGCGTCGACCGGTGCGCCGGCGTCGCTCAAACACAGGTTGGCGCCCACGGCGCGCAGCAAGGTGCTCTTGCCCGACATGTTCGAGCCCGTCACGAGCGCGAGCTCGCCCGGATGATGGAGCGCGACGTCGTTGCGGACCTTGTCCGCCTCCCGGATAAGCGGGTGGCCCAGCCCGCGCGCGCGGAACGGCGCCCCGCCCGCGTCCGACGATTCCAGCACCGGGAACGTGGCCTGCGGGTTGAGGTAGGCGAACTGCGCCAGCGAGCCGAGCGCTTCCAGCTCGTACCAGCGGTCGAGCCAGTCCGGTAGATGTTCGGCCAACTCGGCCTTGCAGCGCTCGAAGCGGCGCAGGAAGAACAGGTCCCACGGCACGGCCAGGTTGACCAGCAGCCAGGCCAGGCCGCTGTTGCGCAGGCTCACCGCGCCCGTCACGCGGGCCAGCCGCTTGAGCTGGGCCGAGGGCCGCTGACCCGCTTCCACGAAGGGCGCGCACAGGGCGCTCAGGTCCGGCTGACCGCGCCAGCGGCGGGTTTCCAGATGGCGAAACGCCGCCACGATGGGGTCCAGCGCGCGCTCGAGCGCCGAGGCCTCGCGCAGCAGCGGGTTCAGGCGGCGCTGTTGCAGGCCGTAGAGGGCGACGTAGGCCAACAGCGAATAGACCCAGTAGCCGGGGACGAGGCCCAAAGCGTGCAAGGCCCAAAGCCCCGCGTTGGCGCCCGCCAGCCCCAGAAGCAGCGCCAGCAGCGCGGCCAGCCCCCTGGTTTCGGTAGGACCCCGCAAGCTCGCCAGCAGGCGCGCGCCGTTCCAAAGGGCGGGGCGCCCGCCGGCCGCCAAGCGGGCTTCGAGCCGCAGGCGGTCACGAAAGCTCCCCAGCGGACGCAGCGCGCGCACGAGCGCGTGCCGCTTCTCCAGGGCTCCCACGTCGGGCTCGGGGGCCAGGAGCCAATCGGCCAGCCGTTTTCCGCCGCCGGTGGTGACCGCGGTGTTGAGCAGCCGGTGCAGCGAACGCGGTCCGGTCACGTGCAGGTCGGCGGCGAACGGGTGTTCGTCCAGCGGGGCGTCCGGTGCAAACGCCGGTGGCAGCCCGTCCCAGTCGAGCCCCATGCGGTCCAGGTGTTCGGCCTTGAGGGCGCGCAGGTGCCGATGCCGTTGTAGCGCGCGGTGCAAGCGGCGATGGACGCGCACGAGCGCGATGAACCCGAGCAGAAAGAGCGCCGCCGCGGCCCAGCCGATTGCCGGGTTGACGTAGCCCGCGCCCAGCGCGCCCAACCCGCCGACCCCGGCGACCACCTGACGCGCCCGCACGAGCCGCGCGTGGCGAGCCTCGAGCGCGGCGGTGCGGCGGTCCAGGCGCGCGACCTGCCGCCGCAGGGCGCGCTCGCGTCGGTCGCGACGTCCTGGGCTCGCCACGGCGGCTACGACTCCTCGCGCTGGTTGGGCTTGACCCAGGTGCGCCAAGCGCGGCCCCACCGGCCCAGCAGCGCGGAGAACAGGATCAGGATGGGGATGATCTCGAGCCGACCGACCCACATGGTCAGGATTAAGGTCACGCGCCCCGCCCAATGCAGCTCCGGCCCCGTGATCCCGGTCGAGAGCCCCACGTTGCTCTGCGCCGAGGCCATCTCGAGCACGACGTCGCTGAGCGTGTAAGCGGGCGGTGCCAGGTGGATCATGACCAGCACGCCCACCCAAAGGATCACGGCCCACAGCACGGCCAGCACGCCGGCCGACTCGACCAGCCGGAACGCTTCATTAGCGTCGAGCGCCCCGCCGTCCACGCGCCGGCGCATGACCTGGTGTGGCTTGAGCGCGATGTCGCGGAAGCGCCAACTCAGCCCCTTGTAGAGCAGCCCGGCGCGGATGAGCTTGAGCCCGCCCGCGGTCGAGCCGGCCGCGCCCCCCAGGATCATGGCCAGGCTCAGCAACAGCTTGGCGGTCGGGCTCCAGGCCGAGAGGTCGACCGTCTGCAGCCCCGCGGTGCTGAGCGCCGAGGCCCATTGAAACGCCCCGTCCACGATCCCTCCCCAGGCATCGGCCGCGCCCAGGTACCACAAATTCTCGGCCACCAGCAGGATCGCGCCCAGCCCCGCCACCAGCCAGAGGACGCGGTGCTGCAGGTCGCCCCAGAGCGCGCTCAGGCGCCGTCGCCGTAGCACCTGGTAGTGCACGTTGAAGCTCACCGCGCCGGCCAGCATGATCGGGATCAGCACGAGGTGCACGGCCGTCCCGTAGTCGCCGATGCTGCCGTCGGTCACGCCGAAGCCGCCGGTGGCGATCGCGGTCATGCCGTAGTTGAGCGCCTCCCACCACGGCAGCCCGACCAGCTTGAGCGCGCCCACGCTGGCAACCGTGAAGGCGAGATAGATCCACCAGATGGCCCGCACCGTCGAGCCCACCGAGGGCAGGATCTTCTCCTCGCGCCCCTCGGAGAAGAAGAGCTCGTAGGCCCCGATCGTCGGGCGCAGGATGGAGAGCATGAGCACGATCACGCCCACGCCGCCGATCCACTCCGTAAACGAGCGCCACCACTGCAGGCTGCCGGGCAGCTGGCTGGGGCGCAGCGCCACCGTGAGCCCGGTCCCCGTGAAACCCGAAAACGACTCGAACAGCGCGTTCACTGGGTCTCGAAAAGCGGCAAGCGTTTCGTTGGCCGCCCCCGAAGCGGCAATCAACACAAACGGCAGCGCGCCGATGACCGGGATGACGCCCCATCCGAGCGCGGCCACCAGCATGCCGTGGTGCAACTGCGGCTCGCGCTCGCGCCGGAAGGCGTGAAACAGCCCCTGTCCCAAGGCGAGGTAGACGCCGGCGGTCCAGGCGAAGGCGCGCACGGCCGGCCACTCCCCGAGCGCGATGCACACCAGCAGCGAGACCAGGCACATCCCACCGGGGACGTGAAACAGCGCGCCCAGGCTATTGAGGACGGTTTTGGCGTCGGCGCTCACGCGCCCTCACCCGTGAAGGGTTTCAAATCGGCGTCGTCGAGCGCCCGCTGCGAAAACACCGTGAGGCGGTCGCCGGCCTCGAGCACGGTCTCTCCCGAGGGGATCTGGCTTTCCTCGTCGCGGCGCAGCGCGACCACGAGCGTGTTTTGCGGCAAGAGGCCCTCTTCGTCGGCCTGCACCAGCGCCTTGCCGGCCAGCGGGGACGACGCGCCCAGCGTGACCTCGAACACCTCCGCGCCCCCCGGCAGCGTGACCACGTCCTCCAGCCGGGGCTGGCGCAGCAGGCCGTAGAGGTGCTGGGCCACGATGTCCTCGGGGTCGACCAGCACGTGGACGTTGAGCCGCTCGAACAGCGCCCGGTGGCGCGGGTAGTTGACCACGCTGACCAGGTTGGGCACGCCGTAGTCGGCGCCCAGGAACATGCTCATCAGGTTGGCCGAGTCGTCGTCGGTGGTGGCCACCAGCGCGTCCGCGCGCTCGACGTCGGCCTCCTGCAGGATGCCGCCCTTGGCGATGTCGGCGTGCAGCACGAGGCAGTCGTGCCGATCGGCGGCCGTCTGGCAGCGCGCTTCGTCCTCCTCGATGAGCGCCACGTCGTGCCCGTCCTCAAGCGCGATGTCGGTCAGGCTCATGCCCACGGGACCGGCGCCCAGGATAATCAAGTACATGGGGGGTAGTGTAGCGACGGCCGCGGCCCGCGACCACGCTCAGCGCGCCCGCAGACCAATGCGCCAGTAGTCGATCGCGGCCCAATACGAGAGCGCGACGCCGGCGTAGATCGGCCAAGCCGCCCAGGCCGTATCCCAGTAGATGAGCACGAGGCCCAGCGCCACGAACAGCGCCGCGGTCTTGCCGCTGCCGCGCGCGGCCACGGTGGGCCGCCGGTGCCGGAACAACAGCAGGCTGCCGGCCAAGAGCGAGGCGTTTTGGACCAACAGCAGCCCCACCGGCCACCAGTTCAGCTCGCCTTGCCAGGCGAACCAGACCAGCAGGCTGAAGGCCAGCAGCTTGTCGGCCAGCGGGTCCAGGAACTGGCCCAGCTCGGTGATCTCGCGGCGCGAGCGCGCCAGGTAGCCGTCGAGCACGTCGCCCAGCAGAAAGGCGATCAGCAGCGCGAACGAGAGCGGGCGCTGGCCCCAGGCCAGGCTCAGCAGGACGAACGGGATCAAACCCAGGCGGGCGACCGTGACACAGTTGGCCGGCGTCATGGCGCCAATATTAGGTCGGGGCGCCCGGGGGGGCAACAGGCGCTTGCCGGCCAGGCCGAGAAGGGTCAGCGCTGGAGCGCCAGCATCGGCCCTTCCGCGAACAGCGGCCCCGTCTCCAGGCCCAGCGTCCGGGCGTAGAGCCCGGGCGGGACGCCGATGTCGGCCAGATAGAGCTCGCCGATGAGGGGCGTGGCCCGCGGGGCGCGCAAGCCCCGTTTGGGCAGCGCCAGCGTCAACGTGGCCGCGGCCCGCACCGTGGGGTCGGAGACCGCGCCCGTGGTCGCGTCCAAGCCGGAAGGCAGGTCCAGCGCCAGGCGGGGCGCGCGCTGGCGGTTTGCCCACCGGATCAGCTCGGCCGTCGCCCCGCGCGGCGGACCGGCGAGGCTGTAGCCCACGAGGGCGTCGACCACGAGGTCGGGCTGGAAGGAGGGAGGGCCCCCGTGCGCCGTCGGGACCTCCATGCGGGAGAGAATCCCCAACTGCAGGGCGGGGACGCCCTCAAAAGCCGCCGCCGGCCGCGCGAGCGCCACCCGGACGAGGGCGCCCGCGTTGTGCAGGTGGCGCGCACAGACCAGCCCGCCGCCTCCGTTGCCGCCCGCGCCCGACAGCACCAAGACGCGCTTCCCGGAGGCGTTTCCCGCCAGAAAGCGTTCCCGCGCCAGTTGCGCGAGCCGGCCTCCGGCGTTTTCCATCATCTGGACCAATCCCACGCCCAACCTCTCGACCATGGCGCGGTCGACCTCCCGCATCTGGTCCGCGCTCAGGTGCGGGAGGGAGGCTTGCGGCCGGGCCGGGAAGGTCGCGCCGGTCATGGTTTGCCCCCTTCCGGCCTAGTAGACGACAACATATGGTTCTTGGGTGTAGGGGCGCGATTCATCGCGCCCGTGGGCACGCGCTTTGGCCGCCCGTGAAGTCTATCTGGTCATGAACCGGACGTGTAGGCCGGGTCCCATGAATGGGACCCCTACGCAGTAAAAACAGCGTGGCCCTGTACTAGGGCGCATCGTTCACGTGCTGGAAGTGCTGTGCCGAGGCGGCTTCGCACGCGCGCGCGTAGGAAGCCGGCAGCGGGTCCTCGAGCAGGGCGCCCGGCTCGAGGTACTCGTAGAGCTCGCCGTAGTGGCGCACCTCGGTCGGGCTCACGCGCCGCGTGACGTGCCACGGGCGCAGGGCTTGCGGTCGTTCGAGGCCCATGGCCGCCAGGATCTCGGCCAGCCCCTTCATGGTCTCCTCGTGGTACATGGCCACGCGCCAGCGTTTGTCCGTGACGACGAGCCCGGCCACGAGCTGCGGGTTCTGCGTGGCCACGCCGGTGGGGCAGTGGTTGGAGTGGCAGCGCAGCGCCTGGATGCAGCCCAGCGCCATCATCATCGCGCGCGCCGAGTAGATCGCGTCGGCGCCCAGCGCCAGGAGCTTGACCATGCCGAAGGCCGTGGTGACCTTGCCGGCGGCGAACACGCGCACGTGCTCGCGTAGCCCGAAGCCCGTGAGCGCGTTGTGGGCGAAGACGAGCGACTCGGTGCCCGGCGCGCCCACGTGGTTGGCAAACTCCAGCGGCGCGGCGCCCGTGCCCCCCTCGCCGCCGTCGATCGCGACGAAGTCCGGAATGATTCCGGTGTGGACCATCGCCTTGCAGAGCGCGAGAAACTCGCGCCGCTTACCGATGCAGAGTTTGATGCCCACCGGCTTGCCCCCCGCCAGCTCGCGCAGCCGGGCGACGAACGCCATCAGCTCGATCGGGGTGGCAAACGCGCTGTGCGCCGCCGGGGAGAGCACGTCTCGCCCCAGCGGCACGCCGCGGATCGCGCCGATCTCCTCGGTGACCTTGCTGGCGGGCAGGATGCCGCCGTGGCCCGGTTTGGCGCCCTGCGAGAGCTTGAGCTCGATCATCTTGACCTCGGGCCGTTGGGCTTGCGCCCTGAAAGCCTCCGGGCAGAAGCGCCCGTCCTCGGTGCGGCACCCGAAGTACCCCGTACCGATCTGCCAGATCAAATCGCCCCCCGGGTCGAGGTGGTAGGGGCTGATCCCGCCCTCGCCCGTGTTGTGGGCGAAGCGACCGTCCTTGGCGCCCCCGTTGAGTGCCAGGATGGCGTTCTTGCTGAGCGCGCCGTAGCTCATGGCCGAGATGTTGAGCAGGCTGGCGTCGTAGGGGCGTTGGCAGCCGGGCCCGCCCACGGTCACGCGCAGGGACTCGGGCGCCACGGGGCCCGGGGCCAGCGAGTGGTTGACCCACTCGTAGCCGTTTTCGTACAAATCGGCCTGGGTGCCGAACGGGAGCGTGTCGAGCTGGCACTTGGCGCGCTGGTACACCACCGAGCGCTGCTCGCGGCTGAACGGCTTGCCGTCGGTGTTCGACTCGATGAAGTATTGGTTGATCTCGGGGCGGATGGCCTCGAACCAGTAGCGAAAACGGCCCAACAGCGGGAAGTTGCGCCGGATGGCGTGGCGGGTCTGCGCGTAGTCCTGCAGCCCCATGCCCAACAGCGGCCCCAGCACGACCAGCGCCCACAGGGCCCGGGCATCCCACCAAGCGGCCGCGAGGTTGAGCGCCAGCAGCGCGAGCGAAACCGCCAGAAACCCCGTGCGCATGAGAGCCTCCTTGCCACCTTCGGGTTTCGGCCAGCCAATGGCCCGTCCGGGCGATTGTAGCGGGGCGGCCCGCGGCGCGCTGTAAGCCAACCTACGCCGCGCTCACCCCGTTGCTCATCGCGCCGATCCACATCCTGACCTACGGCTGCGTCACGGTCGGGGCGACCGTGCGGCGCGTCTACGAGGAACGGCTGCTGTCGGAGGGTGAGTAGGGGCGCACGGCCGTGCGCCCCTACCAATGCCTTAGCGACACGGAATCCCGCGCTCTGGTCCCTGTTCGATGTGGTCGTTGATGAACTGCGTGATCTGTTCCTGGTCGAAGTCCTCCAGCGTGAGAATCCAGGTCCAGGCCGTGAGCGCGATCGGCTCTTGCAGCCCCTCGTAGGGCGCCAGCAGCAGCTTGCAGTAGCGATCCTGTTGCCGCATCTCGCGCACGTAAGCCTCCAGCGACTGGATGTAGTCGTCGCCCAGGCCGGCGACCGGGTTGGGGCGATACTGGATCATGATCCCGCCGTGCTCCAGGTTGTGGAGCTGGATCTCGTCGGGCACCTGGGTCTGGCTCACGCCCCAGGGCGCCGTCGTCGGGGCGTGGCAGCCCGAGGTGGGCGGGGTCGTGTTGTAGCCGCCGGTGCGGCAGCTGGGCGTGTGGGCGCGTCCCTGGTCGGCCACGCGCGTGCCGGCCTGGGCCTCGTCGTGCGACTTGAGCAGCTCGTAGCCGCCCCAGAGCACCGCGCCGATCACGACAACCGCCAGCACGGTGTAGAACAGCGACCGCGACTGCTTCTTCTTCTGCCGCTTGCTGCGCTTGGCTTGTTTCTTTTTGCTCATACCGTCCTCTTGGGAAAGGGATTTGCGCGCGCCGGCGTGAGGTCACGCCGGCGCGCACGGGTCGATTCTATTTGGGCGCGCAAGAGGCTGCAAGACGGGGTTGATTGCAAGTTAAAGTATGGTATAACATGACAGGATGGAAGGCCACGGAGACCGGCGCGCTTGGATCGGTTTGAACCTAACGCTCACGCCGCGGCGCATCGCGAGCTTGCTGGACCACTTCGAGAGCGCCGCGGCGGCCTGGCGGGCTCCGCTCGCCGACCTGAAGCGCGTGGCGGGGTTCGAACGGGCCGCCGAGGCGTTCGACCGCAAGCGCAAGCGCGCGCCGCTCGACCGTGAGCTGCACGCCGTAGAGCGCCTGGGCTTGCGCGTGCTCACGCTCGACGCGCCGGATTATCCGGCCGCGCTGCGCGCCCAGGCCCAGCCGCCGCCCGTGCTCTACGCGCGCGGGATGCTGGCCGAGGCGGACGCGCTGTCGCTGGCCGTGGTCGGGACGCGGCGCATGAGCGCCGGGGGGCGGCGCGCCACACAAGACTTGGTGCGCGAGCTGGCGCGCGCGGGGCTTTGCATCGTGAGCGGCCTGGCGCTGGGCGTGGACACGGAGGCCCACCGCGCCGCGCTCGCCGCCGGCGGGCGCACGCTGGCCGTGCTGGGCGCGGGCTTCGGGCACCTGTACCCGCCCGAGAACGCCGAGCTCGCGGAACAGATCGCCGCTCAAGGGGCGTTGCTGAGCGAGTTCCCGATCCACACCCAGCCCGCGCGCTGGACCTTTCCGCGGCGCAACCGCGTGATCAGCGGCCTGAGCCTGGGGACGCTGGTGGTCGAGGCGCCGCTCAAGAGCGGGGCGCTCATCACGGCCAAGCACGCGCTCGAGCAGGGCCGCGAGGTGTTCGCGGTGCCGGGGCCGATCCACAGCCCCAACGCGCGGGGCTGCCACGCGCTCATCAAGGACGGCGCCAAGCTGGTTGAGCGCGCCCAGGACGTGCTGGAGGAATTCCCCGAGCTCAAGACCGCGTTGCGGGGTCCGAACGCGTCGCAACCCGCGCGACCGCAGATTCGGCTCACTGGGCCCGAACGGCGCGTCTACGAGTGTCTGGGCTTCGAACCCGTTCACCTCAACGACCTCTGTGCCAAGGCTGAAATCCCGATTGAACAGGCCTCCGCGATCCTGATCCAACTCGAAATGCAGGGACTGGTCAGCGAGGCCGAGCCCAAGCACTACCTCAAGCGGCCGTGAGCGCGTCCTTTGCAGCGAGGATGCAAACATGGCTTGTCACGCGAACCGGCTCACAACACCTCAATGTCCTTCCGGATGTCATCCTGAGCGAAGCGAAGGATCCCCCACAGAGTCAGGAGATCCTTCGGCCTGCCGGCCTCAGGATGACAGGTCCAGAGGGTTTTGAAGCCCGCGGTGCGTTTGCTTATCGTGAAACGATCCAGCAAAAGACGGAGGGAAGTTATGAAAGCGGCGCTGTTTCACGAACACGGCTCAAGCGACGTGCTGAAGTACGAGGAGCTGGACACGCCCAAGCCCGGCGCGGGCGAGGTGTTAGTCGAGGTCAAGGCTTGTTCGGTTAACCACCTTGATATCTGGGTCCGCAAGGGATTGCCGGGGCTGGAGTTGCCCATGCCCCACATCGGCGGGAGCGACATCGTCGGCACGGTGGCCGGGGTCGGTTCGGGCGTCGAGGGGATTTTAGAGGGAGATCGGGTCGTGATCGACCCCAACCTGAGCTGCGGGTCGTGCGCCTGGTGCCGCGCGGGCGAGGACAGCCTGTGCGACTCGTTCGGCATCCTGGGCGAGCACAGGCGCGGGGGGTTTGCCGAGTACGCCGTCGTGCCGGCGCGCAACCTGCTGCCGCTGCCGGCGCACGTCCCGTTCGAGCAAGCGGCGGCCGTCCCGCTCGTCTTTCTGACCGCGTGGCGCATGGTGACCGGCCGGGCGCGGGTGCGCCCCGGCGAAACGGTTTTGATCGTGGGCGCGGCCAGCGGCGTGGGCAGCGCGGCGCTCCAGATCGCCAAGCTGGCGGGGGCGCGTGCCATTGCGACGGCGGGCAGCGCGGAGAAGCTGGCGCGCGCCGGCGAGCTGGGCGCGGACGAACTGGTCAACCACCGCGACGGGGACTTTTCCAAGGCGGTCTGGAACCTGACGGAGGAGCGGGGCGTGGACGCGGTCATTGACCCCGTGGGCGGGAGCGATACGTTCCCCCAGGGCGTCAAGGCCCTGCGCAAGGACGGACGCTACGTGACCTGCGGCGCCACCACGGGCCCCAAGGTCGCGCTCAACGCCGCGCTCGTGTTCTGGAAGCAGGTCCAGCTCTATGGATCCACCATGGGCTCGCGCCGGGAGCTGGTCGAGGTGCTAGACCTGGTGTGGGCCGGCAAGCTCAAGCCCGTGGTGGATCAGACGTTGCCCCTGTCCGAGCTCAAGCGGGCGCACGAGCTGATCGAGAGCCGACAGGTGGCCGGCAAGCTGGTGATGGTGCCGTAAGAGACTGATGACAGGCACAGCCTGCCCTACGGTTCCCCGTCCCGGTGGCGGTACTGCAGCACCTGGACGTTTTCGAGCGTGATCAGGCCCTCGGGAACCATGGCCTCCAGCTCGGGCAGGATCGCCTCGATGCGCGCGCGCTCGTCCACGATCTCGATCACGACGGGCAGGTCCTCGCTCAAGCGCAGGATCTTCGCCGTGTGGACCCGGCTGTGCGCGCCGTACCCCGTGAAGCCGCGCAGCGCCGTGGCCCCGGCCAGCCCGCGCCGGCGGGCCAACTCGACCACGGCCTCGTAGAGCGGCTTGCCTTCCCAGCGGTCGCTCTCGCCGATGAAGACTCTGAGCAATTGCCCCTCGCGCGGCAGCTTCACGGCAGCCCCCGCGCCAGCGCGCTGCCCGCCCAGACCGCGCCCAACCCCAGAAGCACGCTGGCCAGGACGTTGCCGCCGGCCGCCGAAAAGCTCCCCTCGCGCGCGAGCTGCAGCGTCTCGTAGCCGAAGGTCGAAAAGGTGGTGAACGCGCCGAAGACCCCGACGAACCAGAGCGAACGCACCTCGGGGCTGAGCGTGATCCGCTCCTCGGCCCACGTGGCGCCGAAACCCAGCAGCGCGCAGCCCAGCACGTTGACGGCCAGCGTGCCGTAGGGAAAGCCGCTGCCGGCCGCGCGATGCACCAAGTCGCTCAGCCCGTAGCGCGCCAGCGCGCCCACGAAGCCCCCGAGTCCGATCATGAGCAGCTTGAACAATGACCTCGTCCCCCTCGTGCGGCCCATAGCGTACGCAGACGGGGCCCGGATTGCACGCGGGTGGCGTGCGCGCGCCCGGCCGATGACTACAATCGGGACATGGGAGGCGATATGCACCGAGCGCGTGTCAATTACGACGAGATCGCGGCCGGGTACGACGACCGCTACGCGACCGAGTCGCTGCGGGGCGTGGCCGACGCCCTGGTCGGGCTGGCCGAGTCGGGGTGCGCCGGGCGCGCGCTGGAGGTGGGGTGCGGCACCGGGCGCTGGCTCGCGGCGTTGCAGCCGACCGTGCGGGATCTGGTCGGGGCCGACCCGTCGGCCGAGATGCTGGCCCGAGCGCGTGAGAAGGGCGCATTCGAGCTGGTCCAGGGGCGCGACCGGGACTTAGCCTTCGACGAGGCGTCGTTCGACCTCGTCTACTCGGCGTTTTCCCTGCACCACTTCGACGACCCGCCAGGGTTCATCGAGCGCGCCTTCCGCTGGCTGCGGCCGGGCGGCGTGCTGGCCGTGATCAACACGAACCCGCGCACGACCGTCCGGTGGTTCGTCTACGACTACTTCGACGGCGTGTACGACACCGACCTGAGGCGCTTCCCCGCCTGGGACGCGCTCCGGGGCTGGCTGGCGTGGGCGGGCTTCGAGCGCGTCGCGCTCAAGGAGGTGGAGCGGCTGCGCGAGCTGAAGCGCGGCCGGGCGGTGTTCGACGACTACTTTCTCCAAAAGGAATCCTGCTCCCAGCTTGCCCTGCTGAGCCAGTCCGCCTACGAGGCCGGGCTGGCACACATCCGCGCCGCTTTGAACGAAGCCGAAGAGCGGGCCACGTTCGAGACCGACCTGTCCGTCGACCTCCTGGCCGGATTTAAACCGGAAGGCGCTTGACGCTGGCCCCTCGCTATGCTAAAATTTTAGCATAGCGAGGGGGGATCGTATGGCGAGAACGGCAGCGGTGCTTTTGGCGGCGGGACTTGTTTTGCTGGGCGGCATCCGGGCGGAAGCGCAAGAGGGCTTGTCGTTCGAGGTCATGACGGGCCCGCAGTACCAGGTGGGGTTCAGCTTTCCCGCCTTCGGCTGGGTGACGCTGCGCGACGACGGACGGGTGGACCGGGTTTCGGGCTTCAACGTGGCCCTGGGTCTGAGCTACCGCAAGTACCCACGGGGCCTGACGCCGGGCCGGTTCAACTTTTTCTGGGGCTACGGGACGCTGGCGGTGGTGCTGCCCTACATCGAGGCGGGCGGCACGTTCCCGTTCGCGCTGAACGAAGCGGGCACGCAGACCGTCAACGTGGACGTGGGCGTGGTCTACGTCGTGCCCTACGTCGGTCTTAACGTGATGTTCTGAGCCCGCCGCCTCCTTGGCATGCGTGCGCGGTCTGAAAGCTCCGCTACATCCGTTGCACCGCCAGCGAGAGGCCGTTGCCGCCGCCCATGCAGATGGTGGCCAGACCCCACTCCACCTCGCGCTTCCGCAGCGCCCAGACGAGCGTGGTTAGGATGCGCGCGCCGCTGGCGCCGATGGGATGGCCCAGCGCCACCGCGCCGCCGTGGACGTTGACGCGGTCCCAGTCCCAGTCCAACTCCTTGCCGTCGGCCAGCGTCTGGGCCGCGAACGCCTCGTTGACCTCGATGAGGTCGAAGTCCGAGACGCCCATGCCCGTCTTTTCCAACAGCTTGCGCGTCGAGAACACGGGCGCGTAGAACAGATCGAGCGGCTCGGTGCCCGCCGCGGCGTAGGCTGTGATACGGGCCAGCGGCTTGAGGCCGCGTTTGTCCGCCTCGTCGGCGCTCATGAGCACGAGCGCCGAGGCCCCGTCGTTGAGGCCGGGCGCGTTGCCGGCGGTCACGGTCCCGTTTTTGCGGAAGGCGGGCTTGAGCTGGGCCAGCTGCTCGACCGTCGTGTCGGCGCGCGGGGTCTCGTCGCGGTCGATGGGGCCGTCTTTCGCTGCGAGCTTGACCAGTTCGGCCTCGAACGCGCCGGCTTCGGCGGCTTGGATCGCCTTCCGGTGGCTCTGGAACGCGAATTCGTCCTGCATCGCGCGCGTGATGCCCGATTTCTCGGCGGTGTACTCGGCCGAGTTGCCCATGTGGTGGTCCTCGAAGGCGCACCAGAGGCCGTCGTGGATCATGCCGTCCACCAGCGTCTGGTCGCCGGCCTTGACGCCCTTGCGGGCGCCGTAGAGCAGGTACGGGACGTTGCTCATCGACTCCATGCCGCCGGCGATCACGATCGAGGCGTCCCCGCAGCGAATCGCCTGCACGCCGCCGATGACGGCTTTCATGCCCGAACCGCACACCTTGTTCAAGGTGACGGCCGGCACGCTCGAGGCCACCCCGCCGCCGATGGAAGCTTGGCGCGCGGGGGCCTGTCCCACGCCGGCCCCCACCACGTTGCCCAGGATCACCTCGTCGATTTCGTCCCCCTTGAGGCCCGTGCGCTGCAAGAGCGCCTTGATGATCTCCGCGCCGAGCTGCGGCGCCGAGAACTGCGACACGCGGCCGAGGAAGCGTCCGATGGGGGTGCGCGCCGCGTCCACGATGACGACGTCTTTCATGCGTTCCCTCCGTTCCCGTCTTCCGGGTTCAGTTCGTACCGATACGCGATCTCGGCCACGCCCTTGAGCGTGTTGGCCACGGGGCAGTAGCGCTCCAGCGAGAGGTCGATGGCCTTGGTCAGCTTGTCCGTGTCGATCTTCTCGCCCCAGAGGCGGTACACCAGTTCGATCCGCTCGAACGTCTTGGGATGCTCCTCGCGGCGCGTTCCGTGCGCGCCCACCTCGAAGCGCTCGAAGGACAGCCGCATCTTGTGCAGGATCGAGACCACGTCCATGCCCGTGCAACTGCAAAGCGCCACGAGCAGCAGCTCCACGGGCCGGGCCGCCTGGTCGAAGCCGCCGACGTCCGGCGTCGAATCCACCAACACGCCATGACCGCTGTCGCTGTCGCCGACGAACTGTAAGCCGCCGGCCCATCTGACTTTTGCGTCCAATCGTCCTCCTTCAAATCCAGGGTCGCCTTGCTCAAACGCCTTATGGGTAGCCGTTTGCTCAGTCTATGCAGTGCCTGCGAGCGCTTCAATGCCGTGGATCATGCGCGCCGGTCTCCGGGGCGGGCGGGAGTGAGTCGGCTTGCTCTCCTTGCGCGATTGCGTTACATTGAGTGGGTGTTCGCTTAAGAAGGGGTGATGCCGATGGCCGGACACTCGCACTTTGCCAACATCAAGTACAAGAAGGAGCGGCAGGACGCCGTGCGCGGCAAGCTGTTCGCCAAGCTTTCCAAGGAGATCACCGTGGCCGTGCGCCAGGGCGGCGCCGACCCCGAGATGAACTACACGCTGGCGTCGGCACTCGAACGGGCCAAGGACTGCAACATGCCCAAGGACAACATCGAGCGCGCCATCAAGCGCGCCACCGGCGAGCTGGCGGGCTACGAGCTGGAGGAGATCACCTACGAGGGCTTCGGCCCCGACGGCGTGGCCGTCATGATTCACGCCATCACGGACAACCGCAACCGCACCGCCACGGACCTGCGCAACCTGTTCTCGAAGGCGGGCGGCGCGCTGGGCGGCTCGGTGGCCTGGATGTTCGAGCGCCGCGGCTTGGTGAGCGTGTCCAAGTCCAAGCTCGACGACCCCGACGATTTCACGTTGCAGGCGCTCGATTGGGGCGCCGAAGACCTGGAGGACATGGACGATTCCATCGAGCTCTACTGTGACCCCTCCCAACTGCAGGCGCTGCGGGACAAGGTCAAGGCCGCGGGGGTTGAGCCCGACCAGGCCGAGGTGACCATGGTCCCCAACAACACGGTCAAGCTCGAGGGCGGCGCGGCCGAGAAGATCATCCGCTTCATGCAGAACCTGGACGAGCACGACGACGTCCAGAACGTCTATGCCAACTTCGAGGTGCCCGACGAGGTGCTGGAGGCGGCGGCGGGATGATCCCCGCGAACGGCTCTCGCGTGCGGTTCCTCGTCGGCGTGCTGGCTTGCCTCGCGTGCCTGAGCGCGCCCGTGGCGGGCTGGGCGCAGGCGGGCGTGGGCGTGCAGGTACCGCTGACGGCCAGCGGGAGCCTGCGGGTCGCGGACACGTTCGAGTTCGAGGCCGGCGTCCCGCTGGATTTGAACCTGAGCGCCCCGGGCCTGATGGCCGGGGTCAAGTGGTACCTGACGGCGCTGGACTGGGCGTCGCACCCCTTCCGCTGGTACGTGGGGGCGACCGTGCGGGCCTCGCTGCCGACGCTGCCCGCGCTCGACGCGCGCCTTTTGAGCGGGCTCGCCCTGGCGGTTGCGGAGACGCCGGTGTCGCTGTTCGCCCAAGTCGAACTCCTGCCCGGCTTCGACAACGGCCTGCCGCTGGCGCTCTCGCTGGGCGGCCGCTGGACCTTCCGTTAGCCCGCTTCGGGTTGGATCGCGTGCCCGCCTTCCTGATCGACGAGTTCGCGCTTGCGCTTGACCGCGGCGGTCATGGCCGCCAGGTCGGTACCCTGTAGATAGGTTTTGATGCGCTCCCGCAGCGGCTTGAACGACTCGTGCAGCGGGCACGGCATCCGGTCGTTGCACTTGGCCAGGCCGGCCGCGCACGCGTCCAGGTCGTCATCCCCGTCGACCGAGCCGCGGATGTCGTAGAGCGTGACCTCGCGGGCCGGCCGCGCCAGCTGGAACCCGCCCTTGGGGCCCTTGGCCGAGGTCAGGAAACCGTCGCGGGCCAGGTTTTGCAGGATCTTGCTCAGGAAGTAGTAGGGCACGTCTTCGGCCTCGGCGATCTCTTTGGCCAGTGAACGCCGGTCCGGGTGTTGGGCCAAGTGCGTGAGCGCGCGGATGGCGTATTCGCATTCCTTCGAATAAAGCAAGCGAGGTGCCTCCCTTTCGGATTAAACGATCGCTTTGGCCAGTTTTCGGGATACGCCCCGCGCTGTCAAGTGTGGCGACGCCTCTCTCCGCGGGCTGGCGCAGAACCACAGCGATGCCAATCAACGCCATCCTGAGCGGAGCGCCCCCACAGAACACGATTTCGCTATCGCGCATTGTGACAGGTGAACCTGGAATCAGTATGACACATGCAGCGTGGTCGTGCCCTAGTACACCGCCACATTGATTTTTGTAGGTGCAACCGCCCGTGGACTGGTTCCAACTTAAGCCTGGAATGACCAAGGAGAACTCCTTCTCCCCTGGCGGGAGAAGGCTGGGATGAGGGGGGAACGCCGGCAGCGCCAACGGGCATTCACCCTCACCCCAACCCTCTCCCGTCGAGGGAGAGGGGGCCGACGAAAGCGTTGCAACGGTGTTAGCCACGGGGGGCCCCAGGGCAGGCACAGGGGCCTGCCACTACCGTCAAGAATCTCTGTGGTCCAGTACTAGTTGGCCAGCGCGCGCTCGACCGCGGCGCGGAACCGCTCGATGGGGAGCGCGCCCACCAGCTTCTCGCCGTTGACGAAGAAGGTGGGCGTGCCGGAGACGCCGTAATCGAGCCCCTGCATGAGGTCGTTCTGCAGTTCGTCGACGTGCCGGTCCGCCTGCAGGCAGGCGTCGAACGCCCCCGCCTCCAGCCCCAGCTCGGCGGCGTATTGCGCCAGCACGGCCTTGGGCTGTTCGGCGCGCGCCCAGTCCGCCTGCCGCTCGAACAGTGCATCGTGCATGGGCCAGAAGGCGCCCTGGTCGTCCGCGCACTCGGCGGCCATGGCGGCGGGGATCGCGTTGGGGTGGATCTGGGCCAGCGGGAAGTCGCGGAACACGAAGCGGACCGTGCCCGGCTCGACGTACTCCTCGACCAGCGCGGGCATGGTCTCGGCCCAGAAGCGCGTGCAGAACGGGCACTGGAAGTCCGAAAAGGCGACGATCAGCACGGGCGCGTCGGCCGGTCCCAGCGCCGGGTCGTCGTCGGCGGACACCTCGGGAGGGGCCTGCGCGGGCCCGCCGCCCGCCCCGGCCGCGCGCAGCGCCCGTTCGGTCTCCCCCATGCGCTGGTCCAGCTGCGCCAGCCCCCGCTGAATCTCGGCCAGTTCGCCTTCCCGCAGCGCGGCCAGCGCTCCGGTGACCTGGTCGTTCAACGCCCCGACCTGCGCGTTCAGGTCCGAAAGCTCGGCGCGGAGCGCGTCCGACGGCTCGTCCCGGAACAGTAGCGGGTGGGCCAGCAACCCCAGGGCGAACGCCGCCGCGGCCGCGGCGGCGATCCACCCCGACGAGCGCGGGCGGGTCGGCCCGGGCGCGTCCTGCATGGGTCCTCCTTCGAGCGGCGCGGCGGGCCGCTCAATGCGGGTCGAAGTCGCCGTAGAGCGTTTGGACGTAGTTGATCTGCCCCACGTGGTAGAGCATGTTGTTGTGGTGGGCCATGGCCACGTCGGCCAGGCTGAGCTCGCGCGGGCCGTTGGGACCGCCCGCCGTGATCGTCTGGTCCAATTCCCCGTCCGAGAGCCCCCGGATCAACTCGACCAGCGCTTCGGTGTTGGCTTGACAACGCGCCTCGCATTCCTCCAGCGTGGTCCAGCCCTGCCGCTCCTCGCGCCAGCGCGCCATCCGCTCCTCGCCGAAGTCGGTGTTGTGGTGTGTGAGCGCGTGGATGAAGATGCGCGGCGCCTGGGCGCACTCCTGCAGTTGCTCGAGCACCGAGCGGCCCTGATCCAGCGGCTTCCAGTCGCGCTTTTCCTCCGGCACGGCGCGCGCCGTGCGAAACAGGCTCTCCATCACGCGGTTTGTCTCCTTGACCGTCCGTTCCTGAAACCTCATCGGGCCTCCTTGGGTCGCTGTTCGGCGCCAGCATACCGCCGCCGCCGCGCCGCTCCAAGGGGGTGGGGATGGGGTTGATTTTTACGAACGTTCGTTTTATAATCAGGTGATCCGATCGCAAGGAGGCATCCCATGCAGGAGCGCACGCCGACCGGACGGCCGCGCGGCCGAACCGCCCAAGGGGAGGCCACCCGGCAGACCATCCTGGAGCGGGCCGCGCAGTTGGCCTCCCGCGAGGGGCTGGAGCAGCTCACCATCGGCCGCCTGGCCCGCGAGCTGGACATGAGCAAGAGCGGGCTGTTCGCCCACTTCGGTTCCAAAGAGGAGCTACAACTGGCCGCGATCGACGCGGCGCGCGCGATCTACGTGCGCGAGGTGGTCGAGCCGGCGCTCGCCGCCGAAAAGGGGCTGCCGCGCCTGTGGGCGGTTTGTGCGCACTGGCTCGATTACGCACAGCGTGAGGTGTTTGCGGGCGGGTGCTTTTTCGCCACGGTTTCGGGTGAGTTCAAGAGCCGTTCGGGGGCGATCCGGGAGAAGGTGGCCGGCTATATGCGCCAATGGCTCGACTTCATCGCCCACGTCGCCGGGGGCGCTCAGGCGCGGGGACAATTGCGCGCCGACGTCGATCCCGAAAACCTGGCCTTCGAGATCCACGCCCTCCTGAACGGCGTCAATTGGGAGCACCAACTGTTTGGCGATCGAAACGCCTTCGCGCGCGGGCGTGCGCTCCTGCGGGAACGCTTGCGCGCGCTGGCCGCGCCCGAGGCCGACGCTTCCGTGCTCGATGGAGGGGGCGCCGATGATGGGAACGCATGAACCCGAGGCGCGCGTCACGCTGACCCCACACGCCACGCTGGAGCGCGCGCTCCGCCTGTTACGGGCCACCGAGGCGCCGGCGCTGCCCGTGGTGGCGGGCGCTTGTTTGGTGGGCGCCGTTCTGCGCGAGGACCTGCTGTGTTACGCCCCCTCTCCGGCCAGCACGCTCTCGATCTGGGAGCTGCCCGGCGCGCTGGCGCGCGTCCGCCTGGACGAGGAGGGGTTGATCCGTCCCGTGCCGCACCTGCCCGCGGACGCCTCGCCCGCGGCCGCGCTCGCCGCGTTGCGCGACGCCGACGGCCCCGTGATTGCCGTCGATGCCTCAGGGGACTGGGAGCTGATCGATTGGCGCCAGGCGTGGCAAGCGTTCTGCGAGGCCGGTCCGGAAGCCGCTCCACAACGCTGAGGGCGCTGTCCACCGCTCGGGCCTCGCACCGTCCGTAAACGTCAGAATTTCAGGGGGGTTTTATGGCCGAAAGCCTCGCCCAGGCCCTGTTCGTCGTCAACCTCGCGCCGCGCAGGATGGCCGGCGACATCTCGAAGGGGATGTTGTTCGACTTGGGCTACGCCCCTGAGCGTGCCCGATTGCGCCGTGCCGAACGGAACGTGGGCCGGTTAGCCCAGCCGGTCGTGAGCTCGCGCGAGCACGGTGCGCAGTTGGCGTAGGAGGGCGATCACCTGGCCGCCGTCCCGGCTGGCCAGGGCGACGCCCAACGCGTCCAACAGGCGCTCGGCCTCGTCGCCGAGGTTGACCCCGGCCAGCACGCCGCGTGGGTAGTTCGCCCGCAGGCGGGCGAGCGCGTCGCCGGCCGTGCCGTGGCGGTCCTGGCGGCTCAACTGCGCGACCGCGTTGAGCCGGGCGCTCATCGCATACAACCGGCCTTCCCGCCCCATGATGGTCTCGACGCTCAGCAACCGCCCGCCCACCTGGGCGGGCAGCGCGTTTCCGCTTTGCAGCGCCGGGCCGGACGGGTCGCGCACGATGATCCGGCCCACCATGCCCGCGCTCTCGTGATGACGGCAGAAGTAGTCGTAGACGCCCGGTTCGTGCAGCGCGAGCTCGAAGGCGCTGCCGGCCTCACGCAGGTCGCCGGAGTCCCACGGGCCCACACCCAGCGGAATCCGCAGGGGCCGATCGTGGACTGGATGGTAGGCCGTGGTCGTGTGGGGGGTGCGCGTGCGCTCGGGCCAGACCCACGCCACCACGGCGCCGGGCTCGACGAACAGCCCCGGCGGGTCGAACTCGGCGTCGCGCACCTCGATGACGTAGCGCTCGGCCGAGTCGGGCCGGGCATCCGGCTGGAAGAAGATCAGCAGCGCGGGGAGCAAAAGCGCGATCGCCAGCGCCACCAGGGCCTTGATGTCCATGCCCGCATTGTAGCAGTTCCAGACGGGAGGGTGAAGCCGGCTACCGTTTCACCCGGTTGAAGCCCCGCAGCGCGGCGACCGGGTCGGCGTGTTCGTCGACGCGCAGGTTGTGAAACAGTTTGGGTCGCCGCCGGCGAGCATGTTGCCCGCGACGCCAAAGGCGCCCGAGTCCGGGTCGTGGGCGACGAACGAGCAGGTCACGCTGCCCCCACGCCCCCGTCCTTGCGCGGGTCGGAGGCGCCGCTGAGCGCCCCCGTCTCGGGGTCGATTTGGATCATTTGTGCGCCCCCGAATCCGCCGTGCCCCTCGACCGGGACGAGCGCGTGGCCGCGCGCCTGCAGATCGCGCCGGACCGCATCGTCGAACCCGTCCTCCAACGTGACCTGGGCACCGCGCACCCAGCGGAAGCGCGGCGCCTCCACGGCTTCTTGTAGGGACAGTCCCGAATCGAGCAAATGGCCCAGCAACTGGACGTGCCCCTGCGGCTGCATCGTCCCGCCCACCACGCCGAAGGTGAGCCACGGCCGGTCCCCTTGAAAAGCCAGCGCCGGGATGATGGTGTGATAGGGCCGCTTGCCGGGCGCGAGCGCATTGGGGTGCGACGGGTCGAGTTCGAAGAGCGCCCCGCGGTTGTGCAGGACGATCCCCGTGCTGCCCGCCACGACGTTGGCGCCGAAGTGCATGTAGACGCTGTTGATGAGCGAGGCGACGTTGCCCATGCCGTCGACCGCCGCCACGTAGACGGTGCCGGCCTCGGGGAAGCCATGCCGGGGGTCGCTCAGGGCGCGCTCGCCGACGAGCGCGCGGCGCGCGGCCGCGTAGCGTTCGGAGAGCAGCGCGTCCACCGGGACGTCGGCGTACGCGGGGTCAGCCACGTAGCGCCAGCCATCGGCGAAGGCGAGCTTGATGGCCTCGATCTGCGCGTGCAGGCGCTCGGACTCGCCCACGCTCGCGAGATCCAGCCCGTCCAAGATCCGCAGGGCCTGCAGGGCCACGATTCCCTGCCCGTTGGGCGGGAGCTCGAACACCTCGCGGCCCCGGTAGTGGATCGAGATCGGGTCCACCCACTCGGAGGCGTGCTCGGCGAAATCCGCCTCGTCAAGCCAGCCGCCCAACGCCCGCGACTGGCGCACGATGGCGCGCGTCAGCGGGCCGTCGTAGAACGCCTTGACCCCGTCCGCCGCGATCAGCGCCAGGCTGCGCGCCAGCTCGGGGTGCGCGAAGGGCTCGCCGGAGCGGGGCGCGCGCCCTTCGAGCAGAAACGAGTCCGTGCCCACCCCGCGGCGCAGGGCCGCCTCGGAGCGCGCCCAGTCGCGCGCGATCACGGGCGTAAGCGCGAAGCCCTCGCGCGCGGCGCGGACCGCGGGCTGGAGCAGCTCGCCCAGCGAGCGGGTCCCGAAGCGCGCCACCAGGTCGTCCCAGGCGCGCAACGCGCCGGGGACCGTGACGCTCAGGATGCCCTCCTGCGGCATGGTTCGGTGGCCGGCCAGCTGGACGTCTTCAATCCGCGCCGCTCCCGGCGCGCGCCCGCTGCCGTTGAGCCCGTGGAGTCTCTCCGAAGAGGCTTCGTAGACGAGCGCGAAGCAGTCGCCGCCGACACCCGTGCTCATGGGCTCGACGACGCCCAGGACCGCGGCGGCGCACACGGCCGCGTCCACGGCGTTGCCCCCCGCGCGCAGCACCGCGACGCCCGCCTCGGCGGCCAGTGGTTGGCTGGTGGCCACCATTCCGTCGCTCATGCAGTGGGCCCCGCTTCCGGGGCCGGGGCCGCCAGCGCCTGCAGCCATTCGTCCAGCGTGTCGCGCCAGAGCCGCTGGCG
>CAZNGF010000032.1:0-31364 GCA_964572855.1 uncultured Thermotogae bacterium | reverse complement strand
TTGCTCGACTACGAGATGTGCGACACGTCCTGGATGTGATCCAAACGACGATTGGCTTCCGACCGCCGGGGCGGGCCGGGCTACGCCTCCCGCAAGAACGGCGGGTGGAACCCGAACCACAACCTACAGCAGATGCGCGCGTGGACCGAGGCGCGCTTGCCAATGTCTTCCCCCTGTTATGATGGTTGGAATGACCAACGAGCTGTCCACCGAGCAACGAGCGCTGATTAGGAGCCCGCTCGCCCGCAAACACTTCTTGGAAGGCCCGGCCGGCGCGGGCAAAACCACAGTCGGGGTGCGGCGGCTGTTGCGGCTGCTCGACGAGGGCGTCCCGGCCGAGCAGGTCCTCGTGCTCGCCCCGCAGCGCACGCTGGCGGCGCCCTATACGGAAGCTTTGCAGACATCCGAGGTTCCCGCGGGCGGGTCGGCCGACGTGCTCACGGTGGGGGGATTGGCGCGGCGCTCGGTGGCGCTGTTCTGGCCGCTGGTCGCCGAGGCGGCCGGGTTCCAGCACCCGGACGCGCCGCCGACGTTCCTCACGCTGGAGACGGCGCAGTACCACATGGCCCGCGTGGCGCGGCCGCTGCTGGAGGAGGGGTATTTCGAGTCGGTCACGCTGGAGCGCAACCGACTCTACAGCCAGCTGCTCGACAACCTGAACAAGGCGGCCATCGTGGGCTTCCCGCTCGACGAGCTGGGCCCGCGCCTGGAGGCCGCCTGGGTGGGCGACGAGGCCCAGCACAACGTGTATCGCGACATGCAGGGCTGCGTCAAACAGTTTCGGGCGTACTGTTTGGAGCACAACCTGCTCGACTTCTCGCTGCAAGTGGAGACGTTCGTCCGGCACGTCTGGACCACCCCCGCGGCTCGCAAACATCTCTTGGAACGCTACACGCACCTGATCGCCGAAAACATCGAGGAGGACGCGCCCGTGAGCCACGACCTGCTGCGCGAATGGCTCCCGGTCGCCGCCTCCGCCCTGCTGATCTACGATACGGGCGCGGGATATCGCTCGTTCCTGGGCGCCGATCCCGCGGGCGCGCGCGAACTGGCCGCGCTCTGCGACGAGCGCGTTTCGTTTGAAACAACGTTCATCAACGAGCCGCCCGTGGCCGCGCTGCGCGCCGGGCTGTCGGCGGCGCTGCGGTCGAAGCCGGTCGAGCTGGACGGGGACCCGCGCCCCGCGCTGCACTACGCGTCCCAGCGCTTCCACCCGCAAATGATCGACTGGACCTGCGAACAAATCGCCGAGCTCGTGCATCGAGAGGACGTGCCGCCGGGCGAGGTCGCCGTGCTGGCGCCGTTCATGTCCGACGCGCTGCGCTTTGCGCTGGTGACCCGGCTGGAGGCGCTGGGCGTGTCGGCCCGCTCGCACCGGCCCTCGCGCGCCCTAAGCGAGGAGCCGGGCGCCGGCTGCCTCTTGACGCTGGCCGCGTTGGCCCACCCCCGCTGGGCGCTGGCGCCGCGATCAGAGGACATCGTAACGGCCCTCATGCAAGCGATCGAGGGGCTGGACCCGGTGCGCGCCGACCTGCTGGTCGAGACGCTCTACCAGGTGCGCGAGGGGATCCCGACGCTGCTCCCGTTCGAACAACTGAAAAGCGGGATGGCCGAGCGCGTCACCTACGCGCGCGGCGAACGCTACGAATCACTGCGGACGTGGCTCGAAACCTACATCGCCGGCGAGCCCGAGCCGCTGGACCACTGGCTGGGCCGGCTGTTCGGCGAGCTGCTGGGCCAGCCCGGCTTCGGCTTCCATCGTGATCTGGACGCGGCGCGCACGGCCGCCAACCTGATCGAGTCCATCAAGAAGTTCCGCTGGGCGGCCGGGGCGGGAAGCGCCGAGGGCGACCCCGAGGTCGGACGGGAATACCTCCAGCTGGTGCGCGAGGGCGTGGTGGCGGCGCAGTACCTGCGCGGCTGGGCCGGGCAGGGCGAGGAGGCCGTGCTGCTGGCGCCGGCCTACACGTTTCTGTTGAGCAACCGGCCGGCGGACGTGCAGGTCTGGCTCAACGTGAGCAGTCCCGGCTGGTGGGAGCGCGTGGACCAGCCGCTCACGCACCCCTACGTCCTGAGCCGACACTGGCCGCAGGAGCAAGTCTGGACCGACGAGCACGAGGTGGAAGCCAACGGCGAGGCGCTGCACCGGCTCGCGACCGGCCTGCTGCGCCGCTGCCGCAAGCGGGTGTATCTGGGCCTGAGCGAGCTGGACGAGGGCGGCATGGAGCAGCAGGGCCCGCTGCTGCGCGCGCTCCAGCGTCTGCTGCGCGCGCTGCCGAACGAGCCGGAGGTGGAACGTGTTTAAACCACGGACGGCCCAGCAACAGGTGCTGGATTTTCGCGGCGGCAAGATGGGGGTCTCGGCCGTGCCGGGCAGCGGCAAAACGCAGACACTCTCGTTCCTGGCGGCCAACCTCATCGCCGAGGGGTTCCTGGAGGAGGACCAGGAAGTCCTGATCGTCACGCTGGTCAACTCGGCGGTCAACAACTTCTCGGCGCGCGTGTCGGGCTTCGTGCGCGAACGCGGGCTGCTGCCGTTTCTGGGCTACCGGGTGCGCACGCTGCACGGCCTGGCGCACGACGTCGTGCGCGAACGGCCCGACCTGGCCGGCCTGTCGGATCAGTTCTCTATTCTAGACGAGCGCGCGGGCGATTTGATCCTGGACGAGATCGTGGCCGCCTGGGTCAAGAGCCACCCGGCCGCGGCCGAAAACTTCCTGTCGGGCGACCTGAGCGAGTCCAAGCGCGACTGGGTGCGCCGCGAGCGCTGGCCCGGCTTGATCCGCAAGGTGGCGCGCGCCCTGATCGGTCAGGCCAAAGACCGTCGCTGGACGCCGGACGACCTGGCGGTTCATCTGGCCGCCGACCGTGAAACGCGCCCGCTGGCCGAGATGGGCCACGCCCTCTACCAGGACTATCAGTACGCGCTTTCCTATCGCGGCGCGGTGGACTTCGCGGATTTGATCCGACTGGCGCGCGGCGCGCTCGATCAGGACCCGGCCTTTTTGGAGCGCCTGAGACAACGCTGGCCCGTGGTCCTGGAGGACGAGGCCCAGGACAGCAGTCAGCTCCAGGAGGACATGCTCCGTCTGCTGAGCGGCCCCGAGGGCCACTGGGTACGTGTAGGCGACCCCAACCAGGCCATCTACGAGACCTTTACGACCGCCGACCCCGAATTCCTGAAGCGTTTTCTCAAAGAGGAAGGCGTGACCGCGGTGGAGCTGCCCAACTCCGGCCGCTGCCAGCCGTGTGTGATTCGTTTGGCCAACCACCTGATCGACTGGACGAGAGAGGATCATCCGGTCGAGGCGTTGCACGAGGCGCTCAGCCCGCCGCACATCGAGCCCTCCCCGGCGGGCGACCCGCAGCCCAACCCGCCGGACGATCCAAACGGGATCTACCTGGTCGAGCGCAAGTTCAGCCCCGGAGGCGAGGTGCAGGCCGTGGCCGACTCGCTCGAAAAGTGGCTGCCCGCACACCCCGACGGCACGGTGGCCGTACTGGTCCCGCGCAACGACCGCGGCTACAAACTGATCACCGAGCTCAAGAAACGGAGAATCGAACCGGTCGATTTTCTGCGCAGCACGACGGCCACGCGCCAGACCGCCGGCGCCCTGGCGCTGGTGCTGGAGGCGTTGGCCGACCCCAAGTCGCCCCCCAAACTGGCGAAAGCTTATGAAGTCTGGCGCCGCGCCGACCGCGACGACGAGGCGGCTTCGATCCGGCTGCGCCAGGCCGTGCGCCTGCTGCAAAAGTGCGCCCGCGTCGAGGACTACCTCTGGCCCGAGGTCGGGCGCGATTGGCTGGATGAAACCGGCGTGGCCGAGGGCGAGCCCAAGCTGGCCGCGCAGCTCGACGCGTTTCGCGGCCTCGTGCGCCGCTGGGGCCGCGCCGCCGCGCTCCCGATCGACCAGCTCGTGCTCACGCTGGCCCAGGACCTGTTCGGCGAGCCGTCCGAATTGGCCTTGGCCCATAAGCTGGCCGCCGTGCTCAAGCGCTCGGCCGTGGCCAATCCCGAGTGGCGTCTGGGTGAGCTCATCGAGGAACTGAAGGTCGTGGCCACCAACGAGCGCCGCTTCCTGGGCTTCAGCGACGACGACACCGGCTTCGACCCCGAGACCTACCGCGGCCGGGTCTTGATCACGACGGTGCACAAGGCCAAGGGGCTGGAGTGGGATCGGGTCTATCTGATGTCGGTCAACAACTACGACTTCCCCTCGGCGCAAACCTACGACTCGTTCATCGGCGAGCCGTGGTTCGTACACGGGAATCTCAATTTGGAAGCCGAGGCGCTGGCACAGCTCGACGAGCTCATGGAAGGAGAAGAAGGGAGAGGAAAGAAGGGAGAAAGGGAAACGGCCTGGGGCCGGGCCACGCACGAGGCGCGGCTGGCCTACGCCGCCGAGCGGCTGCGGCTGCTCTACGTCGGGATCACGCGGGCGCGCAGGGAGCTGGTGATCACCTGGAACGGCGGGCGCGACGGGGACCAACAGCCAGCGCTGCCGCTGGTCGCGCTGCAGGCGTATTGGAAAGCACGAGAACCCAAAAAAATGTAGGGCCCGCTGTGCGGGCCGTATGAGCAGGCACAGCCTGCCCTACCAAATTTAAGGTTGGTCTATGAAGCTGACGAACTTCCAATTCACCCAGGGCAAGCTGCAGGACCTGATCGACTGCCGGCGGCGCTTCCAATTGCGCTACCTGGAGGCGTTGGCCTGGCCCGCGCCGCGGACCGAGCCCGCGCTGGAGAGCGAGCGGCGCATGCGGTTGGGGGCCGACTTCCACCGGCTCGTGCACCAGCATCAACTGGGCATCGCTCCCGAGCGCCTCGCGGAATCGATCGACGACCCCGAGCTGCGCCGCTGGTGGGAGGCGTACCTGCGCGACGGCCCTGCGGATCTGCCCGGCTTCCGCCGGCCCGAGCACGTCCTGAGCGCGCCGCTGGGCGGGCACCGGCTGCTGGCCAAGTACGACCTGCTGGCGCTCGCTCCCGGCGCGCGCGCCGCCATCGTGGACTGGAAGACGAGCCGCAAGAAGCCGTCCAGGGAATGGCTGGCGGAACGCTTGCAGACGCGGATCTATCGCTACCTGCTGGTCGAAGCCGGGTCTCATCTCAACGGAGGGGAAAACATCGCCCCGGAGCAGGTCGAGATGGTCTACTGGTTCGCCGAGGAGCCAAAGGCGCCCGAGCGCTTCACCTACGGTCGAGAGGAACACGAGGCCGACCGCGCCTACCTGCTGGACCTCGTCGAGAACCTGGAACGGTCGGGCGCCAACGACTTCCCCAAGACCAACGACGTGCGCCACTGCCGCTTCTGCCCCTATCGTTCGTACTGCGATCGCGGCGTGGAAGCCGGCCCGCTCGATCAGGCCGAGCACGAGGAGTTCGAGTTCGAGCTGGAGGAGATCGAGGAGATCGAGCTGCGATGAGGCGCTGGGTCGACCTCGAGCCGACCGAGGTGCCCGCCGCGCTGCGCGCGGCCGTGGGGGGGCACCCGCTGGTGGTCGAACTCTTGGTGCGGCGGGGGATCTCGGGCGTTGGACGGGCCGAGGCGTTTCTCAACCCCGACCGCTACGAAGCGGCCCCGCCCGAGGCGCTGCCGGACATGGAGCGGGCCGTCGCGCGCATCGAACGGGCCATCTCTGATGCCGAGCGGATCTGCGTCTGGGGCGATTTCGACGTGGACGGCCAGACCTCGACCGCCCTTCTGGTCCAGACGCTGCGCGACCTGGGTGCGGACGTTTTCTACCGCGTCCCGCTGCGGGAGGCGGGGCACGGGATTAGCCCGGAGGGGCTGGATGCGGTCATCGAGGCGGGCGCACAGTTGGTCTTGACCTGCGACACGGGCATTTCCGAGGGCGAGGCTGTAAAGCGCGCGCGCGCGCGCGACGTCGAGGTCGTGGTCACCGACCACCACGACCTGCCCGAGGAACTGCCCGAGGCGGCCGCGCTGGTCGATCCCAAACGGCTCGCCGAGGCCCACCCGCTGCGCGAGCTGCCCGGCGTCGGGGTGGCCTACAAGCTGGCCGAGGCGCTCTACGCGCGCGCCGGACGCGCTCAAGAGGTCGAACGCCACCTCGACCTGGTCGCTATGGGGATCGTGGCCGACGTCGCGGTGCAGACAAACGACACGCGCCACCTGCTCCAGCGCGGGCTCAAGCGCTTGCGTGAGACCGAGCGGGTCGGGCTGCACGCGCTCATGGAGGTGGCCGAGCTCGCCTCGAAGCACTTGACCGAAGAACACATCGGCTTCGTGCTGGGCCCGCGCCTGAACGCGCTCGGGCGGCTGGCCGACGCCAACGACGGCGTGGAATTGCTCACGACGGACGACCCCCAGCGGGCTCGGGTCCTGGCCGCACAACTCGAGGGCCTGAACGCGCGGCGCAAGCTGCTGTGCGATCAGGTCTACCAGGCCGCGCTCGCCCAGATCGAGGCCGATCCCGCGCTTGCCGAGCGGGCCGCGCTCGTGCTGTCCAACCCCCACTGGCCGCCCGGCGTGATCGGGATCGTGGCCAGCCGGCTGGTCGAGCGCTTCGGCAGGCCCACGGTCCTGATCTCGACGCCGCCGGACGGGCCCGCGCGCGGCTCGGCGCGCTCGATCCCCGGCGTCCACATCGCGCGCGCCATCGGGGCGCAAGCCAACCTGCTGCAGGGTTACGGCGGCCACCCGATGGCCGCGGGGTTACGCATGGATCCCGCCCACGTCGACGCCTTCCGCCGCGGCCTCTCAAAAGCCGTGCGGGCCATGCTCGATGAGACCGATTCGGAGCCCCGCTTGCGCATCGACGCCGAGGTCGAGCTCGGCGAGGTCACGCTGGAGCTGGTCGAGCAACTCGAACGACTCGCCCCGTTTGGTCCGGGCAACCCGGCGCCCGCGCTCGTGAGCCGGGAGCTGCGCTTGCGGGCGTTTAAGGACGTGGGCCGCGAGGGCGAGCACCGCAAGCTCGTCGTCGAGGACGCCGCCGGGACGTCGCGCGGCGTGATGTGGTGGCACGGCGGGAGCGAACCGACGCCCGAAGGGCAGTTCGATTTGGTTTTCACGGCGCGCTCTAGCGACTTCCGCGGCCTGCGCGAGGTCGAGCTGGAGTGGATCGAGGCGCGGCCTTTGGAGGGGCAGCCGGAGGCGGAGCCGGAGACGATCCGGGTCGTCGACCAGCGCGGCGCGTCCGATCCTCGCGCGGAACTGAAACGGTTGCAAGGCGAGGCGGCCGTCCAAGTCTGGCGCGAGGGTGAATCCGCTCGGGCGGTCGATGGGGCGGATCGTTTCGGTCTGGAAGCGTGCGAGGCGTTGGCGATCTGGACCGTCCCGCCGGGGCCGGCGGAGCTGCGGGCCGCGTTGGAACGCGCCCGACCGCAGACGGTCCACGTGTTCGCCGCCGACGCCGGGCACGACGAGCCCCGGGCGTTCTTGCAACAACTGGCCGGCCTGCTCAAGTACGCGCTCAAGGCGGGCGAGGCCGTGACGCTTGCGCGCTTGGCCGCGGCCACGGCCCAGCGCGGGGCGAGCGTGCGCGCCGGGCTCGACTGGCTGCACGCGAAGGGCCTGTTCCAAATCCGGTATCGCCCCGAAGGGCGGATCGAATTGGCCGAGGGGAGCGGTCAGAGGCGGGACGGACTGCAGGAGGCGATGACGCGCCTGCGCGCGCTCCTGGTCGAGTCGGCGGCCTTCCGCAAACACGTCCGGCGGGCCGGCCCGGATCGTCTGCTCGGGGAGTGAGGGCAGGGGCAAGCACGGGTGGCTTGCCCCTGCGTCGTCATACGCTCGCGGTTTGAAGGTAGGGCTGCAGCCGTTCGACCAACTGCCCCTTGCCGGCGAAGCCCACGAAGCGCTCGGCTTCCTGCCCGTCCCGGAACAGGATCAGCGTCGGGATGGACTGCACGCCGTAGCGAAACGCCAGGTCCTGGTTGGCGTCCACGTCGAGCTTGGCCACGGTCAGCTGTCCGTCCAGCTCGCCGGCCAATTGCTCCAGCACGGGGGCGATCATGCGGCAGGGAGCGCACCAATCCGCGTAGAAGTCCACCAGCACGGGACGGTCGGATTGCACGACCTCGGTTTCAAACGTCTCGCCGTTGACGTAGATCGGTTTGGTCATGTGAAGCACCTCTCAATTGAATGTTGGAGGGTTAGACGCGTGGGGCGGGGCTGATCTTACGTCGGCATCCCGGCGAGGTCCTGGCAGGGGGCGCGGTCGGCTGTGCCCCCGTTCTCTCACACGCGCTTACGGCACCCCCTCGGGCACGAACTCGGGGTCGGGCGCGGTCCCGAGCCGCACGGCTTCGCGCACGGCGGCGTCTTGTGCCAGCTTGCCGAAACCCACGCAGGCCTGTGACTGGCCCGCGATGGCGGCGTCGGTACGGGTGGTTTCAACCAGGATCTTTTTGATCTGGACCGGGCTCAGCTCGGGCGCGGCCTGCATCATCAAAGCCACGGTCCCGGCCACCATCGGCGAGGCCGCGCTCGTGCCCGTGCCGATGAAGTGCCGGCCGCCCTCCAGCACGAGCGCCTCGTTGCGCGAGAAGCTGGAGTTCGCAGCCAGCGCGCCCGGCACCCAGGCACCGGGCGCCAGCACCTCGGGCTTGACACGCCCGTCCTGGCTCGGGCCGCAACTGGAGAAGCTCGAGAGCACGTCCAGCGCGAAACCGCGTGCCTGCACGGTCTCCCCGTTGACGTTGGTCCAGCGGTTGCGCACGTTGTAGGCGCCCACCGTGATCACGCCGTCGGCCGTGCCGGGCGTCTGGATCATGAGCCGGTCGTCGCCCCGCGGGAAAGTCGCCAGCGACTCGCCGGCCGAGCGCACCCAGCCGTCCACCGCAATCGGCGCGTCGCCCTGGTTGGTGAGCGAGAAGGTCCAGCGCCCGTGCGGCAGGGGGGCGCCGGTCCGGCTGAACCGCTGGAAGAAGACGGCCGTGCCCAACTTGGGATCAGCAAAGCTGGTGGCGTCGTTGCCCAGGCCCGCCAGCGCGGCCTGCCGGGTCCGGTTGGCGTCCTCGGGGCCAGCCTCGCCCAGCAACTCCCCGCCGGGGCCGAAGGCGCGCAGCGCGAGCTGGCCCGCCGGCTGGCGCGGCCACCACTCGGTGACCACGATCCCGGTCTGGCGCGGGACCTGGAGCTGCACCTCGACCGTCTGGCCGGCCGGGACGTCTTGCCGGACGTGGGTGAACGCGCGCCCCGCGTTCTCGTTGCCGGCCGCCACCACCACCGGCACCCCGTGCCGCTCGATGAGCGCGTTGATCTCTTGGGCAACGGGGTCGCGCCCGTTGCGCGGGAAGAACGGCAGCCCGATGCTCATGTTGATCACCAGGCGCCGCTCGAGCGCCTCGGCGCGCGCGATCAGGTAGCGCACGGCGTCGAGCAGGTGCTGGCTCAGTCTGAACGGGTTGGCGTCCCCGGCGAACCGCACCACCGCGAACTGGGCATGCGGCGCCACGCCGCGCATGTCGAGTTCGGACGAGGAACCGTCCCCGCCCGCGATGCCGGCCACCCAGGTGCCGTGGCCCACCGCGTCCCGGTGGAAGAACGTGCGCCGGTAGCCGGGGTCGCGGGTGAGCCCCTCCTCCAGCCGCTCGCGCGCGTACTCCACCCCGTAGTCGAACCCCGCCGGCGGGTCTCCGAAGAACTCGTTGGGCGTGATGACCTGGTCCCACACGAACCGCACGCGCGATCCCTCTTCGGTCCCGTCGCCGTCGCGGTCCACCCGGAAGTCGGGGTGCGTCCAGTCGATGCCGGTGTCGACGATCCCGATGAGCACGCCCTGCCCCGGCGCGGGCAGCGAGGCCCCCGTCGGGACGGAGGAGACAAACGAAACGGCGAATAACGCGACAAGAGCGGTCCAGCGGACGAGCTTCATGATACACGGCCTCCTTTTCTTTTTTGTCATGTCATAAAGGATAAATCAAATCTTCCGCAATGGCAACACGTCCCGCGCGAGTCAAACCGGCCCGCGCGGCAGTCTCTCCAGCGCCCGCAGCCGGGCGCTGCGGGCGCGCGGGTTGGCCGCAAGCTCGGCCTCGGAGGGCTTGACCAGCGGAAAGGCCCGCGCCTCGGGCGCGCGGCCGCAGGCGCATACGGGCAGCCCCGGCGGGCAGACGCACCCTTGCGCCTTCTCCCGCATGAACCGTTTGACCGGCCGGTCCTCCAACGAGTGGAACGCGATCACGGCCAGCCGGCCGCCGGGGGCAAGCGCGGCGAAGGCGGCCTCGAGCCCGCGCGGGACCGCTTCCAGCTCGCCGTTGACCGCGATTCTAAGCGCCTGAAACGCCCGCGTGGCCGGGTGGATCTTCGCCTTGCGCCGGGCGGGGGCGGGGATCGCTCCCGCGATCAGATCGGCCAACTCGCGCGTGCGGGAGAGCGGGCCGCGCCGCTCGCGCTGCGCCACGATCGCGCGCGCGATGCGCGCGGCGAAGCGTTCCTCGCCGTAATCCCGCAGGACCCGCGCCAGCGCGGCCTCGTCCCACCTGTTGAGCAGTTCGGCGGCCGTGTGCGGCGCGTCCGGCCCCATGCGCATGTCCAGCGGGCCATCCTCGCGAAAGCTGAAGCCGCGCTCGGGTTGGTCGAACTGCATCGAGGAGGCGCCCAGGTCGAAGAGCGCGCCGTCCAGCCGCGTGATGCCCTCGGCGCGCAGCATCTCGCCCAGGCGGGCGTAGTTGCACAGGTGGGCCGTGAAGCGAGTCCCGAACGCCTGCAGTGCCGAACTCGCCAGCGCCAGCGCGTGCGGATCGCGGTCCAAGCCAATCAGCCGGCCCGAGGCGAGCCGTTCCAGCACGGCGCGCGCGTGACCGCCGGCGCCCAGCGTGGCATCCAGGTAGACCCCGTCGGGTCGGACGTTCAGGGCTCGCACGGCTTCGTCGAGCAGGACGGGCCGGTGGCTCAATTCGCGACGTTGGAAACCAGGGTCTGCCAGTAGCCCCACACGTTCGAGAGGAACCCCCCGATCTCGGAGGGGTCGAAGCTGGTCGGGAAGGGCGTCCCGTTGAAGAGCGGGAAGGCGAAGAAGGCGATGACCAGGATGAGAATCAGACCTGAAATGCGCATATCCACCTCACTTAGCCGAGTTTATCCGTTCCACGTGATCGCTGCAATCCCAGACGGCCGGCCAGCTGGTCGCCGGCGTCCTGCAACCCCGCCCGGGCGGCGCGGCGCAGGCGCGTGGCCGTTTGCAGCAGCGTCGGGGCCAGTTGGGGGGCGTCGTCCAGCAAGGCGTCGGTGGCCGCGGCCAGCGCGCCTGCGTCGATCTCCGCCAGCGGCCAGCAGGGCAGCGCGTCACGCAGCGAGGCGTTGACCTGGCCGGTGAAGTGCGCGACCTTGGGGTCGTAGGCCAGCGCGGCGAACGGCACGCCGCCCATGAGCGCGAAGGCGAGCGCGTGCAGCCGGCTTCCCCACAGCACCTGGCACTCCCGCAGCAGCGCGAGGTGCTGCGAGGCCCCCCCCTGCAGCGGCGGCAATACCGTGAGCGGGGCGCGCTGGTTCAAGGCGTGCGCGAACGCTTGGTCGCTCGGGTGGCACGGGATGAACACCGGCGTCAGACCGTGCACCGCCCGGACGCGTTGAATCCCTTCGGCCAGGGCGTCCAGGACGGCCTCGCGCTGGGGCGCCGGCGGGGCGACCAACGCCAGCCCCAGCACGGGGCGGGCGCTGTCGGACGGCTCGAGCTTGGGTGCGATGCTGAGGGCCAGGTCCGGCGCCCAGCGGGCCTCCGGGGCGCCCCAGGCGCGTGCGCGCGCCAGGCTGTCGTCGTCCCGCACGCTCAGGTAGGCAACCTGGCGCAGCTCGTGGGCGGCCAGCGCCTCGCCGCGCTCGCTCAGCGGGCCGAGCCCCTGCCCCAGCAGGAAGGCGGGCACCTTGAGCCAGCGGGCCAACCGCAGCAGGCCGAGGTAATAGGAAAGCGAACGCGCGCTGGTGGCGTCCTGCAGCAACCCGCCGCCGCCCAAAACCAGCGCCTTGGCCCCGCGCAGCGCGCCGAACACCGTGACCGGGTTCCAACGGTTGAGCGCGCTCACCCCGTGGCGCGCGCCGGTCTCCATCGGGTTGGCCGACAGCACCTGGGGCTCAACCCCCTCGAAGCCGCGCAGCCAGTCCAGCGTCACCCCGAGCAGGACCTCGTCGCCCAGGTTGCCGAAGCCGTAGTAACCCGCTACGACGACGCGGACGGACGCCACCGTCGCCCCCCCCAACGCGCGGCCGCCCAGAGCAGCGCCCCCGCGCCCCCGCCCAGCACGATCCCGTTGGCCGCGCGCAGCAGCGTGAAGTCGAGCGGCGTGTGCAGGTGCGCGAAGCTGTTGAGCACCGTCACCGGCCCCAGGAAGGCCGCGGCCAGCACGACCAGGCCGAAGTCCCCCCAGCGGCGCCAGCCCCACGCCAGCCAGAGGATCAGAAAGGGATGCCCCACCAGAAACACCTTGAAACGCGGTCGGGCGTGCAGCCACGTCTCGAGCTGCCCCCGGGCGGCCTCCTCGAACGGGAGCGCGGGCACGAAGCTGTCGTTGCCCGTGCGCGCGATCAGCACGACGAACGCGCCCAGCAGCGCCGCGCCCAGCGCGGCGTCGCCCCAGGTGAGCGGCCGGGTCCAGAGCCGCCTCCAGACCCCGGGGCCGCGCCGGCGCACGTCCCAGAGCAGCACGACCAGCACGGGCTCGATGAAGGCCAGCTTGACCCCGCGGAATTCGCCGAGCTTGAGGAAGTAGGCCGGCTCGCTCAGAAAGCCGGCCTGAATCAGCCCGCCCAGCAACGTGAATCCGACCCCGCCGCCCCAGGCCAGCAAGCCGAAGCGCAAGCCGCGGCGGTCCGGCAGCAGCGTGAGCGCGCGGTAGAGGCACATGGGCCAGACGATGGCCGCGCTCAGCGCCAGGAACTGCCTCCCCTCGTCCCCGTCCCCCAGCGCCCAGGCGAACGCGCCCCCAGCCACGGCGGTCACCAGGGCCAGCACCCACGGGCGTTTGAGCCAGAGCCGCTGAAACAGCCAGACCGTCACGGCCAGCAGCCCGAGCGCGAGCGCGTAGAGCGTCCAGCCCGGGACGCGCCAGGCGGGCGCGGCCGGCACGGCCCCGAGCGCGAAACCCGCTCGTTCCAGGCGGGGGATCAACCGGTCGCTCAAGTCCGCCGCCGTGGGCGCGGCCTCGCCCTTGGCGTTGAGCAGCAACAGCCGGAAGCCGCGCTCGCGGACGGCCCGCTCGAAGCGCGCCAGCGCCTCGGCGTCGGGCAGCCGGTCGCGCTCGCGGGCCGGGATCAAGTGCGCGCGGGTCCAGGGACCAACGCCTGCGCGGTAGAGCGCCAGCAAGCCGGCGGGCTCGAAAAACTCGACGGTCCCGAGCCAGACCCCGCGCGTGGCCAGCCGGGAGGCCACGGCGTGCAGCGGCTCGGCCGGCCAGTCGAGCGCGCTTGTGACCAGCAGGACGCCGCTGGGGTCGAGCGCGTCCAGCGCGCGCTCGAAGGCGTCTGCGCGCGCCGCGTCGAAGACGAGCAGCGGCGAGAGGACCAGCACGACCTCCAGGCCCGCTGCCCGCAGCGCGTCCACGTCGGCGTTCGAAAGCGGCGCCTCGGGCTCGGCCAGCGCAGGCCAGGGCTTGAGGTTGAAGGGCGCGAACGCGGAGAGCGTGGCCGCGTCGAGCGCGACGTAGCCGAAGCGCTCGGCCAGCGTCCCCGCCGCGATCTCCCCGCCGTGCCCCAGCGCCTCCCCCGTCACGGACAGCCCGACCTGGCGCCGCTGGCCCTCCCAGCGCAGGCGCTCGCCGGCGAGCCAGAGGCTGGTGCCAACGGCCGCCAACGCGCCCAGCAACAGGATGGCCCAGACGATCCACTTGGCGGTTCGGTTCACGGTTGCGGACTCCTTCGGCCGGCGGACTTCCCCCACGTCAAAGCCAGCCTCCGTTCGGGGTCGGCTCGTCAAGGGTTTAGACGGGGTTTTCAGCACTATAACGCAACGCCCCGCGCGCGCAAGCTTTCCGCGTCCGCAAGCCCGAAGGGCACGCACGTCCTTGACACCCCCGCGTGGCAAGCCTAAGCTCCCTTGTATGAAAATATCGCGCTCCGCGCGCCTGGCGTTCCTGGGCGCCGCCGCCCTGCTGACGGGGGTCCTGGCCTGGGGCCAGCCGGGCGCCTCCCCCGACCCGGCGGCGGGCTGGCCCGCCAAGGCCGTCCCGCTGGAGGCACACCGGCCCGAGCTCTCGGACTCGCTGCGCGCGCTGGCCGAGACCGGCGCCCGTCCGCAGTCGATGGGCGAAACGGGCGCGCCCAACGCGATCCGGGTCGTGATCGAACCCGAGGGCTCGGCCGCCGCGCTGGCCGCGCAGCTCGACGCGCGCGGCTTTTCCGTCGAAGCCCAATCGCGCAGCCTCGTGCGCGTCCGCGTTTCACCGGATCGACTGCCCGCGCTGGCCGAGGTGCCCGGCGTGCGCTACGCCCGCCCGCCGCGCGCGTTCCAAGCCCTGAGCGCGCCGCGCAGCCAGGCGGTCACGCCGCTGGGCGCCACGCTGCTGCACGGCCAGAACGTGCAGGGCCAGGGCGTGGCGGTCGCGGTCATCGACGTGGGCTTCGGCTCGCTCGAGTTCGCGCAGGAGGCGGGCGCGTTGCCGGCGTCGGTCGTGGCCGACTTCACCGACTACAGCGGCCAGGGGAGCCGCCAGGGCAACCACGGCACCTCGGTGGCGCTGGTCGTCCACGAGATGGCGCCCAAGGCCGAGCTCTACCTCAAGCAGGTCGGCGACCTGCTTGACCTGGAAAACGCCGTGGACGACGCCATTCGGCAGGGCGCCGACGTGATCAACCACTCCGTCGGGTGGTTTTCCACCAACTTCGGCGACGGGACGGGATTCGTGGCCGATCTCGCAGGCCGTGCACGCGACGCGGGCGTGCTGTGGGTGAACGCGGCCGGCAACCACGCGCTGCAGCACTGGACGGGCCGCTTCCTGGACCAGGACGGCAACGGCTGGGCCGAGTTCCCCGGCAGCGGCGGCGAGTTCCTCCGTATCCAGGCCTACTTCGGGCTCATCAGCCTCGACCTCACCTGGGACGACTGGCCCCGCACGAATCAAGATCTGGACCTCTACCTCTACGACACCGCGGGCAACGTCCTGGCCAGCTCGACGACCTGGCAGCTGGGCGCCGAGGAACCCGTCGAGGTGCTGGACTACTTCGTCGAACAACCCGGCGTCTACCGCGTCAAGGTGCTGGGCCGGCGCGTCTCGGGCCCCGTGCGCATCAAGCTCTTTTCCCAATCCCATGTGCTAGCGCCGCACACCCCGCACGGCAGCCTGCCCGCCCCGGCCGACGCGCGCGCGGCCCTGGCGGTGGGCGCGGTCTCGATCCACGACTGGGAGACGGGACCGCAGGAGCCGTACAGCTCGCTGGGTCCGACCAGCGACGGGCGGATCAAGCCCGACATCGCGGGCCCGGACCAGACCGACAACCTGCTGGCTCGCCCCTTCGGCGGCACCTCGGCCTCGGCGCCGCACGTGGCCGGCGCGGCCGCGCTGCTGTGGTCGCAACACCCCGAGTGGGACGCCGACCAGGTAGAGCGCGCCCTGCTCGCGCTCGTGCGCGACCTGGGTCGGCCCGGCCCTGATGTGACCTACGGCGCCGGCGCGCTCGACCTGGCGCTGGCCCGGCCAAGGGCTGAACGGACGCTGAGCCGGACGCGCGTCCAGCCCGGCCAGACCGTGACGGTGCGGCTGGAGGCCCGCCTGCCCGCGCTGGCCTTCGGCGGGCTGACGCTGCGGGAGGAAGTGCCGGCGGGGTGGGCTTTCGAGACGGATGACCCTGCCTACGACCCGGCCGCGGGCGCGTGGCGCTGGCCGCTGCTCGACCCCGGCGCGTCCGTGAGCGCCAGCTACACGCTCCGCGTCCCGGCCGACCAGCCGCCCGGCCCGGTCTCGCTGGGCGGCTGGGCCAACGCCTTCGAGCTCGACGGCGACCGGTTGACGGTGCTTGCGCCCGCCTCGAACGAGTCGGCGAGCGTCCCCGAGGACGATGGGGTGCTGTACCTTAAACGCGAGCGAAACGCGCTCGCGCTCGCCGTCCCGCCGGACGCTTCGCACGTGTCCCTCCAGGTCTACGACCTCTCGGGGCGCCTCGTGTACGAAACGCGTGGGGCGGGGCCGGCGCTGCGCTGGAACGGCCTCACGCGCGCGGGGGGCACGGCGGCCAACGGGGTCTACCTGGTCCACGTGCGCGTGGAGGGGCCAACGCCGCGCAGCCGCGTTCTGCCCGTGATGTGGCTGCGATGAGTGCGGCGCGCGCCCTGCTCGCCCTGCTGCTGGCCGCCGGGCTGGCGGTCTCCGGCGCGGCCGACGCGCCGTCCCCCGACGGGAAACTCTCGCCCGAACTGCGCTTCGTCCTCGACCGAGCGGGCGCGGCCCGCGTCGGGCTGGAGGGCTTTGGCGGGGGTGGGATCGACGGAGCGCGGGCGGATGAGGGGCGCATCGGCGTGTTGATCCGCACGTCCTCCCAGGCCGCGCTGCGCGCGCGCGGCCTGGCGCTGGGCACGGTGGCCGGCGACGTGGCCACGGCGCGCGTGACGCTGGAACAATTGAGGGCCATACGGGGCTGGCCCGAGGTCGTCTACGTTTCCGGCCCGGGCGCGGCGCGCGTCCACGGAGCGCCGCGGGCGCTTCCCGAACTGGACCGCGCGCGCCGGCTGGTGGGCGCCGACGAGCTGCACCGCGACGGGATCACGGGCCGGGGCGTCGTGATCGGCGTCGTGGACACCGGCGTGGACTGGACGCATCTGGACTTCCGCGTCGACCGCGACGGGGACGGACGCGAGGAGGGCTCGCGGTTGTTGGCGATCTGGGACCAAACCCGGCCCGGCGCGCGGCCCGCGGGGTTCGACTACGGCGCCGAGTACGACCGGGAACAAATCGAGCGCGCGCTGGCCGGCGCGGACGAGGATTTGGGCCCGCTGATCGACGCCAGCCCCAGCACGCCCAGCCACGGAACGCACGTGTTAGGCATCGCCGGCGGGGACGGCTCCTCGACCGAACTGAACGATCTTGTCGGCATGGCGCCCGAGGCCGAGCTGGTGGCCGTGCGCTCGACCATGCGCCACGACGAGATCGTGGACGCCGTGCGCTACGTCTTCGACCGGGCGGGGGCGCGTCCGGCGGTGGCCAACCTGAGCCTGGGCTCGCACCTGGGCGCCCACGACGGGAGCAGCAACTTCGAGCGCGCGCTGGCCGCGCTGGCCCGCGCCCCCGGCCGCGTGATCGTGGCCTCGGCCGGCAACCAGGGCGACGAGACGGTCCACTGGGGCGAATTCCTGCCCGCCACGGCCAAGACGCGCGCGACCTTCGACCTGCCCGACCCGCTCCCGCGCAGCCGCTTTCAGTTCAACGTCTGGTACGAGCCGACCGGCCCGCTGCGCGTGACGGTGACCGACCCGGATGGAAACGCCTTTGGCCCCGTGGCCACGGGCGAGGCGCGCCGGGGGGACCTGCCCGCGGGCGGGGTGTTCGTCGACAACGCCGCCGGCGGGTCCAACCCCAACAACGGCCTCCACGAGATACTGGTCCAGGTCTACGGGAAGCTGTTTGGGTCGGGGAACCCGTTGCAGCCGGGCCGCTGGACGCTGGAGCTGCACGCGCCGGGGCTCGGGACGCGCTTCGACGCCTGGGCGATTGAGGTTCCGTTCAGCTCGCGCAACGCCGACGCCGACCTCACCGTGACCCTGCCGGCCACCGCCGCCGAGGTGATCGCCGTGGGCGCCTACGTGAGCCGAACCGAGTGGGCAAGCTTCGAGGGAGGGGTGGAACGCTTCACCGACGACAACCCGTTGGGGCAGATCGCGGGCTTTTCCTCACGCGGCCCCACACGCGACGGGCGGATCAAGCCGGACCTGGCCGCACCGGGCAGCATGGTGGCCTCGAGCCTGGCCGACGGCGCGGCCGAACTGGTGGGCCTGGCGCGCATCCTCAGCGACGGCTTCCATTTCGTCAACCGCGGCACGAGCTTCGCCGCGCCGTTTGCCAGCGGCGCGGTCGCGCTCTGGCTGCAAGACGAGCCCGGCCTGACGGCAACCGCCGCGCTGGACCGGCTGCGGGCGCGCGCGCAGCGGGACGCGTTCACCGGCTTCGTGGCCGGCAACGTCTGGGGCGCCGGCAAGCTGCACCTGAGCGCCCCGTCCGGCGGGGCCACGCTGGCGCAGGCGCTCGACGCCGACGGCAGCGGCCGGCTGGACGACGTCGAAATCCTGGCGGCCGTGCGGCTCTGGGTGCGGGGGCAGGTCGTGGCCGGCACCGGCGAGCCGATCTCCGATGCGGCCGTCCTGCGGCTCATCGAGCTCTGGATTTTGGGGACGCCGGTGTCTTAGAAGGTGCCAACCCGTAGGGGCGCTTGCCCAAGCGCCCCTACGGCCTATCGCCCGCGCACGCGGATGAGGCGGTCGGTGCGGAAGTCGACCACAAACCAGTCCAAGTGCCCGTCCCCGTCCGGGTCCGCGCCGGCCAGGTCCAGCAGCTCGTCGCCCACCACGATCCCGCGCGGCCGGTCGAAGACGAACGGCGCGGCGGCCAACCAGGCCGTCACGTCGCCGCTTCCCGCGTTGGCCACGATCAGATCGAACAGCCCATCCCGATCCAGGTCGGCCAGCGCCAGCGCCCAGGGCCGGCTCCCCACGGCGGGCGCCGCCTCCATCTCGAAGGTGCCGTCCCCGTTGCCGCGCAACAGGCCGACCCGGTCGTCGCCCGAGGCGGCCACGGCCAGGTCGAGCGCGCCGTCCCCGTCCAGGTCGGCCGCCCGCAACGCCGACGGGAGCGCCCCCGCCGGCGAATCGCGCCGGCGCGCAAAGCCCCCGGCGCCGTCGCCGAACAGCACCGAGACCGAGTCGGCGAAGAAGTTGGCCACGGCCAAATCGAGGCGGCCGTCGCCGTCGAAGTCGCCCGCGGCAGCCGCGCCCGGCCAGCGACCGGTCTCGGCCGGCGGGCCGGGCGTGAAGCGCCCGTTGCCCTCGCCCAGCAAGACGCGCGCCGTGTGGTCCCCGGCGTCCGTGACGGCCAGGTCGACCACCCCGTCGGCGTCGAAGTCGGCCGCGGCCAGCCCCAGGGGCCAGCGGCCGGCCGGCACGCTGTCCGCGATGAAGAAGCCGCCGCCGATCCGTCCCAGCATGGCCGTGACCGTGCCGCCGTCGAAGTCGGCCGAGGCGACGTCAGCCAGGCCGTCCCCGTTGAAGTCCGCGCTCACGAGCCGCCGCGGGTTTGCGCCGGCTGCAAACGCCTTCGGGGCGCCGAAGCCCCCGGCGGCCGTGCCCGGCAGCAGCGCGACGCTGTCGTCCCGGCTCGAGGCCACGGCCGCGTCGAGCAGGCCGTCGGCGTCGAAGTCGCCCAGCGCCAGCGCGCTGGGCGCGCGCACGGCGTCGAAGGGCTCGGGCAGCCCCATGCCCACGACGTGGATGACCCGCTCGGCGCGCGCGCTCGCGCCGCCGTCGTCGGTGACGGTCAGCGCCACGGCGTAGGCCCCGGGCGCGTCGTAGCGGTGTGAGGGCTCGCGGCCCGCGGCCTCGGCCCCGTCCCCGAAGTCCCACGCGTAAGCCGTGATCGTCCCGTTGGGGTCGCCGCTTTCGCCGGCGTCGAAGCGCACGCGCAGCGGCGCCCAGCCGCCGGCCGGGTCCGCGTCGAAGCGAGCGCGCGGCGGCGGGTTGCCGGCCGCGATCTCGACGCGGGCCTCGGCGCGCGCGCCGCGGTTGTCGCTCACGACCAGCGCGGCCGTGAAGAGCCCGTCCCGTGCGTAGGTGTGCACGACCTCGACGCCGGCGCCGGTCGCCCCGTCGCCGAAGTCCCAGGTCCACTCGGTCAGGTGGCCGTCGGGGTCGAACGAGCCCGAGGCGTCGAATCGCACTTGCAGGGGCACGTCCCCGGCGGCCGGCCCGGCTTGGATCGCGGCCACGGGGGATTGGTTGGCCAGCCCGCAACCGGCCAGTCCCGCCAGCCCGAGCGCGACGCCCGCCAGGGCGGCGCGCCTCCAGCGCGAGAAACGCAGCATGCAGCACGCCTCCTTTCGGGATCACTATAGGGCGCGGCGGGGCGGGACGACCAGCGCGCCTGTCCGCTCTCGAGCCGGCGCGGATCAGGGCGCGGGCGCGCTTGCTCGGGTTTGCGGGCTGTGTTACACTGCGTTGAGCCCCAGTCGAAGGACAATCCCGGCATCCGGGAGGTGCGGAGGAGGCCCTTGGTCAAGGTCAAGCTGTGCGGGAACCGGACGATCGACGACGTCGAGGTCACCGCCGACGCCGACGCCCAAGGCTTCATCGTCTGGGCCGACTCCGCGCGCGAGCTCACCCCCGAGGAGGCCGACGAACTCATGAGCTACGTCCCGCCGTTTGGCACGGCCGTGCTCGTGACCACGACCACCGACCCGCTGCTGCTGGGGGACTTGGTCGAGGACCTGGCCCCGCACGTGCTGCAGATCCACGCCGAGATGGGCGCGGTCCAGGTGGAGCGCATCCGGCGCGCCCTACCGGGGGGGCTGCCCCTGTTCGTGCTGTTGGCGATCGGGGACGACGAGGACCCCGAGGACTGTCTGGAGCGGGCCGAGCGCCTGGCCGACGGACCGCTGGACGGGCTGTTGCTCGACAGCCGCGTCGACGGCAAGGCGGGCGGGACCGGCCGTCCGCACGATTGGGAGATCAGCGCGCGCATCCGGCAACAGCTCGACCCGCTGCCGATCGTGCTGGCCGGCGGGATCACCCCGGAGAACGTTTCTGAGGCCATCCGCACCGTGCAGCCCTACGCGGTGGACGTGGCCTCGGGGGTCGAGACCGACGGGCGCAAGGACCCCGCCAAGGTCGCGGCGCTGCTGGCGAAGGTGAGACGCCATGAGCCCTGAAGCCAAGCCCGACGTGCGCCTGAGCGACTACCCCGTGGACGGCAAGTACGCCTCGTTCGGCGGGCGCTACGTGCCCGAGATCCTGGTGCCCGCGCTGGACCAGCTCGAGGCGGCCTTCGCCGGAGCCCGCGCGGACGCGTCCTTCCAGGAGACGCTGGGCCGGTACCAACGCCACTACGGCGGGCGCCCGACGCCGCTCTACGAAGCCAAGCGTCTGAGCGCGCACTTCGGCGGCGCTCGAATCTTCCTCAAGCGCGAGGACCTGGTCCACGGCGGGGCACACAAGTTCAACAACGTAATGGGCCAGGCCCTGCTGGCCCAACGCATGGGCAAGACACGGATCATCGCCGAGACGGGCGCGGGCCAGCACGGCGTGGCGGCGGCCATGGCCGGGGCCGTGCTCGGCATCCCGACCGAGGTCTACATGGGCGCGGTCGATATGGAGCGCCAGAAGTCCAACGTCTACCGCATGCGGCTCATGGGGGCCAAGGTCCACGAGGTGCACGACGGGAGCGCGACGCTCAAGGACGCCATCAACGCCTCGCTGCGCGAGTGGGCCGCGCGCGTGCAGGACACGTACTACCTGATCGGCTCGGTGGTGGGGCCCCACCCCTACCCCTACATCGTGCGCGAGTTCCAGCGCGTGATCGGCGACGAGACCAAGGGCCAGTTCCTGCGCCAGGAGGGACGGCTGCCCGACGTCGTGGTGGCCTGCGTGGGCGGGGGGAGCAACGCCATCGGCTCGTTCTACCCGTTCGTCTCCGACCGCGGGGTCCAACTGCTGGGGGCCGAGGCCGGCGGCAGCGGGCGCAAGCACGGCGCCTCGCTGGGCAAGGGGAGCATCGGCGTGCTGCACGGGGCGCGCAGCTACATGCTCCAGAACGACTGGGGCCTGACCGAGGAGACCCACAGCATCTCGGCCGGGCTCGACTACCCCGGGGTGGGCCCCGAGCACGCGCTCTACAAGGAGGTCAAGCGCGCCGACTACGTCAGCGTAACCGACGAGCAGGCGCTGGAGGGCTTCCGTTGGCTCAGCGAGCTCGAGGGCATCCTGCCCGCGCTCGAACCGGCCCACGCGGTCTACGCGGGGGTCACGCGCGCCAAGGGCATGAAGGGCGACAAGATCGTGGTCATCACGGTCTCGGGCCGCGGCGACAAGGACCTGGACACGGTGCGCGCGGCCGAGAAGGACCTGGGGGGGGGGCGATGAGCCGCTTATCCGAAACCTTCACGGCGCTCAAGGCCAAGGGCGAGGGGGCGTTCATCCCCTACCTGATGGCGGGCGACCCGTCGCCGCAGGACTGCGTGCCGTACTTCGAGGCATTGATCGAGGGCGGGGCCGACGCCGTCGAGATCGGGGTCCCCTACTCCGACCCGATCGCCGACGGCCCCGTGATCCAGTCCGCCGGCGTGCGCGCGCTCGCGGCCGGCACGACGCTGGAGCACGTGTTCGGGCTGGTCGGGACGCTGCGGAAACGGGCCGAGGGCGTCCCGCTCCTGCTCATGACCTACTGCAACCCCGTGTTCCGGCTGGGCGAGGCGGCCTTCGTCGAGCGCTGCCGCGCGGCCGGCGTGGACGGGCTCATCGTGCCGGACCTGCCGCTGGAGGAGGCCGGCGGGCTGCTCCAGCTCGCGGGCGAGGGGGGGCCGGACCTCGTGCTGATGGCCACGCCCGAGACCCCGCAGGCGCGCCTGGAGCGGCTGGTTGCGGCCAGTCGGGGCTTCCTCTACGTCGTGAGCCGCTACGGCGTCACGGGCCAGATGAGCCTGAGCGAGTCGACCGCCACGCTCATCCGCAAGACGCGCTCGGTGGCGGGGTCGCTCCCGTTGTGCGTCGGGTTCGGGCTCACCTCGCCGGACCACGTGCGCGCCGTGCTCGACGCTGGCGCCGACGGCGCGATCGTGGGCAGCGGGCTGGTCCAGACCGTGCAGCGCGGCGTGTCCCCGGCCGGCCTGGGCGCGCAGGCCCGCACCCTGAAAGCGGCCACCCGCCCCAGCGGGACGGCCGCACCACGCCATCCCTGAGCCAGGAAAGGGGGACGGCTCTGTGACGCGCCCGTCTCACGCACAACACGCGATCTTCCTCATCGGCTTCATGGGCAGCGGCAAGAGCACGGTGGGCCCGCTGTTGGCCCGGCGCCTGGGCCTCCCCTTCGTCGACACCGACGCGCAGGTCGCGGCGCGCGCAGGTCGCGCGCTCGAACGGATCTTCGCCGAGGACGGCGAACCCGCCTTCCGGGAGCTCGAGCGCGCGGCGCTGGCCGAGCTCGACGGGCCGGCCGTCGTGGCCGTGGGGGGCGGCGCGCCCGCGGACGAACGCAACTGGCGGACGCTGGCAAACGGAACCACCGTGTACCTGGAGGTCGCTTCGGAGGTGCTCGCATGCCGGCTCGAAGGGGTGCCGCGCCCCCTGCTGGACGGCCTCGCGCCCGAGGCGCGCGCCGAGCGGGTCGAAACGTTGCTGGCCGAGCGCGCGCCGTGCTACCGCCGCGCGGACTGGACCGTGCCCGCCGACGGCCCGCCCGCGGCCGTGGCTGAACGAATCTTCAAACGGGTGGTGGACCGATGCAGCTGATCGAGGTGGCCGGCTCGTCCAACTACCCTGTCTACATCGGGGATGGCCTGCTGGCCCAGCTCGGCGGGCTCTATCGCCGGCACGGGTTGCGCGGCCGGGCGCTGCTGGTGACCGACGAGCGCGTGGCCGAGCTCTACGGTGACCAGGCGCTCAAGAGCCTGGCGGCCAACGACATCGAGGCGCGCGCCGTGGGCGTGCCGGCCGGCGAGACGTCCAAGTCGCTGGAGATAGCCGACCTCATCTACGAGCGCCTGATCCAAAACGGCTTCGAGCGCGACGCCGTCGTGATCGCGCTGGGCGGCGGGGTGGTGGGCGATTTGGCCGGCTTCGTGGCCGCCACCTACCTGCGCGGCGTCGGGCTGGTCCAGGTTCCAACCACGCTGCTGGCCCAGGTCGACAGCGCCGTCGGGGGCAAGACCGGGGTCAACCACCCCCTGGGCAAGAACCTGATCGGGGCCTTCCATTCCCCCAAGCTGGTGGTGGCCGACCTGGCCGCGCTCAAGACGCTGCCCGAGCAGGAGCGGCGTTCGGGCTTCGCCGAGGTGATCAAGTACGGCCTCATCGGCGACCGGGCGCTCTTTGACCAACTCGAGGCCGAGCTGGACGAGCTGCTGCTGGGCACGGGCGGGCTGGAGCGGGTGGTGGCCCGCTGCGTCGAGATCAAAGCGCGGATCGTGGCCGCCGACGAGCGCGAGGCCAGCGAGCGCAAGGCCCTCAACTTCGGGCACACGCTGGGGCACGCGCTGGAGGCCCTGACCGAGTACCAGCACTTCACCCACGGCGAGGCCGTGCTCTGGGGCATGCTGGGCGAGGCCTACCTGAGTTTCCGGTACGGTGCGCTGCGCGAGATGGAGTTCGTGCGCATCCGCCGGCTGCTGGAGCGGGTCGAGCGCCCCCCGCTACCCGAGATCAGCCCCGAGGCGCTGCTGGCGCACGCGCGCCGCGACAAGAAGAACCAGGGCGGCCGGGTGGTGATGTGCTGGCTGCGGCACATCGGGAGCTGCCAGGCCGGTCCCGTGGACCCGGACCAACTCGTGCGCGCGCTCGACTTCTGGGAGCGGGTGGCGTGAGGCGCGTCCTAGTGGTCCACGGTCCCAACCTGAACCTGCTGGGCGAGCGCGAGCCCGAGGTCTACGGCGCGCTCACGCTCGACGAGATCAATGCGCGGCTCGCCGACTGGGCTGAGGTGCGTGGGCTAGAATTGAAAACGTTTCAGTCGAACCACGAGGGGGCCTTGCTGGATTTTATCCAGGCCGAGCGCCGCTGGGCGCAAGGCATCGTAATCAACCCCGGCGCGCTCACGCACACCAGCGTCGCGCTGCGCGACTGCCTGGCCGCCGTGGCCCTGCCGGCCGTCGAGGTCCACCTCTCCGACATCCAGAACCGCGAACCCTTCCGGCGCCACTCCTACCTCAAGGACGTCTGCATCGCCCAGATCGGTGGATACGGCTGGGCGAGTTACCTCAAGGGGCTGGAGGCGCTGCTCGAACGCGCGGATCAGCGCGCCGGTTGACTGGATGCGGCCCGCCCGGTAAACTGATGCTTCGGCGATTGGGTCTATAGCTCAGGGGTAGAGCGCACGCCTGATAAGCGTGAGGTCGATGGTTCGAATCCATCTAGACCCACCACCCTCGCACGGTTCCGCTCCCTTCCTTCCATTTCGGCACCACGGAAAAGCGGCCGGGGCACGCGAGGACGGGGGGCCGTAGCTCAGTGGGAGAGCACCTGGTTTGCAACCAGGGGGTCGTCGGTTCGAATCCGATCGGCTCCACCACCTTCGCCTTGTGTCCGTTTGCGAGGGCCCCACGTGTCCGGCGCAAGCCGCACGCCTTCCATTGAATCGCGACCTCAAGCGGCTTAGAATGGGCGCATTCGTTTGGCAAAGGAATTCAGGAGGGATCATGCAAAACGCGATTTTGATTGTGGGACTGCTGGCTTTGGTAGGGCTGGCCGTGTTCGGGGCGTTCAACGCCTCGAGCGGCTTTACGAACCTGGTGATCGAGGAGATCCGCTTCCGCGAGGCCACCGGCGGGCCGGACATCGACGAGTGGATCGTGATCGCCAACCGCACGGGCCAGCAGGTCGACCTGAGCAACTGGAAGGTCGAGAGCGCCACGGGGCCGCAGACCCCGCCGTCCATCGGGCAGACGTTCTTCTTCCCCCAGGGCTGCATGCTGCCGCCGGGCGGGCGCGTCTACGTGCACTCCGGCCCCGTGCTGGGCGGCGGGACGCTCTTCCGCAGCTCGGGCAAGCAGTCGACCCCGTGCGGCCAACAGCGCATCGACCTCTACGTAACCTGGAACAACCAGCGCAACAGCCCGCAAGGGTGGTGGCAGGGCACGCCCGACATCGAGAACACGGTCTGGAGCAACGACGGCGACACGGCCTGGCTGCTGAACCGCAGCGGCGGCGGCCTGTTCGTCTACGAGCGCGTGGATTCCTGTTCCTACACGGGCAACGAGTCCAACGGCCTCAAGATCTGCCGCTAGCGCCGGAACGCAACGCGAATTGAGCAGCGCCCCCGCCGCCCGCGGCGGGGGCGCTTTCCGCTTTCGATCCAGAGCAAGGGAGGGCCATGTCGCTTGCAATCTCGATCTACGTGCCCTCGGGCATCGTGATGGCCACCGACAGCCGGGTGAGCGGGACGCTCACCCACAAGGAACCCAACGCCGAGGGGATGCGCGTGCAGGAGCGCATCGTGTTCTCGGACAGCGCTCAGAAGCTCCACATCTTCGAGCAGGCCGGCGTGGCCATCTCGACCTTCGACACGGCCATCGTGGAGCGCTACCCCGTGGAGCACTACATCAAGCGCTTCATGGAGCTGGAGGGCTCGCAGGCCGAGAACTCGGTCGAGGAGGTCACGCGCAAGCTGCTGGGCTTCTTCCGGGGGCGCTTTTCCAACACGGGCGTGGGCTTCCACGTGGCCGGCTACCGGGCCGAGGGGGCGCAGCAGGTGCCCTACCTGTTCACGGGCCACACGCTGGCCGAGACCGTGGCCACCTGCCGCAACGTCAACGAGGCCGGCGAGACCGTCTACGGCATCACGCGCAGCGGCGAGACCGTCATCACCAACCGGCTCATCGACCCCAACCACACGCCCGTGTTCGACGCCATGCCGCTCAAGGACGCGGTGGACTACGCCCGCTTCCTGATGCAAACGACCATCGAAACCCTGCGCTTCGAGCCGCGCTTCCCCTCGGTGGGCGGGCCCATCGACCTGCTCGTGATCACGCCCGAGGGGATGGAGTTCGTCGAGCGCAAGGGGCTCTACGGTTAAGCAACGAGGGGGATAAGCGTTCATGCAGATCACACACCGCTACGACACGCTTTTGTTCGGCCCCTCAGGGGTGCCGCACAGCTCGCCCAAACCGGACACGCAAAGCGGCATCCGGCGCGTGGCCGAGCTGGGGCTGGACTGCATGGAACTCGCCTTCGTGCGCAGCGTCCAGATGAAGCCCGAAAAGGCCGCCCAGGTCAGGGCCACCGCGCAAGAGGCCGGGGTGCGCCTTACGGTGCACGCGCCCTACTACATCAACCTCAACTCGCCCGAGGACGACAAGCTCGAGGCAAGCAAGGAGCGCATGCTGAAAGCCGCCCGCATCGGCGCGGCCTGCGGCGCCGAGAGCGTGTGCATCCACGCGGCCTTCTACATGAAGCGGGACCCCGAGGCCGTGTACGCAAACGTGCTGGCCGGCTTTCGCGAGGTGCGCGACCAGCTCGCCGAGGAGGGCGTCGCGGTCTGGTTGCGGCCCGAGGTGATGGGCAAGCCCTCGCAGTTCGGCACCGTGGAGGAGACCGTGCGGCTTTCCCAGGAACTCGACGGCGTGCTGCCGCTGGTCGACTTCGCCCACCTGCACGCGCGCTCGCTGGGGGAATACAACAGCTACGACGAGTTCTGCGGCGTGCTGGAATCGCTCAAGGCGGGCCTGGGACAGAGCGCGCTGGAGCGGCTGCACCTGCACGTCTCGGGCATCGTCTACGGGCCCAAGGGCGAGCGGCACCACGTCGTGCTGGAGGAAAGCGACTTCGACTACGAGGCGCTGCTGCGCGCGCTCAAGGACTACGACTGCAAGGGCTTTGTGATCTGCGAGAGCCCGAACCAGGAGGACGACGCGCGCCTGCTGAAGGACACCTACGCCTCCCTCTAAAGCGCGGCTTGGATGGAAAATTCACGCCGTTTTACGCTGATTTGACTCGTCCCCCGCCGGCGGACGTTCTACACTGACCCCATGATCCGCACGACGCTGCTGGCCGCGGGGCTTCTGCTGACCTTGACGCTGTCGGTCCCCGCAGGCATCGAGGGGCGAACGGCCGCCGAGCCCGACGACGACGTGGTCGTCTGGCGCGCGGGCGAGCGGCTCACCTGGACGGACTTCCGGGCCGACCCGTCCGGGCGTGGCTGGCTGGCTCGGACGGGTGAGTGCGTCCCGCGTTCCTCACCGTTGGGGCGCTTGGCCAAGCGCCCCGGCAGCATGAGTGTCAACGCCCGTGCCTGCGGGCCTGCGAGCCGATGACGAGGTCGTAGCACCACACCGGCAGCGCGCGGATCACACGGGTCAGCAGCGCCATGGGCCAGGGGAAGCGGATCACGCTCCGGCCGCGCGCGAGGCGCTCGAGGATGAGCTCGGCGGCTGGCTCGGCCTCCATCAAAAACGGCATCTTGAAGCGGTTCTTGTCGGTCATGGGCGTGCGCACGAAGCCGGGCTCGACCGTGACGACGCGCACCCCGGCGGGCTTGAGGTCCACCCGCAGGCTCTCTAGCAGCGTGCTCAGGGCCGCTTTGCTGGCCGAGTACGGGCCCGACCCCGGCAGGCCGCGCGCGGCCGCCAGGCTCGACAAGCCCACGATCGCGCCCGCCCCGCGCGCCCGCATCGCGGGCAGCAGCGCGCCGATCCAGTACAGCGCGCCCAGGACGTTGACGTTCAAGGTCTCGGCCGCGCCGTCGGCGTCAACGTCGCCGGGGCGGGCACGCCCGGCAATCCCGGCCGACAGGATCAACCAATCGATGCGTCCGAAATCCCTTAAGGCTGCCTCAGCCGCGGCGGTCACGGCCGCACGGTCGGTCGTGTCGCAGGGGTAGAGGCGGGCCCGCACGCCGTGGCCGCGCGCCTCGGCGGCCACGGCCTCCAGGGCGTCTTCTTGTCGGGCCGTGAGCGCCAAGTCCCAACCGCGCGCCGCCAGCCCCAGCGCCAGGGCCCGCCCGATCCCGCTGGAGGCCCCCGTGATCAGCGCGACCTTGGTTGGCTCAAGCATGCCCCGATGCTAGCGCGGCCCGCGCGGAGGGGCAACGGGGCCGAGGCAAGCGTTCTTGATCCCTTCTAATCAAGCGGCTATGATCGAATCGAGTAGGACGTATCGATCGCCCAAAGGAGGAGCCGATGGCCACGCTGAGCGACGAGGCGTTGAAGGAAAAGATCCAAAACGGCTACCTGGTGGAGACCGTCGATGAGATGACCGAAGGCTACAAGAAGGCGCTGGGCCAGATCCTGCTGGTCCAGGCCGACACCGAGCTCATGAGCGCGCCGAGCTACTACATGGCCGCCTGCAAAGCGCCCTCCTTGAACACGCGCCTGAGCGCCTACGCCGTCATCCAGGACGAGCTGGGGCACGCCCACATCACCTTCCGCCTGCTGGAGGACCTGGGGATGGACAAGGAGGCGCTCATCTACGAGCGCAAGCCGCACCAGTTCAAAAACCCCTACGGCTTCGACCAGCCGCTGGAGTCCTGGGTCGAGCTGGTGGTGGCCAACGCCTTCTTCGACCGCGCGGGGATCATCCTGCTGGGCGACCCGTTTGAGCACACCAGCTACGGCCCCTGGAAGCGCGCGCTGGCCAAGGTCGACAAGGAAGAGCTCTTTCATCTGCGCCACGGCGAGGTCTGGATGAAACGCCTGTGTCAGGCCGGCGGCAAGCCGAAAGAAGAGATCCAGCGCGCGGCGGACTGGATGTTTCCCATGGGCGTGGAGTGGTTCGGGATGCCCGACCGCCTCAAGCGCCACACCGCCCAGCTCGAATACAAATTGAAGGGCAAGACCAACGACCAACTGCGCCAGGAGTGGCTCAGCGCCGTGGTGCCGCTCTGCCAGGAGTGCGGCGTGCGCGTGCCGGCGCACCACGACGAGGAGCAGGGGGCCTACGTGCTCGACTACGATCTGCCCGTCGCCTACGAGCCCGAGCGCAAGCGCTGGGACTTCGACAAGCACATCAGCTGGGAACAGGTCTTCGAGCGCTGGAAGCAGCGCGGTCCCTACAACGAGCCGTACGTGAACGCCATCCAGAAGCACTACGGGAAGTTCGCACGGATGTTCAACGGGGATCTGCAATGACGCCCACCCGCGCGCGCGTGTTCGAAGCGCTCAAGGAGGTCAACGACCCCGAGATGCCCATCAGCCTGGTGGACATGGGCATGGTCTACGACGTGGCGGTCGAGGGGAAAAACGCCAAGATTCAGCTCGGGCTCACGGCCACGGCCTGCCCGGCCGTCGAGTTCATCATGCACGACATCGACGAACGGCTGAAGCAGGAGGGCTGCGAGGACGTCGAGGTGGAACTGGTCTGGGACCCGCCCTGGACCAAGGAGCGCATCAGCGAGGAGGGGCGGTTCATCCTGAGCACGTGGGGGATTTCCGTATGAGGCGAAGCGGCGAGGTGTACGAGGTGTTCGCGCGCCAGTGGCGCAAGGACCCGCTGCAGCAAGTGGGCACGGTGGTGGCGCCCAACGCCGAACTGGCCGCCACCTTCGCGCGCTCGATCTACAACGAGGAGCCTTGGATCGAGATGCGCGTCGTGCCGCGTCACGCGTTCGTGCCGGCCATCGAGCTCAAGGGGGAGGCGCCCGCGTCATGAGCCAGTACGAGTCGGTCGCCGACCTGCCGCAAGATTGCCGCGAGGCGGTCTACGACCTCGCGCTGGTTTTGGCCGACAGCAAGCACGTGTTGGGCCTGCGCTACGGCGAGTGGCTGGGCGCGCCCGTGATCGAGTCGGCCATCGCGGCCAACGCCATGGCCCAGGACGAGTTCGGCCACGCGCGCCTGTTCTACCACGTCGCCGGCGAGTTCGAAAAGTCAGACGTCCCCGCGCGCGAGGACAAGCCCGAGCACTACCGCAACATGGAGGTGCTCGACTCGGCCTTTCCGGAGTGGACTGACTTCGTGGCCGCCAACGCGCTGGTGGACACGGCGCTCTTGGTTCAATTGGAATCGTTGAGGGAATCGCGCTTCCAGGGGTTTCGGAAGCTTGTGCCCAAGCTGGTGCAGGAAGAGCGTTTCCACCTCCAGCACGCGCAAGGGTGGCTGCTGCAGCTCGGGCGGGCCAACGCCCAGGCCAAGCAAGCGCTGCAGGCGTCGGTGAAAAAGCTCTGGGAGCCCGTGTTGTGCTGGTTCGGGCGGCCGGGGAGTGCGGCCGAGCGCGCGCTGGTCGAGGGCGGCATCCAAGACGCCGACGGCGACGGGCTGCGGACGCGCTGGATCGAGCAGGTCGGCCCCGTGCTCGAACGGGCCGGGCTCGATTTGCCCATCTCGACCGACGCGGTCACCGGCGAGTCGCTCCTGTCCTCGGAGCTGAGCTGGGACGGCTTCGACCCCGCGTTCCGGCGCTTCTCCAAGACCGGCCCCGACGCCGAGACGTTCGCGCAGATCGCCTGTTTCAGCCACCACGGGTATCCGGTGGGGTCGTAATGGAACGCAAGGCTGACGCGGCGAAGCGATCCGCACGGCCCATCCGCTGCCCTTTCTGTGAGGGCCGCGAGACCGAGCTCTACGCGCTCTTCGGCTCGCAGATCTCGACCTCGCAGTACTACTGCCGCACCTGCCGCACGGTGTTCGAGCGGATCAAATGGTCGTGCGAGGACTCCTAGGCGCGCGGTGGCGCTGCCGCTTCTGCGGCTCGACCGACCTGGTGGCCTTCGGCTGCCACTACCGCTGCCGCGCCTGCGGCAACATGGAGGGGTGCGGGGACTAGTAGACGACCACAGTAGGGGCGCG
>CAZNGF010000031.1:0-31422 GCA_964572855.1 uncultured Thermotogae bacterium | reverse complement strand
ACTCTAGCCAAGCTTGCGGATTTTGGGCTAACGTGCTTGTGCAGAACCATAGACGGGGAAGGGAGAATGGAAAAGGGAGCAAGGAGGTCGGAGATCGTCGGACTCGATCACGTCCAACTGGCCATGCCGGAAGGGGGAGAGGAAGAGGCGCGGCGCTTCTACGGTGGGCTGCTCGGACTGGCGGAGGTCGAAAAGCCCGCGCCGCTGGCCGCGCGCGGCGGGTGCTGGTTCACGGGAACGGGCGTGCAGTTGCATTTGGGCGTCGAGCAGGGCGGGGCGCCCGCGCGCAAGGCGCACCCCGCGTTACTGGTCCGCGAGTTGGACGCGTTGTGCGACCGGCTAGCGGCCGCGGGCGTTGAGGTGATTCCCGACGAGGCCCTGCCCGAGGTGCGCCGCTGCTACGCCTTCGACCCGTTTGGCAACCGGGTCGAATTCATTCAGGATGGCGATGGCTTTGGCCAACGTTGAGTGAGATCATGGGGTTTCGTAAGCGCGGACGACCAAGTCCAAGAGCTGTTCCAATCCCCTGCTCAGCGGTTCGATCTCGATATATTCGCTCAGCCGGTGGGCGTTTTCGCCGCGCGTGAGGCCGACGCACACCGCCGGCAGGCCGCGGGCGAGCGGGACGTTGGCGTCGGTCGAGGCGGGGCGGTACTGCGGCTCGCGCACGCCCACCCGGCCCAGCGCCTCGGCCGCCGCGCGCACCAGCGGGTGGTCGCGCGGGATCAGGCCCGGGGGGCGATCGCCGATGACCTCCAGCGACACGCGCGCGTCGCTGGAATCGAACGCCGCCACGGTTTTCTCGGTCTGCGCGATCAGGTCTTGCAGCGCCTCGGCCGACTCCGAGCGCAGGTCCAGCAGCAGCGAGGCCGACTCGGCGATCGTGTTGATCGAGGTGCCGCCCGAGATCACGCCCAGGTTGTAGGTCGTCTTCGGCGTTTCGGGCACCGCCAGCTCGGCGAGCCGTGCCCCCAGTCGCACGAGCACATGAAGCGCGCTGGTCGCGCCGAAGTCCGTCCAGCTGTGGCCGCCGGGCGCTTGCACCGAGACGCGATAGCGCCGCACGCCGATGCCCTGGTGGATCAGCGCGCCGAAAGTCATGCCCTCCAGCACGATCGTGGCCGCCACTTGGTCCCCGAAGCGGTCCATCACGGCGCGCATGCCCTTGAGGTCGCCCAGCCCCTCCTCGGCCGTGTTGGCCGCCAGCCAGAGGTCGCCGGGCAACTGCACGCCTCCCTCGTCCAGCGCCCAGACGAGCCCCAGCAGCGCGGCCACCGCCACGGCGTTGTCGCCGATGCCGGGGCCGTGAATCCGGCCTGCCTCGCGCGTCACGCCCAGGTCGGTCTCGTCGTCGAACACGGTGTCCAGGTGGGCCGTGACCAGGAGGGGCGTTCCGCCCCCGCCGGGGCGGCGGGCGAACGCGTTCGAGCTGCGGTCGACCTCGACGTCGGACAGCTCGGCCTTGACGAACTGTTCGGCCACGAAGCGCGCCCGCTCGGCCTCGCTGAAGGTGGGCGCCGGGACCTGCTGGACCCGCACCGCCAGATCCAGCACGCGCTCGACGAGATTTGGGGAGATCGCTACTTGGGTCATGGGGGATCGCTGCCTTCCTTTCCGCTCAAGGGGGCTCACTCTACCCAGCGCGGGGGCGGGGCTCAAGCGCTCAGTAGGTCAGGATCATCCCGCCGAGCGACAGGCCCGCGCCGGTGCCGATCAAGAGGAGTTCGTCGCCGCGCCGGATCGCACCTGCCCTGACGCCCTCGTAGAGCGTGAGGGGCAGCGAGGCGGCCACGCAGTTGCCGTAGCGGTCGAGCGTGATCCGCACGCGTTCGGGCGGCCAGCCGAACGCCTTGAGCATCTCCAGGCCCATGCGGCTGGCCTGGTGCGGCACGGCCCAGCGGATCGAACCAAGCCCACGGGAGAGCCCCGGCCGCAGGGCTTCCAGAAATTCCCGGCCGTGCTGCCGGGTGAGCTTGAGCACCTGCAGGCCTTTCATGTGGAACAGATGGTCCTCGGGCCGGGTGTGGGGCGCGTTGGGGTGACGCGCGCTCCCGCCGCCGCGGATCTCGGTCAGGTGGGCCCCCGCGCCGTAGGTGGCCAGGTGAACCGCGTGGATGGCCGAGGCCTCGTCGGTCGGCGTGCGGGCCAGGACGGCCGCGGCGGCCGCGTCGCCCAGCAGCGCGGCGCTCTCGGGCTCGTTGAAGTTGAGCCCGCACGAGGCCACGTCCGCGCTCGCGACCAGGACGTGTCGGTACGCCCCGCCGAGCAGCAGGCGCGCGCCCACCTCGAGCGCGACCACGAAGCTGAGGCAGGTGGCGCCCACGCTGAAGGCGGGCACGCCCGAATCGCCCAGCCCCAGCGCGCGCTGGAGCAACGGGCCGCCGTCGGGGATGGCCTGTTCGGCCGTGCCCGAGGCGTTTAGGACGAGATCGATCTCCTCCAGAGCGAGCCCGGCGGCGGCCACGGCCTCGCGCGCGGCTTGCGCCGCCATGAACGAGGCCGTCTCCCCGTCGGCCCAGCGGCGCGCGCGCACGCCGGTGCGCGCCTCAATCCAGCCCGCAGGCAGCCCGCAGCGCGCCTCGACCTCGGCGTTGGACACGACCCGCTCGGGCAGGTAGTGGCCCAACCCGGCGAGCTTGACCGGCAGCGAGGGCATGTCAGTATTCGCCCCTTTGAATGGTTGGCACGGCCCAGCGATTCAAAACCCCCTCCAGCAGCGACCACGCCAGCCGCGCGCGTCGGGGCAGGTGTCGGTCATAGACGGCATTATACTCCAGCACGGCCTCGCCGCCGCGCAAGCGCTTGAACGCCCCTACGCCCGCGCTGGCGTTGACCAGCAGGCCCCGCTCGCGCGCCTCGTCCAGGACGTGCAGGCTGAGCAGTCGGTAGAGCCCGAGCTGCTGCGGCAGCGAGGTGTCGTACCCGAAGAACGGCTGGGTCATGATCCCGTGGCGCGCGACGTAGCCCAGGGCGGCGTCGATCCGGCCGTCGCGTTGAAACGCCTTGAAGCGGAGCCAGCCGTCCCGCAAAGCCCGGCGCACGAAGGCCTCGGTGAACCGCGGGTTGAAGCGCGAGTGTTTTTCGAGGTAGAGCAGATCGTACAGCGCCAGCAGGCGCGGGGCGTCGGCGGCAGTGAGCGCGTTCCCGTCCACGAGTTCGTAAGCGCTGCGTCGGTAGAGCGCCCGGTCGACCTTGATCTGCTTGTGCGCGAACAGCGCGGGGGCGCGCGCGTCCTGGTAGTAGACCTGCCGGCTGAAGACGAAGCGGTATCCTAGCGCGGCCAGCGCGTGCACGAGCTGCGGGTTCCCGCGCGCGTCGACCGAGCGAAAGGCGATGGGGCGGTCCGGGAAGCGTTCGACCAGCGCGTCCGTGACGCGCGCGACTTGGGCTTGGCCCAGCGGCGCATACAGGTTGGTCGAAAGCAGCCAGTTGTTGACCAGCACGGAACGGTCGAAACGGCTGCGGCGGTAGGCCCAGGCCAACGGGGCGGTCCCGGCCCGCGCCAGCCGCTCCAGGGCGCGGTTGTCCAGCCGGGAGAGTTCCTGGCGGCCGTAGGCGAAGTAGTGCGCGTAGGGCGAGCACACGTAGCTGTTGTCGGGGTGGAAGCGGGCGCGCGTGAGCGGCAGGACGGCGTCGTCCACGATGACAATCTGTAAGTCGGCGCGGGCGTTGGCGACATACGATTGAATCCCGTCGCGCAGGAAGGGCGTCAAGTAGCGGCGCGCGTCGCTGCCGTCGGGGGTGTCGGGCCAGTCGATCGCGTCCAGGTCGCCGGGGCCGAAGAGACGAACTCGGCCGCGTGCGCTAGCGCTCATCCAACGCGCCCTCCGGGAAACAGCGCTCGACCCGTTTCAGCTTGCGGAGGCCGCGTGCGGGCTCGGACCAGGGGACGAACGCGATCGCGGGCGCGACGCAAGCGAGCCGATCGCACAGCGCGAGCAGCGCCGATCGAACCGCGCGTTCGGGCGCGTCTTGGTCGGTCGCGGGTTTGAGCGAGACGGTCACGCGGTCGGGGGAAAGCTGGCGCACGGTGTACGCTTCAATGGTGTCCGAGGCGGACAGGACAGCGCGGCTCACGAAGTCAGGGAAGACGGGCTTCCAAGCGCCCTCGCGCGACCGGAGAAAAAACACGTCGTCGCAGCGGCCCTCGACCCGCTCCAGCGCGGTCAAAACCGACCCGCAGGGGCACGGCGCGCGTCGTTCGCTCAGCACGTCGTCGAGCCGGTAGCGCACGATGGGCTGGGTCGTGCGGTTGAAGTCGGTCACGACCGGCACGAATTTTCTCTTGGCGTGATCTAGCCATTCTTTCTGCACGACCAGAAGGTCTTCGTTTAAGTGAAGGGTTCCGTGGGGGCAGGTACACCCCAAAAACCCTTCGGTGGCTTGATAAGCTTGATGCACGGTGGGTCCGAACGCTGCCGCGATGACGCGCTGGTCCAGCGGGTCGAGCACCTCGGCGACCGAGACGACCTTGCGCGGTTCAACCCGGAGGTCCCCGGCCGCGCGCGCCTCGGCCAGGCGGCGCAGGAGCGAGGGCGGGCCCACCAAGAGCGTGGGGGATTGGGCGTTCAGGCGGGCCACGTGCTGTTCCAAAGAATCGAGCAGGTCGTAGAACTCGAATCGAATCCGACGCGAGCGCACGCTGGCGTAGAGGTTGCTGTTGGCGCGCAGGAAGAAGGCGATCTCGTGTCGATCCCAGAGCGGCCCCGGCAGCACCTTGGCCAGCGCCGCGCCGGCCCAGGCGAAGCGCTCGCGCGGCGAGGCCAGGAACAGGCCGCGGGCCCCCGACGTCCCGCTCGACAGGCCCACGGTGACGCCCCGCAGCGTGGGTGCGAAGTCGCGGGTGCGCTCGGCGCGCAGCGCCAGTTCGACCGCCTCGTCCTGGCGGACCCCGGCCGTGTTCCAGTCGTCGAAGCGGGCCATCAGCGTGGCCTTGTCCACGATCGGAAAGGTCTTCCAGTCGTCGAGCGGCCGGTCGCCGACCCACGCCCGATAGAAGGGCGAACGGGGCAGGACTTTCGCCAAAAACCGTTTGACCCGCGCGTCCTGCCAGGCTTCGAGTTCGGCGCGCGAACGGAAGCGGCGGGCGCGGGTGGTCCAATAACTGAGCAGAAGCGTCCAGCGGCCGGCCATGGCGCCATCATATCGCGCGGAGCAACGGCCGGCCGCCGCCGGTCAGACGAAACGGGCTTCGAGCTCCAGCAGCTTGCGCTTGCGGTCTAGGCCGCCGGCGTAGCCCGTGAGCGTCCCGCGGCTGGAGAGCACGCGATGGCAGGGAACCACGATTGGCAGGGGATTTTGACCGTTTGCCGCGCCCACGGCCCGCGACGCGCGCGGCCGGCCCAGCCGGGCGGCCAGCGCGCCGTACGAGGTCGTCTGGCCGTAGGGAATGCGTTGCAGCGCGCCCCATACGCTTTGCTGGAACGCCGTGCCCTCGGGAGCCAGCGTCAGGTCGAAGGCGCGACGCTCGCCCCTGAAGTACTCGGCCAGTTGGCGCGCGGCCGGACAGCGCTCGGGCGGCACGCGCTGGTCGAATCCGGTGTCTTCCAAGGGCTCGAAGCCGATGCGGCGCAGGCCGTCGTGGCCCCAAATCAGGTGCAGCTCGCCCAGCGGACTGGGCACGGTGGTGAGCGTGGTGGTCACGAAAACCCCTTTCAGGTCGAGTGCCAAAGCAACAGGACGGCGTACGCGCGCCAGGGCCGCCACGCCCGCGCCCGCGCCTTCAGGGCACCGACGGACAAGGGCCGCTCGCCCTCCGCCAGCGCGCGGCGCAGGGCGAGGTCCCCGGTCGGGAAGGCGTCCGGTTCGGCGAGCGCGCGCATGGCCACGTACTCGGCGGTCCAGGGGCCGATTCCCTGGAGCGTGGTGAGCCGGCGCACGAGCGCCTCGCGCGAAAGTGCGGACGAGAAAGACACAAAACCTTCGATCACCGCGCGGGCCAGCGCTCGAATGGCTTCGGCGCGCCGTTGGGGCAGGCCGATATCGAGCGGTGCTTCGCTCAGACGGTCCGGGGTTGGGAACAGGTAACGTGTCCCCTCCGCATCGGTGGACTCAACGCGGGTGCCGTACGCGCACACGAGCCGGCCGGCCAGCGTTGTGGCCGCGCGCACGTTCACTTGCTGGCCCAGGATCGCGCGCACGGCCAGCTCGAACCCGTCCCAGGCGCCGGGGACGCGCACGCCCGGCCGATTCGCCAGCAGACGGCCCAGCGCCGGGTCGCGCCCCAGGACGCTGGCCACCGCCAGCGGGTCGGCGTCCAGGTCGAACAAGCGCCGCACGCGCTCGTTCAGGCGCTCGGCGTCGGGGGCCAGCGCGATCGGCACTTCCAGCGACAAACAGCGCTCGTTCGGCAGGTGCGACACGCGGACGACGCCGGCCGTCTCGTTCGCTTGAACCGTCCGCTGGTAGGCCCGCCCGGTCACGCCTTCCACGCCGGGGATCGCGCGGGCGGCGAGGAAGGTCAAAAGCCCGTCCCAATCGAACGGTGGGCGGTAGCCGAGCTTGAGCTTTAGCGTCGAGGGCGTGCCATTCGCGGAAACCGGGCGTTTGCGCCACTGGCTCGGTGGAGCGCCGTGGGCGCGCTTGAAGGCCGCGTTGAAGCGCCGCACGCTCGAAAACCCCGCGCAAAACGCGATCGAGGTGATCGGCAGGTCCGTCTCGTGCAACAGTTTCATCGCAAAGCCCACCCGCTGCGTCTGCGCCACGGCCACGGGCGTGGCGCCCAGGTGTTTCTGGAACAGCCGCCGGAACTGGCGCTCGCTCAAGCCGAGCGCTTGCGCGAGGGCGGGAACGGTGCGCTCGTCCAAAAACCCCTCGCGGATCAGGCGCAGCGCGCGCGAAACCAGGTGGGACGACCCGAGCCACGCCGGCGTGCCCGGCGAGGTCTCGGGGCGGCAGCGCCGGCAGGGGCGCAAGCCGGCCGCCTCGGCCGCCGCCGCGCACGCGAAGAAGCGCACGTTTTGGCGCTTCGGCGTCGTGGCCGGGCACACGGGGCGGCAGTAGATGCCGGTGCTGAGCACGCCGGTGAAAAAACGCCCGTCGAAGCGGGCGTCCCGGCTCTGCACGGCTCGATAGCAAGCGTCCGCGTTCAGGGTCATGGGACAAGCGTAATCGAAGCCGAGTGATCGTGCTGGCCGTTTTCGGCCATCAACGTGGGGCTCGGTTTTCCCAGACCTCCGGGCAGTGGGACGGCAGGATGGCCACGTCGGGCCGCGCCCGGTGCAGCTCGTGCAGTCGGTCGAGGGTGTCGCGGTAGGCGGCCGGGTCGGGTAAAACCAAATGGGCCAGCCGGCTCGGGTAGCGCCGCTCGCGGACCTGGCGGCTGAGCCAGCACGCGTCCGCGGCCAGCAGGACGGGGCGGCCCGTTTCGTGCTTGAAATAGAGTCCCATTTGCCCCACTGCGTGCCCCGGCAGGGGCAGCCCCCACAGGCCCCCGTCGCCGAGCACGTCGATGCCCTGGCGGAACGGCCCCAGCGGCGCGGGCAGCGGGCGCAGCGCGCGTGGGTCGAGCGGCTCGGCGCGCGCCTCGAAGTCGTCGGGCAGGAGGCCGGGCAGAAAGCCCGCTTTCACGGCCGCGACCCCGCGCTTGCTCCGCACGGCCTCGTAGGCCTCGCGGGCGAAGACGAACCGCGCCCGGCGGAAGTCCCGCAGGCCGGCGACGTGATCGGCGTGGAAGTGCGTCAGCACCACGGTCTCGATCGCCTCCGGCGCGATCCCGAGCGCCCGGAGTTGCGCCGCGGCCGTGTCCGCTTCCCTGACATGAACGGGGATGAGCGCCCCGTAGAGCCACGCCGGCCAGCGGCGGGTCTCGCCACGGACGCGCGGGGCGTAGCCGGTGTCGATCAACACCGGACCCCGGTCGGGATGGTCGAGCAGCGCGCACAGCGCCGGGAAGCGCACCGTCCGCCAGCGCCCGCCGCGCATCACGACCCGCTCGGGGTGCGAACAGGTTCCGGCGCACAGGAGCCTGAAGCCAAGCCTCACGCCCGCTCCCGCCACCAGCGCGCAAAGCGCCGCACGCCCTCCTCCGTCGTCACGCGCGGCCGGTAGCCGAGCTCGCGCCGTGCGGCCGTGACGTCGAGCGTCTGGCTGCGTCCCAGCGCGCTCACGGTGGCGCGGGTCAGCAGCGGTTCCCAGCCGGGCAAGAGCCGCGCGAGCGCCTCCAGCGTGCCCGCCGCGCGGTACGCGCGCCGCAGCGAAACGCACTCGTTGGGCCGTGCGAGCCCGAGTTCGTCGCAGAGCCGGTTGACCACGTCCCAAAGCCGCACCGGCGCGCCGTCGGTGACGTTGAACGCGCGGCCCAGCGCGGGCGCGTCCATGCAGCGCATGAGCGCCTCGACCGCGTTGTCAATGTAGGTGAAGTCCGCCCGATTGGTGCCGTCGCCGAGCACCCGCATCCGCCCGCGTTCGAGCGCGCGCACGGCGCGCGGCAGGATCGTGCGGTCGCCGGGGCCGAACACGGCCCGCGGGCGCACCACGATGGCGGGGAAGCCATCCTGAACCGCGCGCGCGACCAACGCCTCGGCCCAGCGCTTGGAGCGGACGTAGCGGTTGATTGGCTTGGCGGCGAACGGGTCGCCTTCTCGCACGCCCTCCCGGTCCGCGTGCGAAAAGTACAGGCTCGGCGTCGAGACGTGGATCAAGCGTGTCACCTCGGCTTCCCGGCACGCCTCGATCACGTGATGCGTGCCCAGCACGTTGGCGCAGTAGAAGTCGCTCCAGCGGCCCCAGGGCGCCGAGAGCGCGCCGCAGTGGAACACGACCGACACGCCCGCGCACGCCGCATGCGTTCCCGCCGCGTCGGTCAGTTCGAGCCGCTGGAACCGGACCCCGTTCGCCTCCAGCGCCCAGCCGCGCGCCTCGTCGCGCCCGGTGCCAACGACCTCGACGCCGGCGGCGGCCAGCCGGCGGGCCAGCGCGCCGCCCAGGAAGCCGGTCGCGCCCGTCACCAGCGCTTTCACGGGCCGTTCCATTCGATGTCGGCCGTTGAGGCGCTGATCAGGTCCGTTCGCTGCCGAAGGGCGCGACCCAACAGCACCAGTATGGGCAACCATTGGAGACGCGCCGGCCAGGGGTCGTCGGCGCACCGCAGGACGTTGCGGCCGTGCCGTCGAAGCGCGGGCCAAAGGGCGCTCTTCTCAAAAAGACGATCGTTCGTCAACAGTTGAAGCCGGCTGGGCAGCCACAGGTAAGCCGCCGGGGTCGTGGGCGCCGCCGGCGGCGCGTTTGGGTCGAGTAGCGCGCGCCCAAGTCCATCCCCAGGGGCAAACAGGTGGACGCCGCTGGTGAGGCGCGGGTTGCACTCCAGCGCCCACACGACACCGGCGTCGTCCTCGACGAAGTCGAAACCGAACTGTCCCGTGAGCCGCTCGGCTTCCGCAAACCGTCGCACCCAGTCCCGCGCCGCGGGATGATCGACCCGCTCGAAGGCCACCGCCGAGCCCGTCTCCAGCCGCACGAGCGGGCGATAGGCCGCGTGCGCCGTGATCCGCCCCCCGTGGGCGACGCTGTAGCTGCAAACCTCCCGCCCTGCCACGTACGCCTGCGCCACCCAAGGTCGGTCCGGCGCGATGGGCAGCTTCTCGACGGCCTTCGGATCACGAGGCAGGACGACGGTGCGGTTCCCGAAGCGCGAGTAGACGGGTTTCAGCACGATCCGCTCGCCGAGCGCGATCCGCCTGGCGGCCTCTTCGGGCGAGCTGACGCGCGCCGTCGGGGGCGCGTCCAATCCCAGCGCCCGGGCTCGCTGATTGAAGGCGTGCTTGTCGTGCAGCCGCCGGACCGTCTCGAAATCGCTGCAGAAGACGACACAACGGTTCCGTAGCCGCTCCCGGGCCCGCGCCACGTAGAGCGTCTCCTCGCAGGTCGGGATCAACAGGTCGACCCGCTCGGCCCGCACGATTTCCTCAAGCGCGTCGGCGAAGGGGTCGGGGGCGAAGCGGGGCGGCGGCACGCGAAACGCGCGGGCCACCGCGCGCGAGAAACGACACAGGGGCCAGCGCAGGCTTTCGGCCACGAGCACGCGCTGGCCCGCCCGGTGCAGCAGGCGGGCCAGCGCGAGCGTCGCCGGAGCGCGCCCGCCGGTCAGCAGCACGGTCGAGGCGGGATGGCCCATAGAATTCCCCCTTTGGCGAGGCCGACCCATTTTACGATAATCCTCCGCGCGCCGGTCAGCGGTCCTGAGGCCACCCGGGGAATACGCTAGAATGGGCCTCACTGCAAAGGGGGAGATCGCCATGATGGAGTTCCGCGTCCATGTGCCCGACCGGCCGGGGCAGCTTGCGCTCGTGAGCGAGGCGCTGAGCCAGAAGCTCGTCAACATCCGTTCGGTGGCGGGGGTGGGTACCGCCGGTCCGATCATCACGTTTATCACCGACAACGACGACCGCGCGCGCGACGTGCTGCGCGAACTGGGGCTCAAGTTCGACGAAGCCGAGGTCCTGTCCGTGACGCTCTCCGACCGGCCGGGCGAGCTGGCCCGGGTCGCGCATAAGCTGGCCAAAGCCGGCATCAACGTGGACTCGATCCACGTGCTGCGTGCCGGTGCGGGGGAGACCGAGGTGGCGCTCACGGTCAGCGACCCGGAAGGGGCGGCGCAGGTCCTCGGGCTCTAGCGGCGCGTCCGCGACCCGATACAATGCGGGCCGGGGAGGGGACATGGCCGACGCGACCGACTTCCGACTGTTCGAATCGATCCTGTGGGAGCCCGGCGAGGGGCTCTTCCTGCTGCCGTATCACTTGCAGCGCCTGAAGAAGGGAGCGGCGTTCTTCGATTTTCCCTACGACGAGCGCGCTTTGGTCGACGCGCTGGAGGCGCTGGTCGGGGGGCTCGACGCGCGGCCCCACAAGCTACGGCTCTACCTGGCCCGCGACGGCGCCGTGAGCGCGGGCGCCAAGACCCTGGCGGAGGACCACATCCCCGATCCGCTCCACATCGGGCTGAGCCGTCACCCCATCCGCTCGGACGACCCGTTCATCCTGCACAAGACCACCCGCCGCCGCGCCTACGACGAGGCGCAGGCCAGCCGGCCCGACTGCGAGGACGTCCTGCTCTGGAACGAGCGCGGCGAGTTGACCGAGACCACCCGGGCCAACCTCGTGGCGCGGGTCGACGGCGAGCTGGTCACGCCTCCCGTGCGCTCGGGGCTGCTGGCCGGCACCTTTCGCCAGTGGCTGCTCGACCGCGGCGAGGTCGAGGCGCGCACGATCCTGGTCGACGAGCTGGAGGCGATCGACGAGCTCTTCTTGATCAGTTCGATCCGCCGGTGGTATCGGACCGCGCTCGTCCCGCCCCCCGACGGTGGCGAGGCAAACGCCGACTGAATCCCGTTTTTACGCGCTTTTCACCGCGCTTCTATGGTCCGACCGCCCCGGCCGGCTTAGGGTGAGGGCACGTGTCGTGCAAGGAGGTCGGCTTGAATCCACGGGGCCGGTTCTGGGAGTCGGTGGTGGCGTTTGGGGCGTTCTTCGCGCTTTTGGTCGGGATGCTTCACGTGCTGGGGCCGCCAAGCTCGCTCTGGGCTCAGGACGCGCTGCGCTGGGAAGGGCTGACCGTCGACGGCCAAACGCGGACGTACGCGGTTTACGCGCCCGCTCCCCTGCCACAACCCGCGCCGCTGGTGTTCCTGCTGCACGGCGGCGGGGGCAGCGCCGAGCGCACGTGGGCGCAGGAGGCCGGCCGCGCCTGGCGCCGGCTGGCCGAGGCGCATGGCTTCCTGCTCGTCCTGCCGCAGGGCCGCGCCGACCCCGGTGACCCCGGGGCACACCACTGGAACGACTGCCGCGTGGGGATCGCCACCCCCGACGTGGCTTCGGCGCTCGACGACGTGGGCTTTGTCGCCGCGCTGGTCGACGTCCTGAGCGACCGATACAGGGTCGATCCCCGACGCATCTACGCCACGGGCGCTTCCAACGGCGGCATGATGAGCTACCGGCTCGCCTTCGAATTGGGCGACCGGCTGGCAGCGATCGGCGCCGTGATCGCCAACCTGCCGGAGCCCAGCGAGTGCGGTCCGCCCGAAACGCCCGTCCCGGTCCTGATCATGAACGGGACCGAGGACCCGCTCATGCCGTACGGGGGCGGCTGCGTGGCGTCGGAGCGTTGCGACCGGGGTCGGGTCGCCTCCACCGAGGACACGGTCGATTTCTGGGTTCGTTTCAACGGCGCCTCCCCGCAAGCGCGGGTCGAGGCGTTGCCGGATCGAGACAAACGCGACGGCTCGACCGTGACGCGCCTGACCCACCCCAACGCCACCGGCCCCGAGGTCGTGCTCTACCGCGTGGACGGCGGCGGACACGCCGTGCCGGGCGCGGAGCGCATCCCCTTCGTACGGCAACTGGTCGTGGGATCCAAGAACCGCGACATCGACGGCCCCGAAGCGATCTGGCGCTTCTTCGAACGGCACGCCCGCGACTAGCGCCAGCGCGTCAGGATGTCCTCGCGCCGGAAGAGCCGCACGCCCACGTAGAGCGCGGCCAGGTCGAGCAGGGCCACGACGCCCATCTCCAGCAGGACGAACGGGACGCTGATCAGCGCCTGTTGGGTCACGCTCCAGACGATGAGCGGAATGATGAGCGGCAGCAGCACGAAGCTGCTCAACTGGTAGGCGGCGCGCGTGTCCTGGGTGCGCGAGGAGATGGCCATGGTGGCGATGACGGAAAACACCGCGATCAGCGGCGAGAGCAAAAAGATCGACAGCAGCCAGGGCGCAGTGAGCACGGCGCCGATGAGCGACCAGGGCACGAAGAAGCCCGACATCAAGACGTAGATCCCGAAGGCCGCCCAGGTGATGGCCAGCGCGGGCAGGACGGCGGCCAGTGCCTTGCCGGCGAAGATCTCCAGATCGGTCAGCGGCGTGGCCAGCAGCGGCTCCAGGCTGCCTTGCTCCTTCTCGCCCACCACCGAATAAACCGCGATGGCCAGCGGGATGATCATGGGCATGAGCAGGAAGTACATCAAGGCGTTGTTGAGCAGCACGGCGCGGCCCACCGCGCCGGCCTCCTCGCCGAACTGGGTCATGAGGTAGACCGACACGCCCAAAAAGAACACGGGCAGCGCGGCCACGCCGAACACGACCATCTTGTTCTTGAACGCCTCACGCCACTCCTTTTGCATCAGCGCCCACAGTCGCTTGGGGCTCATCGCCCTCACCTCCCAGCAGCGTCAGGTAGACGTCCTCCAGCGAGCGCGCCCGTTCACGCACATAGCGCACTTGAGCGCCGCCGGAGACGAGCCGTTCGATCAAGACAGGGTTCTGGCTGTCGGGGTCGTCCAGCGTCACGACCAAGCACCCGTCCTCGACCCCGACGTGCCGCACGAAGGGGAGGTCCAGCAGGTCCTCGACGCGTTCGGGGATTTGTGCCAGCTCGAACACGGTCTGGGGCTCGAACAGCGCGCGCTTGAGCTCGTCTGGCGTACCCACGCGCACCAGCGATTGTTTCATGAGCCCGATGCGGTCGCAGAGCCGCTCGGCCTCGTGCAGGTTGTGCGTGCAGAGGAACACGGTGCGCCCCTCGGCGCGCGAGAGCTCGGCGATGAATGCGCGCACGGTGCGGGCGGCCTCGGGGTCGAGCCCCGAGGTGGGCTCGTCCAGGAACAACACGGCCGGGTCGTGCAGCAGGGCGCGCGCGATCGCGACCTTCTGGCGCATCCCCTTGGAGAACTGGCCCACGGGGTCGGCGCGCCGTGCCCACAGGTCCAGCAGGCTCAGGTGTTTCTCGATTTGGCCGGCGACGTCGGCGATGCCGTACAGCTTGGCGTAGAACTCCAGGTTCTGGTAGGCCGAGAGCTTTTCGTACAACCCGGGCGTCTCGGTCAGGACGCCGACGCGCTGGCGGATGGCCTGGTTGTCGTTCCCGACGGCCAGACCGGCCACCTGCGCGCGCCCCGCGCTGGGCTGGATCAGGCCCGATAGCATGCGGACCGTGGTCGTTTTGCCGGCGCCGTTGGGCCCGAGGAAGCCGAACACCTCGCCCGATTCGACCTCCAGGTTCAAGTCCCGCACGGCCACGAGGCCGTTGAAGCGCCGGGTTAGGCCTTCGGTACGGATCATGGGGTCCGCTCCTCCGACGCCGGCTCCGGTGGGGGGGCGTCATCCGCTTTGGGCCCGCTCCCCTCGGCCGCGCGCTTCGGGCCCAAATGGGCATCCCACAGGCGCTCGGACTCGGGGTCGGGGCTCACCCAGCGGCCCCGCAACGCGGCCAGCGCCGCCAGCGAGAGCGCCAGCGTGGTCAGGGGGCTGGCCTCGGGGCCGAAGGCGCCGCCCGTGAGCCAATCCGCCCCGCTCAGCTCGGTCTTGACCCAGTAGTCCTCCATCTGGACGCCGCTCACGCGCAGGCCCAGCACGTTGCTCTGGACCAGGTTCCAGCTGAAGTGAAAGCCGATGGCCATCCAGAGCGCCTTGGTCTTGAGCACGAGCACGCCCAGAAACAGCCCGGCCAAGACGAGGTTGAAGAGCGCGACCCCGTTGACGTTGGGGTTGTCGAAGTGCAGCAGCCCGAAGCCGACCGAGGTGATCAGCAGCGCCGGCAGCGGGCCGAGCCCCTCCAGGAGCGCCTGGAACACGTAGCCCCGAGCCAGGCCCTCCTCCAGCAGTGCGATGTTCAGGTGGATGACCAGATAGGCCAGCAGCAGCGTGACGCCGCTCACCGCGACGTTGCCCGGCTCGAAGCTTATTCCGCCCAGCAGCGCGATCGCCCCGATCACGAGCCCAAGCAGGCCGGCGCCCAGCAAGACCCCACCGCCCAGCTGGCCCAGCGTGCGTCTCGTGGTCGCAAAGCCGAGCGAGGCGAACGGGCGCCGGTCCACGAAGTGCGCCAGCGCCCAGGACGTCAGCACGAGCGCCACCACGGGGAACTGCGACAGCCCGCTCAGCAGGATGAACAGGCTGAAAAACAACAGAATCCGCCAGCCGGGCCGCAGGCGGCGGCGGTTGAACAGCGCGGCATGGAGGCCGGAGAGCGTTGCGTTCACGCGCGTCAGTATAGGCAGGGGATTCCGCGCTGTCGACCCGCGCTCAGTCGAACAACCCCAACGGCGCGCTCGCGTCCAGCACGCGGTCGCCCTCCAACCGGTGGCCCTCGAGTCGGAGCAGGCGGCGCTTGAGCGGCAGGCCGCCGCCGAAGCCGGTCAGCCGCCCGTCCGCGCCCACGACCCGGTGACAGGGGATCAGGATCGGGATCGGGTTGGCCCCGACCGCCGCGCCCACGGCGCGCGCGTGCGCGCCGTCGCCCAGCGCGTGCGCGATCTGGCCGTACGTTCGCAGCTGGCCGAAGGGAATGGCCGCGACCGCCTCCAGCACGGCCCGCCGAAAGGGCGAGACGTTCAGGTCCAGCGGGAGGTCAAACGCATCCAGTCGCCCTTCGAAGTAGGCGGCGAGTTGGGCTAGCGCCTCACCCAAGGACGTTTCGTCAGCGGCCAGGCGCGCCTCCGGGAACGATCGTCGCAGTTGGCTCGCAAAGCCGTCCGCCCGGTTGGGCAACGCGACCGCGCACACGCCCCGCGCGCTCGCGGCCACGCCGTAGTCCCCCTCGGGGCCGGTCAGGAAGGCGTAGTGGACGGTACTCAAGCTCATGCGCGCCTCCGGACATGGCGAGGGGGACCTCCATCCCCGACAATCGTGCCATGCGCTGGGTTTGGATGACCTCGTTTGCGGTGTTCGGGTGGTTCATCGTACAACTTCAGACACCCATGATCGACCCGCACGCGCTGGCGCCGCCGGACGAATTCGTCCAGATCGAAGACCTCACGATCCATTACGTGCGGGCGGGCGAGGGCGACGGGCTGCCGATCCTGCTGATTCACGGCTTCGGCGGCTGGACCGAGGACTGGGCGCACACGATCCCCGCCCTGGCGCGGGACCGGCCCGTCTACGCGCTCGACCTGCCCGGCTGGGGGCTGAGCGACAAGCCCGCGGACTTCGATTACGCGCTCGAATCCCAAGCCCAATTCGTCCTGCGTTTCATGGACCACTTCGGCCTGGCGCGCGTCGACCTGGTCGGCAACTCCATGGGCGGCGGCATCGCCGTGGCGCTCAGCACGACACACCCCGAGCGCGTGCGCCGGCTCGTGCTCATCGACAGCGTGGGCTACCGCAGCATGATGCTGCACACCTGGGGCAACCGGCTGGCGCGGCTGCCGTTCGCCCCGCAGATGGTCAAGGCCTTCCTGCCCGACTTCGGCAAGGTGCGCGTCGTGATGGAGTGGCTCTACGGCGACCGCGGCCGGCTTTCGGCCGAGGCGGTCGAGGCGCACTTCAAGCCGCTGCAAACGCCCGGCATGGCCGAGGCCCTGGTCCAGATCGCAAAGACCCTCCAGTTCGACAGCATCCGCGACGCGATTCCTGCGATCACACAGCCCACGCTCGTCCTCTGGGGCGAGCGCGACCCGCTTTTGCCGGCGGCCAACGCGCGCCGCTTCCACCACGAGATCGAGGATTCCCGGCTGGTGGTCTTTCCCGAGGTGGGCCACGTCCCGCAGATGGAGCTTCCCGATCGGGTCAATCCGGTGCTGCAAGACTTCCTGTCGGATTAGCGAAAGGTGCTCAGGCGCCGTGGTTTGACTTTGAAGCGGCGCCCGCCGCGCGCGTCAACGCGCCCCTTCGATCACGGCCTCGAGCACGGTGAGCCCGGCGGCCCGAATCGCGCTCATGTCGAACGCTTCGCCGGACACGCCCACCGCCAATACCTGGACCAGCGCGCTGCCCCGGTCCCAGAACAGGACGACCTGGCCGGCCGCGGGGTCCTCGGTCTTGAGCACGGTCTGTCCGCGAAAATCCATCGACTCAAGCGGGTTTCCCAAGCTCAGCACCTGGAGGGCGGACTCGATTTTCCCGCTTGACTCGAAGTGGTAGGCCGCCGCGCCCACGCGCGCGACCCGCGCGGCAAAGGTCGATCCGGCCTCGGGCGCGTAGGAGGCGTGCGTCGAGTACGTCTCGCCCTCGAAAAGCGGGTCGACCTGCGGCAGCGATTCCTGCTGCACCATGCCGGGCACGGTTTCCGGCAGGGCGATTTCGCCGGCCGGCTCGGCCCGCTCGACGCGCGTGGCGTTCGTGGATCGGACCGACATGGTCGTGAACAGCACGGCGCCCGAGACCAGCACCGCCACCAACCCGAGGATGAGCGCCCAGAGCTTCAGATTGTCCATAAACCCCTCCGTTCCGCTTGAGTTGTACGCCACCGGCGCCGTGTGTGTCAAGGGCGGGTGGCAAGTCATCCGCAGCGGCTAGATCGTTCCCAAAGCCCGAAGGGATGATGACCGGCGCGCGCGTCGTTATAATCCCCCCATGGCACACAAGCGCGCCCTGGTGGCGATGAGCGGCGGCGTCGACAGCTCGGTGGCCGCACTGCTCGTCCAGCGACAGGGATACGAGGTCGTGGGTGCCACGCTCAATTTGTGGTCCTACGAAAACCGGGTCGAACCGTACAACGAGTGCTGCTCGCTCGAGGTGCGGACCGTGGCGGCGCAGTTGGGAATCACGCACCACCTGCTCGACTGCGGGACGGATTTCAAGGCCGCCGTGGTGGACCCGTTCGTCGAGGACTACCTGAGCGGGCTGACGCCGAGCCCGTGCGGCCACTGCAACCGGCTGGTGCGCTTCCCGCTCCTGCTGGAGGCCATGGAGCGGCTCGACTGCGACGTGCTGGTGACGGGCCACCACGCGCGCGTCGAAGCGGTGGACGGGGAGGACGCGCTCCTGCGGGGCGCTGACCCGTTTAAGGACCAATCCTACTTCCTCTACGGGCTCGACCCCGCGCGCCTGGGTCGAATCCGCTTCCCGGTGGGCGGGATGCTCAAGCACGACGTCTGGGCCCTGGCGCGCGAGCACGGGCTCGTCTCGGCCCGCAAGCCCGAGAGCCAGGACCTGTGCTTCCTGCCGCGCGGCGACTACCGCGCTTTCCTCAGGCGGCACGCTCCCGAGACGATTCAGCCCGGCGAGATCGTCGACCCGGACGGGAACGTTTTGGGCGAACACGACGGGCTCCCCTTCTACACGATCGGCCAGCGCCGCGGCCTCAACGTGAGCCTGGGGGAGCGGTCCTACGTCGTGGGGTTCGACGCCGGACGCAACCGGCTCATAGTCGGTCCCGAGGAGCATCTCTACGTCCCCGGTTTGGCGGCCGACGAGGTGAACTGGCTGCATGAGCCGCCCCGAGAGCCGGTGTCCGTGGGGGTCAAGATCCGCTACCGGGGTCCGCTGTTGCCGGCCACACTCGTCCGTCGGGGGGCGCGCGTCGAGCTCCGCTTCGAGCAGCCACAGCGCGCCGTCACGCCGGGGCAGTTGGCGGTTTTCTACCGCGACCAGCGGGTATGGGGCGGTGGCGTCATACGCGCAGCGTTGCGATCGGATCACGCGCCTGCCCGGGAGCAAACGCCTGTCTCGCTGGTCTCGTCCGGTTCGTCTCAGAGCGCCTAACAAACCTGTGCAGGCAGGTCATCTTGAGGCCGACAGACCGAGGGTTCTTCCGCATTTGGAGGGGATCCTTCGCTTTCGCAAACAACGACGGATCAAGAAAAGGGGTTCCGTTAGAGTCTCTGACGGCTTGCTCAGTGCGCGTTGCCGGCGCAGGCCGGGCACTGGCCGTAGAAGAAAATCTCGTGCCCGCGGACTTGGAAGCCCGCCTGTTTGAGCGGTTCGTGTAACTGAATTTGATAGGGGTGATCCACGTCGCACACGGCCTCGCAGGCCTCGCAGCGGAAGTGGTAGTGCTGCTCGGTGCGAAAGTCGTAACAGTTCGGGCCGTCGGGCATCTCGATTTCCAGGATGTGCCCCTCGTCGGCCAGCTTCTTCAGGTTGCGATACACCGTGCCCAGGCTGATGTGCGGCTGTTCCCGCTTGACGCGCTGGTACACCACGTCCGCGGTCGGGTGGGTGGTGTCGCCCTGCAGGGCGTCCAGAATGGCGCGACGTTGCCCGGTCATGCGCATGGCTTTAGTATAGATGGGGCCTTACGCCCTGTCAAGCGAACGATTCCCACTCCTATCATGATCCCCATCACGCCCCCCCCGGCTGCGCACGACGCGTGGCGCCAAAAGCGGCACGCGTTCGCTTGGACGGCGTCGCGTCACACTGTTACAATATGGATAAGGAGATCGTCATGACTGACCAAAACGACCGCGACGAAGACCGACGCAGCCGACGCGACGACGAGAGCCTGGAGGACGCGCTGGAGGACCTGGGCCGCTCGATGACGCGCTTCATGCAGAAGGTGGTCGAAAAGAGCGAGGAGATGTTCAGCGAGAGCGGGTTCGAGGACCTGTTCGGTTCACCCGGTGAGGGGTTCGGGGGCGGCTCGACCGGGACCCGGCGCAAGCGCGCCGAGAAGTCCGGAGAGAAGGCCGAATCCGCGGGCCAGCGCGAACCCGCCGTCGACGTGTTCGACGAGGGCGACGAGGTATTGATCTACGTCGAGCTGCCCGGCGTCGAGTCCGAGCACATCGACGTGCAGATGAAGGAGGGGGTCCTCACCCTGCGGGCCGAATCACACGGCGGCACCTACGAGAAGCGGATCCCGGTCCCCGAGGGCGTGAGCCAGACGCCCGACTACCAGTTCAAGAACGGCATTTTGAAGATCCAGCTCAAGAAGGGCCCATCCGGCGCGGCGGAATAGCGCATCGACCGCGGTCGCAAGGCGGCGACCGGGGGTGCGGACCGGTTGGCATCCAAGCGTGGAACGAGGCGAAACATTGGTTGAACTGAAGGTCAGCGAGGCGCCCTCGGAGGACGTCGGGCGCGGCTTGGCCCGCATCGACCCCGGCGTGATGGACGAGCTGGGGATCGACGCGGGCGACGTGGTTAAGATCCTCGGCGCGCGCACGGCGGCCGCCAAGGCGTTGCCCACCCGCCCCGACGACCGCAGCCAAGGACTCATCCAGATGGACGGCGTGCTGCGGGCCAACGCCAAGGTCAAGTTGGGCGCCGGGGTCCGGGTCGAACGCGCCCAGGCCAAGAGCGCGCAGCGCGTCTCGTTGCTGCCGCTCACGGTCAGCTCGCGCTCCGGGGCGCACAACCCTGCCTACCTGAAGAAGTCGCTGCTCAACATGCCGGTGCAGCAAGGCGACCAGGTGCGCGTCAACCTGTTCGGCGCGGGCTTCCAGAACTTCGAGGTCCAAGAGACCGATCCGGGCGGCATCGTGCTCGTTTCTGCCGACACGGGCATCCGGGTGCGCGAGCGCGACGAGCCCGGCGAGGACGTCCCGCGCCGGCGCGGCGTGTCCTACGAGGACATCGGCGGGCTGCGGCGCCAGCTCGACCGCATCCGCGAGATGATCGAGCTCCCGCTCAAGTACCCGCAGTTGTTCGACCAGCTCGGCATCGAGCCGCCCAAGGGCGTGCTGCTCTACGGCCCGCCGGGCACGGGCAAGACGCTCATCGCGCGCGCGTTGGCCAACGAGACCGAGGCCTACTTCATCTCGATCGCTGGCCCCGAGGTGCTGAGCATGTTCTACGGCCAGTCGGAGGCTAACCTGCGCAAGGTGTTCAACGAGGCCAAGCGCAACCAGCCGGCCATCCTGTTCATCGACGAGATCGACGCGCTCACGCCCAAGCGCGCCGAGGTCTCCGGCGAGGTGGAAAAGCGCGTCGTGTCCCAACTCTTGGCGCTGATGGACGGGCTCGAGCAGCGCGAACAGATCGTCGTGATCGGGGCCACCAACATCCCCGACGCGCTCGACCCGGCGCTGCGGCGGCCCGGGCGCTTCGACCGCGAGCTCACCGTGCCGATCCCCGACGCCCAGGGGCGGCTCGAGGTCCTGAAGATCCACACGCGCGGCATGCCGCTGGGCGAGGGCGTGGACCTCGAGCGGCTGGCGCAGGCCACGCACGGCTTCGTGGGGGCGGATTTGGAGTCGCTGGCGCGCGAGGCGGCCATGAAGGCGCTGCGCCGCGCCCTGCCGGACCTCGACCTGGAGGCGGTCGAGCTCTCCTACGAGACCCTGTTCAACCTGCGCGTGGAGTGGGACGACTTCGAGGCCGCCCTGACCGAGATCGAGCCCTCGGCCATGCGCGAGGTGTTCGTCGAGGTCCCGTCCGTCCACTGGGCCGACGTGGGCGGCCTGGCCGCGGTGAAAGAACGGCTCAAGCAGGCCATCGAGTGGCCGCAGCAATACCGCGAGGCGTTCGACCGCTTCGACCTGCGCGCCAACGCCGGCATCCTGTTGCACGGCCCGCCCGGCACGGGCAAGACGCTGCTGGCGCAGGCCGTGGCCAACGAGTGCGGTGTCAACTTCATCTCGATCAAGGGGCCCGAGCTCTTGTCCAAGTGGATCGGCGACTCCGAGAAGCACGTGCGCGACCTGTTCCGCCGCGCCCGGCGCGCATCCCCCTGCATCGTGTTCATCGACGAGTTGGACGCGTTAGCCGGCGCGCGCGGCCTAAGCCTCAACGACGTGGCCGACCGCGTCACGAGCCAACTGCTCACCGAGCTGGACGGCATCGAGGGCCTGCGCGGCGTCACGGTCATCGGCGCCACCAACCGCAAAGACCTGATCGACCCCGCGCTGCTGCGGCCCGGCCGGCTCGAGCTGCACCTGGAAACCCAGTTGCCGGACTTAGTCGACCGCGTGGCCATCTTCGAGGTGCACGCGCGCCACCTGCCGCTGGCCGAGGGGGTCGATTGGGAGGAGCTGGCGCTCGACGCCGAAGGGTTCAACGGTTCGCAGATCGCGTTCGTGTGCCGCGAGGCGGCTATGGCCTGCATTCGCGAGTACGTCCGGGCCGGCGGCCGGGGCGAGCTGGAGGCGCTCGTGCTGGGCAAGGACGACTTCAAGTCGATCCTGGAGCGCGTGCGTGCGCAAATGGCCTCCGACAAGGCGTCCGCGGCCTGAGCTCAGTCCGCGCAGGCGCCCCAAAGCCCCCTGCCGCTTTCGCGCGCTTGCACCGCCACGGCCCCCAACTCGCGTTCAAAGGGCTTGACTTCCGGGTGTGTTGCCCGCATTCGTGCCATCCCCGCGCCCAGCAGCCGGACCTGCCAGAGCTCGAGCCGCTTGGGGTCCGTGAACACCCAACCCAGCAGGGCCCTGCCCCCCTCGCCCTCGACCACGCGCCCCTGGTGAGCGATCCAAAGGGTTTGGCCAAAGAGCGCGTCTTCGGCGAAGGCCGTGGCCTCGTCCGCGAAACACCCGTCCCCCTCGGGCGCGTCCGCGAGGTAGAGCTCGACCCGCTCGGGCAGCGCGGGCCCGTCCGGCCAGATCACGCGCAGCGTGTCCCCGTCCACGATCCGCAAGGCCACGGCGCGATTGACGGTCAAGTCCGACGTGAGCCCCGGCCAGGGCGCTTGCGACTCGCGCTCCAGCAGGACGAAGCCCGCCCACAGGCCCAGCACGACGAAGAACAGCAGCATAAATTCCCGCATGGACCATCCCCCCTGCGTCAGTCTGTGGCCATGTTAGGGCGCAAGCCCGTCGGGCGGGGTGATGCGTGGGCGCTGCCGAGGTCGCCCAGGCGGGGTCCGTCCCGTACGCTGGAACGCACGGGGTGCCCATGATCACCTTGCAGCGACAGTCGTACCGCGACGAGGACGTCTACGCCTTGCTCCGCCCGCTGGTGCGGGACTGGTTCGGCGAGACCTTCGAAAAATTCAGCCCGCCGCAGCGCGGGGCGATCCCGCTCATCCACCGGCGCGAGAACTGCCTGATCGCCGCGCCCACCGGGACGGGCAAGACGCTTTCGGCCTTCCTGGCCATCCTGAACGAACTGGTCGCGCTCTCCGAGCGGGACGCGCTGGCCGAGCGCGTCTATTGCACCTACATTTCGCCGCTGAAAGCGCTCAGCAACGACATCGAGCGCAACCTGACCGAGCCGCTGCGCGCGCTGGCCGAGCGCGCCGAAGGCGACCTGGGGATTCGCGTCCAGGTGCGCACCGGGGACACGACCGCCAGCCAGAAGGCGCGCATGCTCAAGAAGCCGCCGCACATCCTGATCACGACGCCCGAGTCGTTTGCCATCGTGCTCAGCTCGCCCAAGTTCTCCGAGCACCTGAGCCGGCTCGACTGGCTCATCGTGGACGAGATCCACGCGCTGGCCGAGAACAAGCGCGGCGTCCACCTGAGCCTCTCGCTGGAGCGCCTGCAAGAAAAGACCGACTTCGCGCGCGTGGGCCTGTCGGCCACCATCAGCCCGCTGGAGGAGATCGCCCGCTTCCTGGTGGGCCGGCGCTACGGGCGCGCGCTGGGCGAGGGCCTGGACGACCCCTGGCGGGACTGCACGATCGTCGACGCCCGCTTCGACCGGCCCATGGACCTGCAGGTCGTGAGCCCCGTGCGCGACTTCATCAAAGCTTCGGGCGGCGCGCTCACCGGCAGCCTCTACAAGACGATTGGCGCGTTGATGGCCCGGCACCGTTCCACCATCGTGTTCACCAACACGCGCAGCGGGACCGAGCGGCTCGTCCACGAGCTCAAGGAGCGTTACCCCAAGCACGCCGAGCGCATCGGGGCCCATCACAGCTCGCTCTCGAAAGAACGGCGCTTCTCGATCGAGCGCCGCCTGAAGGCCGGCGAGATGAAGTGCGTGGTCTCCTCGACCTCGCTCGAGCTGGGCGTGGACATCGGCTCGGTGGACCTGGTCATCCTGATGGGCTCGCCCAAGAGCGTGATCCGTGCGCTGCAGCGGGTGGGCCGCTCGGGGCACCGTTTGAGCGAGACCGTCAAGGGGCGCGTGGTCGTCACCGGGCGCGACGACCTGGTCGAGTGCGCGGTCATGCTCAAGTCGGCGCTCGAGCGCCGGCTGGACCGCATTCACCTGCCGCGCAACTGCCTGGACGTGCTGGCCCAGCAGAGCTTCGGCCTGCTGCTCGACGGGCCGCGCGGCATCGACGACCTGTGGGAGTGGACCACGCGCAGCTACAGTTTCTCGGGGCTTTCCCGCGACGACTTCGACAAGACGCTCGACTACCTGGCGGGCGAGTACGCCTCACTCGAGGATCGCCACGTCTACGCCAAGGTCTACGTCGACCGCGAGCGGGGCGTGGTCGGCAAGCGCGGCAAGCTGGCCCGCGTCATCTACAACACCAACGTGGGCACGATCCCCGACGAGAGCTATATCACGGTCAAACAGGGCGACACGGCCATCGGCCACATTGAAGAGGCGTTTCTGGAGAAGCTGCGTCAGAAAGACGTGTTCGTCCTCGGGGGCGATTCGTTCCGCTTCCGCTACAGCCGCGGCATGACGGTTCAGGTCGAGGGCGCGGGCGACCACGACCCCACCGTGCCCTCGTGGTACTCCGAGATGCTCCCCTTGAGCTACGAGCTCGCCCTGGACATCCAGGACTTCCGCCAGGAGTTGGCCGATTTGTTCGAGGCCGGGACGCCGCCCGAGGAGATCAAGGACTTCGTGCGCGCCCAGCTCGCCCTGGACGAGCGCGGGGTGGAATCGCTCTACGCCTACTTCCACGAACAGCACCGCTACGCGCTCATCCCGCACCGCCGCCGCGTGCTGATCGAGTACTACCAAGAGGGCGCCAAGTCCTGGGTCGTGTTTCACACGCTCTTCGGCCGGCGCGTCAACGACGTGCTCAGCCGCGCGGTGGCCTCCTTGATCGCCCGGCGTGAGGACCGCGACGTCGAGCTGAGCCTGACCGACCACGGCTTCTACGTGGCCTACGAGGGCTCTGTCAAGGTGATGGACGCGGTCAACCTGCTGCAAAAGCGCGACCTGCGTGAAACCGTGGAGGACGCGCTCAAGAGCAGCGAGATCCTGCGGCGCCGCTTTCGCCACTGCGCCACGCGCGCCTTCATGATCCTGCGCGCCTACCGCGGGCGGCGCAAGTCGGTGGGCACGCAGCAGATGCGCTCCTTTATCCTGCAGCACGTGATCGAGCGCATGGACGCCTACTTCCCGATCCTGCGCGAGGCCTATCGCGAGGTGCTCGAGGACGCCATGGACATCGACAACGCCGAGCGCGTGCTGAACGAGATCAAAAGCGGTCGGATCCGCATCACCGCCCAGGTCGTCAAGGCCCCGTCCCCGTTTGCCTTCCACCTGCTGATGCAGGGCCGCATGGACCTGGTCAAGGTCGAGGACCGCCAGGCGTTCCTGCAGCGCATGCACGCGCAGTTGACGGGGACTTAGCCCTGATGAGAACTGGGGCGTTGGCGGATGGCGGTGGATGCGTTGAGCTCGCTTGATTCAGAGGCTTTTAGCCATGTCGAGAAACGCCCGCACGATCGCGATCCACTGCGCCAAGTGCCGGCAGCTGCTCTACAAGTATCGCAAGGGCGGGACCGGCGGGCTGGTCAAGTGTTTCCTGGACCGCATCATTGAGGACCGCACGAACGGCGACATGACCTGCCCGAACTGCGGCCAGGCATTCGCGCGCTACCGCCTTATACGGAACAAGCCGGCGCACAAGATCATCCGGGGCAAGGTCTACGTCAAGGGCATGACGCGCAAGTGAGCCCCGGGATTGGCCGCAAACGTTCCGTCGAAAACGCACGGTGGGGCATGGGATGTGTTACAATGCCCTCGAAACCGAGCGCAAGGAGGCAGCCTTGAAACCGAACAGACTGACGATTGGCATTATCCTCATCGCATTGACCGTGACGGCTCTCGGGGGGGACGCGCTCACGCAGGGGCATTCGCTGCGCGTGTCGCTCACCTGGTCCAACCCCGAGACGCCCAACCTGGACCTGATCCTGCTCGACCCGCTGGGCAGCGAGATCTCGGCCGAGACGCCCAGCAACGACACCGGCGGCCAGCTCGACTTCGACGACCGCTGCGACGCGTTCGCCCAGGGCGGTCCCGAAAACATCGCCTGGCCCTCGGGCCGCGCGCCGGAAGGGGAGTACGAGGTCAAGGTGCGCTACACCGAGAGCTGCGCCGAGGGGGACGCGCCCGCGAACTGGGAGGTCACGCTCCTGGTCGATGGCGAGCGCACGGTGTTCAGCGGCACGATCCAGTCCGGGGAGACGATCCCCGTCACGCGCTTCGCGGTCGGCCCGCTGGCCAGCACGCTCAACAAGGTCGTCCGCACCTTCCCGACACCGGGGCAGCGGGACGTTCCGCTGGACGCGCTCATCCTGGTGAGCTTCGCGCGGCGCATGATCCCCTCGTCGGCGCAGGACAACGTGTCGATCCGCAGCGTGCCGGGGGGCGAGCCCGTTGACTTCGAGCTGGGCTGGGACGCCACCGAGCGTACGCTCTACCTCAACCCCGCCGAGCGGCTCGACAGCGAAACGCGTTATCGCGTGAGCCTGGGCACCTCGATCGTGGACGCCGACGGCAACCGGCTGGCGCTGGGCCAGGTCGTGCGCGCCGACCGCGCCGACCCGGGCCGCTACTTCTTCGAGTTCGAGACCGCCGCGGACACGCGCGCGCCACAGGTGACGGCGCTCTACCCGGTGCCCAACGCCCAGGACGTCCCGCTGCGCCCTGTGATCCAGCTCCGCTTCTCCGAGTCGTTGCACCCCAACAGCATCGGTTCGGATTCGATCCTGCTGTCGCGCGGGGATGGCGGCGTGGCCGAGGTGGCCGTCGAGACGATCTGGGACGAGGCACGCGATTTCGTCTCCGTGATCCCCACCGGCGCGTTGGAGCCAAACGCGATCTACCGCGTGTTCGTGCGCGCCTCGCTCACGGACCTGGCCGGCAACCCGCTGGCGCAGGGTTCGCTGCTGGAGCGCAGCGCCATCGACGACGAGATCGTCTACCGCGCCCGTTTCCGCACGGCGGCGGAGTGATTCGTGCCGTAGGGGCAGGCCCCCGTGCCTGCCCTGTCTCGCTGTGCAGGGGTCCCATTCATGGGACCCCGCCTACACGCTTGGTTCATGACCAGATAGACTTCGCGGGCGGCCAAAGCGCGTACTCACGGGCGCGATGAAGCGCGCCCCTACACCCAAAAACCTCTGTGGCCGTCTACTAGAGCTTCTCCAGCGCGGCCTTGACCCGATCCAATCCGGCTTCCAACGTTTCGTTCGGGGCGGCGTACGAGATGCGCACGTACCCCTCCGCGCCGAAGGCCGACCCCGGCACGACGGCCGTGTGGGCCTCCTCCAGCAGATAGGTCGACAGCGCCACCGAGTCCGGAAACCGATCGTTGAAGAAGCCGGATACGTTGGGGAAGGCGTAGAACGCGCCGTTGGGTTCCGCGCAGCTCAAGCCCCGAACCGCGCGTAGCTTGTCGAACACGAGCCGGCGGCGCGCGCGGTACGCCTCCAGCATGTCCCCGACCGCGGCCTGATCGCCCGTGAGCGCCGCCAGCGCGGCCCACTGCGCGATGCTGGTGGGGTTCGAGGTGGACTGGCTCTGCAGGCGGTCCATGGCCGCGACCACGTCCTTGGGTCCCACGGTCCAGCCCAGCCGCCAGCCGGTCATGGCGTAGGTCTTCGAGACCGAGCTCACCGAGAACACGTGATCCCTGGCCCAGGAAAACGGGTTGTGGTGCGCCCCGTCGTAGATGAAGCACTCGTAGCACTCGTCGTAGATTAGCGGGATACCGTGCGCGGCGGTCAGCTCCGTGATCGCTTCCAACTCGCTTGCAGAGATCGTTGCGCCCGTGGGGTTGGACGGGGAGTTGAGGATCACGGCGCGCGTGCGGTCCGTGAGGCGGGCCTCCAGATCGCGGGCCGTCACGACGAAGCCGTTTCGTTCTTCTGTGGGCACGACCACGGTCTTGCCCCCGGCCAGCTCGATCTGGGCGGGATAGGTGACCCAGTAGGGCGCGGGCAGCAGCACCTCGTCGCCGGGATCGACCAGCGCCAGCATGAGGTTGTAGAGCGCCTGCTTGGCCCCCACGGTGGCGATCACGTGTTCGGGTCCGAAGTCGGTGCCGTAGCGCCGGTTGTAGCGCTCGGCGATCGCCTGGCGCAGCTCGAGGATGCCGCGCGCCGCGGTGTAGGTGGTATGGCCCTCGGCCATGGCGCGGTTCGCCGCCTGCTTGATGGAGTCGGGGGTCGGGAAGTCGGGTTCGCCCACGCCGAAATCGTAGACGTGGACGCCCTCGCGCTTGAGCCGGTCGGCCGTTTGTTTCACCTGGGCGGTGGGGGAGCCCTTCAACGCCTGCAAACGCTGTGTGATTTGCATTATAGTGGTCACCTCGCAAAGGGGCATATTCTAGGGAGCGGGAGGTGGTCGCGTCAAGAATTCCCTTGCCGTTTTTCTAAACTCTGGGCGGCGCCCCGCAGGCCGAATGAGCCCGCCCGTCGTCGCGGTTCCGGGCGTTTGGGGACGCTCGCGCGGCGGGCCGCCGGGGCAGCCCACAGCACTCGCGAAGGAGGAAGGTCCATGAAACGACGCATCTGTATGCTGGCGGTTTTTTCGGTTCTTTGGGGGGGGATTGCCCTCCACGGCGCGGCGCAGACGTTCGACCTCACGCTCTCGATGTCGCTGGTGTTCGGTCCCGACGGCGTGTCGGAGTCCGACTCGGTGTTCGAGGGCAGCGCCTCGACCGCGGTCAGCGGCGTGAACGCCTCGCTGTCCACGGTCTGGAACATCAACGGGCTCCAGGACGGCGAGCTCGTGCTGAGCAGTGCGCTGGAGGGCGCGGCGGTCACCGGCGTGACGGCGTTTGACATGACGGGGTTCCTGCGGGAGGTCGTCGTGATCAGTGGGCGCACGGAGGGCGTGGGCTGGAAGAGCACGACCGTGCTCACCCCCGGCGGCTTCGCCGCGCAGGAGCTGGAGCTTTCAGTGCGCCAGGACAACCTGAGCCTCAAGAGCACGTCGTCGTTCGGCCCGTCGGGTTTTTCGGGCCAGGCGGTCGAGCTGGGCGCGTCGCTGAGCGGGCTCAACGTGCGGCGCACGACCAAGTTCGACCTCTCGGGCATCACCCAGGAGGTCTGGGTCACCTCTTTGAGCGTGAGCGACGTGGCCCTGACCCGCGTGACGGTATTCGGCGCCGACGGGCTGCTGCAGGATCAGCTCATCGCCAACACGACCGTACAGGGCTTCAACGTGGGCAGTGAGACGACCTTCACGCCCGAGGGCTTTGCCACCGAGGTCGTCACGCTGGCGGGCGAGTTGAGCGAAGTCGGGCTGGAGAGTGAGGCCACCTTCAACGTCGAGGGTTTCTCCTCGGCTCACTTCGAGGCCAACCGCGCGCAGGGACCGACGGACTCCACGCTCTCGCTTGGCTTCGCCCCCGAGGGGCTTACCCGCGGCGCGCTCAAGTTCGACTGGAGCATCGAGGGCCTGAGCCTGGGCGACGACGCGGAGGAAGGCGAACCGGAAGCCTGATTCACGATCCTGACGGGACGGGAGGCAACAGGGGCGCCGCGCGCGCCCCTGTTGCCATTTTCGGAGCGAAGCCCGCTTGACACCGTCAGAGGGGAGGACTAAGATAAACCCCGACCGGGCCGAGATGGCGGAACTGGCAGACGCGCAAGGTTGAGGGCCTTGTCGGGATAATACCCGGTGGGGGTTCAAATCCCCCTCTCGGCACCAATCGTTCCAGCCGTATTCCCGAAGGAAGGCCTTGTGAACATCGTGCTCGACACCCTGGGCGGCGACAACCCCCCGGAAGAGATCATCCGCGGCGGCCTGAAGGCGGCCGCGGCGTTCGGGATCGCGATCACGTTCGCCGGGGACGGAGAGCTCATTCGCACCCACCTGCCAAACGGCGACGAGCGTTTTTCCGTGCTGCACGCGCCCGAGGCCATTTCGATGGAGGACACGCCGGCCGAGGCCGTGCGCCGCAAGAAGAACAGCTCGCTGGTGCAGGGCATCAAGCGCGTGCGGCACGGCGAGGGCGACGCGTTCGTGAGCCCGGCCAACACGGGCGCGGTGATGGCGGCCTCGCTGTTCGGGCTGGGACGCATTCAGGGCATCGAACGCCCCGGAATCGCCGCGCTCCTGCCCACGACCACCGGGAAGCCCGTGCTCGTCATCGACGTGGGCGCCAACACCAACTGTGACTCCGACAACCTGTTCCAGTTCGCGATCATGGGCCGGGCCTACGCCCGGCAGGTGCTGGCGGTGGCAGAGCCCAAGGTCGCGCTCGTCAACATCGGGACCGAGGCGCACAAGGGCGACGAGCTCATCCGTCGCACGCGCCCGCGCCTGGAGGAGGGGCTGCCCGGCTTTGCCGGCTACGTCGAGCCCAACCGTCTGCTGCGCGGCGACGTCGACGTGGCCGTGTGCGACGGCTTCGTGGGCAACATCCTGCTCAAGTCGCTGGAGGGCGGGGCCGCGGCCGCGGTCAAGTTCCTGCAAAACGGCATCCAAAGCAACTGGGTGGCCAGGTTCGGCGCGCTGTTCCTGTTGCCCACGCTGCGCGGCTTCCGGCAGGAGCTGAGCGCCTCGCGCTACGGCGGGGCCGTGCTGCTGGGCGTGCGGGGCATCTCGGTGATCGCCCACGGGGACTCGGACGCCGAAGCCATCAAGAACGCGATCGGCGTGGCCCACAGCGCCGTCGAGCACGACTTGGTGCAGCGCATCGAGGACGGCTTGCACCGCTACTTCAGCGAGGAAGTGCCGGCCGAACAGCGCGCCTGACGTTGCCGCTCCGACTTGCCCCATCTATAATGCAAGGATGTCCGAACAGCAGCGCTTCTTCAGCCCATCCCGCGGCCCGATGACCTTCCCACAGGTCGTGCGGGACATTGTCGCCGCGATGGAGGTGGAGTCCGACTTCCCGTACCAGGTGATCGTGGGGACGGACTCGCACCCTTCTCTGGGCGAGACCGACTTCGTCTCGGCGATCATCCTGCGCCGCGTGGGCAAGGGCGGGCGCTACTTCTGGAAGCGCAGCCGCGAAGGGATTTACCGCGAGCTGACCAAGCGCATCTACCGGGAGGCCGCGCTCTCGTTCGAGCTGGCCAAGGCGCTCATGGAGGCGCTGGAGTCGCACACGCTGTTGGACTTCAACTTCGAGATCCACGTCGACGTGGGCCAGAACGGCAAGACGCGCGATCTCGTCGACGGCGTCGTGGGCATGATCGTGGGCTCGGGCTTTCCGGTCAAGATCAAGCCGGACGCTTACGCCGCCTCCAGCGTGGCCGACAAGCATACGTAAGCAGGGAAAACAGAGGTGGGAGGAAGGGTTTTCCCTCTTCTATTCCCCCTCTTCCCTCCTCTCCGCTTCTTGCTTGACAACCCCCCCACGCCCCGGTATACTGTGGTTCGCTCCTGATGGGAGCACACCTCATCGATCTTTGACATGTGGATAGTCAGCCCGCACACACGCACAAGAACAGGTGCTTTTACCTGTCACCTTGAGATGTATTCAACTTAGAGAGTATGATCCCGGCTCAGGGTGAACGTTGGCGGCGCGCTTAATACATGCAAGTCGAGCGAGAAAGTTCCAACGATCTTCGGATCTGCGGAACGAGTAAAGCGGCGAACGGGTGAGTAACACGTGATCAACCTACCCTTCTGACGGGGATAACCCCTGGAAACAGGGACTAATACCCGATGGGGTTGCTAGTCCACAAGGACATGCAACTAAAGAGGCGTTTGCCTCGCAGAAGGAGGGGATTGCGACCCATCAGCT